>NZ_CP045318.1:3132359-3463331 GCF_009363255.1 Roseivivax sp. THAF197b | reverse complement strand
TCGCGTTCGAACGAGTGCAGAAGAGCTACGACGGCGAAACGCTTGTCGTGAAAGACCTCAACCTCTCCATGCCGAAGGGCGAGTTTCTGACGATGCTCGGACCCTCGGGTTCGGGCAAGACGACCTGCCTGATGATGCTGGCGGGGTTCGAGACAGCCACCTACGGCGAGATCAAGCTCGACGGCACATCGATCAACAACATCCCCCCGCACAAGCGCGGCATCGGGATGGTGTTCCAGAACTACGCGCTGTTCCCGCACATGTCGATTGCGGAGAACCTCTCCTTCCCACTTGAAGTGCGCAACATCTCCAAGTCGGAGCGTGAGAAGAAGATCAAGCGCGCGCTCGACATGGTGCAGATGGGCGCCTTCGGGGGCCGTCGCCCGGCGCAATTGTCCGGTGGTCAGCAGCAGCGCGTGGCGCTCGCCCGGGCGCTCGTGTTCGAGCCGGAGCTGGTTCTGATGGACGAACCGCTCGGCGCGCTCGACAAGCAGCTGCGGGAGACCCTGCAGTTCGAGATCACCAAGCTGGCGCATGATCTCGGGATCACCGTGGTCTACGTGACCCACGACCAGACCGAAGCGCTGACAATGTCGGACCGCGTCGCCGTGTTCGACGACGGCCGTATCCAGCAGCTCGCCCCGCCGGATGAGCTTTACGAAAAGCCGCAGAACAGCTTCGTTGCGCAGTTCATCGGTGAGAACAACACGCTCGAAGGCGTGGTCGAGGAGATCAACGGCAACAGCTGCGTGGTCAAGCTCGACTCGGGCGACATCATCGACGCGGTGCCGGTGAACGTCTCCAAGAAGGGGGAGCGCACGAAAGTGTCGATCCGCCCGGAACGCGTTGAGTTCAACAAGGAGCGCCTGAAGGAAGACGCGCATCTGTTGAAGGCGACCGTGAAGGAATTCGTCTACATGGGCGATATCTTCCGCACCCGGCTTTCCGTGGCCGGGAACGAGGATTTCGTCATCAAGACCCGCAACGCCCCCGATCAGCGCAGGCTCAGACCCGGCGAGGAGATCGAGATCGGCTGGTTGCAGGAAGATTGCCGCGCGCTCGACGCGTGAGGCCGGAATACCCCGGTGGCGCATCTGCGCTTGCCGGGGGTGCAATGAGGGTTCGACGGTCGACCCCGTGACCCGCGGACCCCTCACAACGAAAAAACGGGATGTTACTCTAGGGAGACTATCTATGAAGTTCTCGAAAACGCTTCTTGCCACCACGGCACTGACGGTGGGCGGTGCAGCCGCATTCGCCGCAGGTCACGGCAACATGGCAGACAGCATGACGCTGGTCAGCTGGGGCGGTGCATACCAGTCCAGCCAGCAGCAGGCCTATGTCGAGCCCTACCTCGAAATGAACGACGGCGTGTCGGTCAGCTGGGACGAAAGCTCCGCTGAAGCCGTGGCCAAGCTGCGTGCGATGAACGAAGCAGGCAACGTGACCTGGGACCTCGTCGACGTCGTGGCCGCTGACGCCATTCGTCTTTGTGACGAAGGCCTGGCCATGGAAGTCGATCACGACGAGATCCTCGCAGCGGCGCCCGACGGCACCGATGCGTCCGACGATTTCGGCGACCTGATCGTCTCCGACTGCTACATTCCGCAGATCGTCTACTCCACGACCTTCGGCTATCGCACCGACATGGTTCCGGAGGGCGTCGACGCGCCGACCGAAATCTGTGACGTGTTCGACCTGGAGACGTATCCGGGCAAGCGCGCGCTCGAGAAGCGTCCGATCAACAACGTCGAGTGGGCTCTGCTCTGCGACGGTGTTGCGAAGGAAGACGTCTATGACGTGCTGGCCACCGAAGAAGGTCAGGACCAGGCGCTCGCCAAGCTCGACACCATCAAGGACGAAGTGATCTGGTGGTCGGCCGGTGCGGACACGCCCCAGCTTCTGGCAGACGGCGAAATCTTCATGGGTTCGACCTATAACGGTCGTCTCTTCTCGGTCATCGAGGAGCAGGACCAGCCCGTCGGCATGATGTGGGACGCGCAGGTCTTCGACCTCGACGGCTGGATCATCCCCGCCGATCTGCCCGAAGAGCGTCTGAACCGCGTGCTGGACTTCGTGAAGTTCGCAACCGACACGCAGCGTCTGGCGGATCAGGCCAAGTACATCTCCTACGGCCCCGCGCGTGCATCCTCCGCACCGCTCGTTCCCGAGGACATGAAGCAGCACATGCCGACCGATCCGGCCAACTCGCAGAACACGTTCCTCTACAACTACGAGTTCTGGGCTGACTACCGCGACGACATCGACGCGAAGTTCCAGTCCTGGCTGGCGCAGTAATCTGCGGCTTGGGTTCGGGCGTCTGATCGCCCGGACCTTTCAAGTTCCGGAGCCGGGCGGCCCGTCGCCCGGTCTCCACCCCAAGAACAAACGGACGCGCAAAGCGCCGAGACAACAGGGATGGGAAGGGCCGTATGCCCAAAGGTTACATCATCGCGCATATCACGGTGAACGACCCCGACGCCTACCGGGAATACGTCGAGCGCGACACACCGATCCTCGAAAGCCATGGCGGACGCTTCATCGTTCGCGGCGGCGAGTCCGAGGTGGTCGAGGGACGCTCCGAAAACCGGCACGTCGTGATAGAATTCCCAAGTCTCGAGGCGGCGCGGACCGCCTATAACGATCCCGCCTATCAGGAGGTCGCCGATATCCGGCGTCGGACTGCAACAAGCACGATCATCCTCGCAGAGGGGGCCTGAGCCATGACAGACGCAACCAACGATCCCGCTTCGACCGCCGGGCCGACGCCCGATCAGGCCCGCCGCGCCGATCAGGCGGATCGCGAAGCCGGAGCACCGATGCTGGCCGCCGACGGCACGCCGCTCAAGAAATCGCTGGCCCGCTCGCTACGCATCCAGAAAGCCCGCGCGCTGATGCTGGTGGCGCCGCTGCTGATCTTCGTATTGGTGACCTTCATCGCGCCCATCGGCGACATGCTGTTCCGCTCCGTCGAGAACCAGATCGTCTCCGAGACGCTGCCGCGCACGGCCGCGCGCATCGGCGAATGGGATGCCAATTCGGGTGAGGCGCCGGACGAACAGACCTTCGAGGCGCTCTACTACGATCTCTTCATCGCCGAGGCCCGCAAGGAACACACCCGCCTCGGCACGCGTCTGAACTACGAACAGACCGGCATGTCGTCGCTGTTCCGCCGCTCCGGACGCAGTCTTGACGATATCTCGGATGTCTATCTCGATCAGTTCGAAGACATGAACGAAGCCTGGGACGAGGCGCGTCCCTGGGCCGAACTGATGGGCGAGCCCGACTGGATCGTCGATCAGGAAGAGTTCGACGCCGCCGAGATGGAAGGCCGCATGCCCGCCTTCCGGGTCCGCGACGAGATGCTGGAGCTTCTGCCGCGCACCGCCGCGACCTACGAGACCTTCGCGCGCTTCGCCCAGACCGAGGATGAGGACAGCCCGCTCGAGGAAGAGCCGTGGGGTCTTGTCCATACGGCGCTCTACTACGACCTGATGGAAGCGGACGTGTCGGGCTATAACGGCCCGCAAGCGGCGCTTCTGAAGGAAGCCGACGCGGCAGTCGCCGATTTCGAGAGCGTGAACTTCAAGGAAGGCATGCTTGAGATCGACGAGGATTGGGGCTCGGTCGAGACCTGGACCACGTTGCAGATGTATTCGCCCGATTACACTTCGGGCTACTTCCTGAACGCGGTCGACATGCAGAAGACCGCGGATGGTCCGGCGCTCCGCGACGCGGATGAGCGGATCTATGGCCTCCTGTTCAAGCGTACGCTCTTCATGTCGCTGGTTATCACGTTCAGCTGTATCGCGCTGGCCTATCCGGTGGCGTACCTGCTGTCGAACCTGCCCGCGCGCACGGCGAACCTTCTGATGATCCTCGTCCTACTGCCGTTCTGGACGTCGCTTCTGGTGCGGACCTCGGCCTGGAAGGTGATGCTGCAGCAACAGGGGGTGATCAACGATGTCCTCGTCTGGCTGGGCATCGTCGCGGATGAGAGCCGATTGGTCATGATCAACAACCAGTTCGGCACGATCGTCGCCATGACGCATATCCTGCTGCCCTTCATGATCCTGCCGATGTATTCGGTGATGTCGACGATCCCGCCCTCCTACGTCCGCGCGGCGAAATCGCTGGGCGCGACCAACACGACGGCGTTCTGGCGGGTCTATTTCCCGCAATCGGTGCCGGGCATTGGCGCGGGCTCGATCCTCGTCTTCATCCTGTCCATCGGCTACTACATCACGCCGGAGATCGTGGGCGGTACGACGGGTACCTTCATCTCGAACCGGATCGCCTATCACATCTCGTCATCGCTCAACTGGGGCCTTGCGGCCGCGCTCGGCTCGATCCTTCTGGTGGTCGTCCTGGTGCTCTACTGGGCCTATGACCGGATCGTCGGCATCGACAACGTCAAGCTGGGAGGCTGAGCCATGAGTGAGGTTGTACTGACCGAAGCAAAGACCCAGCCGCTTGGTTTCTCTGCCGGGGTGGTCGGGGCCGCGGGCGCCTTCTTCGGGTTGTTCGTCGGCACATCCCAAGGGTCGGGCCTTATGGGCATCGTCCTCGGGGGCGTGATTTGCGCGGCACTTACCGTGGCCGCGATGAAGTTTCTGGGCACAGAGATGGAGAAGACCTTCAAATACGGTCTCATCGCCATCTTCCTCGTCGCGGGCTTCGTCTTCGGCGGCCTGCCGGGGGCCATCGTGCTTGGCCTCTTCGGCTGGTTCCTGGGCTGGTTCATCTACTGGATCGGGCGCCGTCGCTACCGCGAAAAGCTGGTGCCCTATCTGACCGGCGGTCAGGTGCTGTGGCATTACGCCTTCCGCGTTCTTTGCGGCGCGATCCTCGTGTTCCTCATCACGCCGATCCTCGTGGTGATGCCGCTGTCGTTCAACGCCGAGGACTTCTTCACCTTCACGCCGGAGATGCTGCGCCTCGATCCCGAGGGCTACAGCCTGAAGCATTACCGCGACTTCCTGACCAACCCCGAATGGACGAGCGCTGTCTGGAACTCGGTGCGCGTGGCGCCGGTTGCGACGTTGATCTCGGTGACGTTGGGCACGCTCGCGGCCATTGGCCTGTCGCAAAGCCACGTGCCGGGACGTCAGGCGATCATGGCGATCCTGATCTCGCCGATGATCGTGCCGCTGATCATCTCGGCCACCGGCATGTACTTCTTCTACTCGAAGATCGGCATCGTCGGCACCTATTGGGGCGTCGTTCTGGCCCACGCGGTGCTGGGCATTCCCTTCGTCATCATCACGGTGACCGCGACGCTTGTGGGCTTCGACAAATCGCTTGTGCGGGCCTCCGCGAACCTGGGCGCGAACCCGGTGCGGACGTTCTTCAAGGTGCAGATGCCACTTATCCTGCCGGGTGTGATCTCGGGCGGTCTCTTCGCTTTCATCACATCGTTCGATGAAGTGGTGGTGGTGATCTTCATCGGTTCGGCCGAGCTCCAAACGCTGCCCTGGCAGATGTTCACGGGTCTGCGCGAACAGATCTCGCCCACCATTCTGGCAGCGGCGACGATCCTCGTCTGTATCTCCATCGCGCTTCTGGCGACGGTCGAGGTGCTGCGCCGCCGGTCTGAGCGTCTGCGCGGTCTGAGCCCGAGCTGACATGGTCAAGGCACGGCTCGCACGGGTCCTTCATCCCGTTGAGCGCGCGCTCGACCGTCTGAGGCCCGCGCGGCGGCGCGCGGACCTCGTCATCGACCCCTATCTTGGCTACGCCACGCCCTCGGAGATCATCCTCCGGGGGCGTGTGCTGACAGCGCTGCGGCGCACCGCGCCTGATCCCGACGGGTCGTGGTGGACGAACCTGCGTCAGATGGTGTCGCTTTTTCTCACGAAAGAGGTGGCGGCGGTGCCGGTGCGCTGCGGCGACACCGAGGCGCTGACCGACGAGGAGGGGTATTTCGACCTGCACCTTCCCCGGGGCGATGCCGCGCCGGGCTGGGTCGTCTTCGACGTGACGCTCGACGGCGAGGGGCGGCAGCTTGAAGCTCTGGTCGTGGCCCCCGACGCGCCCTTCGGCGTGATCTCCGACATCGATGACACGGTGCTCGAGACCGGGGCCTATTCGCTCCTGCGCAACCTCTGGACGTCGCTCACGGGCAATGCGCTCACCCGGCAGATATTCCCCGATGCGGTCGATCTGATGAAGGGCTTCCGAGCGGCGGGCGCGCCCGTCTTTTTCGTGTCCTCATCGCCCTGGAATCTGCACCATTTTCTCGTGCGGATCTTCCAGCGCTTCGACATGCCGAAAGCGCCGATCTTCCTGCGCGATCTGGGCCTGTCCAAGACGCAGTTTATCTCCGGCACCCATGGCGATCACAAGGGCTCGGCCATCGACGCGATCCTCGCGGCCAATCCGGGCCTGCCCTTTGTGCTGGTGGGCGATACCGGCCAGCATGACCCGCCGGTCTATCTGGCAGCGGCAGAGCGGCATCCCGGGCGGATCATCCGGGCGATCTTTCGCGAACCGGGTGAGGGCGCGGATCACCGCGATGCCGAAGCGATGGAGGCCTTGCGGGCGCTGGGTGTGCGCGTCGAGTCTGGGCGCGATTATTCGGATGTCGACGTGTAAGCCGCCTAGGCCGAAGCCTTCACTCCGAACGGCTCACACCGCGCCCGACAGAAGATCCATCCCCATCCGCACGGCGGTGATCAACAGGAACATCCCGAAGGTCAGACGCAGCGCGCGGGGCGGGATGGCATGGGCAATCGCCACACCGACACGGGCGAACAGCGTCGAGAGCGGGATGATCAGCACCGCGAGCAGCACGTTGACATAGCCAAGCGAGAAGGGCGGCAGGCCATCCGCGCCCCAGCCCGTGATGACGTAGATGATCGAGGCCGGCAGCCCGATCAGGAAACCGATCGCCGCCGACGTGCCCACGGCCTTGCGGATGTCGTAGCCCAGGAAGTTCAGGAGCGGCACGCAGACGGTGCCGCCGCCGATGCCCATCATCGCCGAGACGCCGCCCGCGAAGACGCCGAACCCTGCCCAGACAGGCTTAGAGAAGCTGCGCGGCGCCACTTCGGGCGACGGGTTGCGCAGGATCATGTTGCCCGCAACGACGAGGGCCACCACCGCGAAGACCGCGATCAGCACATAGCCCGAGACGAGCCCGCCAAGGATGGAGCCGATCACGACACCGACGAGGATGGCAGGCGCCCAGAGCTTCAGAATGGCAAAATCGATGGAGCCCTTCTTGTAATGGCCCCAGCTTGACGAAATCGAGGTGAAGACGATGGTCGACAGCGACGTGCCGACCGCGACCTGCATGATCAGCGCCGGGTCCATGTCGGTCAGCGACAGTGCCAGGTAGAGGCCCGGCACGATGACGATGCCGCCGCCCACGCCCAGGAGACCCGCCAGCGTGCCGCCGACGATGCCGGAGCCCGCGGCAACCGCAGCCAATGTCAGAAGCGTCGATGTGTCGAGACCCTCCATCGGGTCCTCCTTCCTTCGTCTATTCTGTATACAATTGAGCGGTGGAATAGTTCCCGCAGCGGCAAAAGGAAACGCCCGGTTCTTGCAAACCGGGCGTGCGTTCCTGCCAAACGTCGAGGATCAGGCGCGGACGAGATCCTCGTAGCTTTGTGCGATATCGCGGGTTAGGGCGCCCACTTCGAAGTGGTAATCGCCGATCTGGCCAACGGGGGTGACCTCTGCGGCGGTGCCGGTCAGCCAGCATTGCTCGAAGCCTTCCAGCTCCTCGGGCATGATGTGGCGCTCATGCACCTTGACGCCGCGCTCCTCGAGCATGCCGATCACGGTCTGGCGCGTCAGCCCGTTGAGGAAGCAATCGGGCAGCGGTGTATGCACTTCGCCGTCCTTGACGAAGAAGATGTTGGCGCCCGTCGCCTCGGCCACGTAGCCGCGATAATCCATGAACAGCGCGTCCGAGCAGCCTTTGGCCTCGGCCGCGTGCTTCGACGTGGTGCAGATCATGTAGAGGCCCGCGGCCTTGGCATGGACCGGGATCGTCTCGGGCGAGGGGCGCTTCCACTTGGAAATGTCGAGCTTGGCGCCCTTCATTTTCGCATCGCCGTAATAGCTGCCCCATTCCCAGGCCGCGATGGCGAGACGGACGGGATTTTTCTTGGCGGCGACGCCCATATCCTCGCCCGCGCCGCGCCAGGCGACTGCGCGCACATAGGCGTCGGTAAAGCCGTTGGCCGCGAGCACTTCCGCCTTGGCCTTCTCGATTTCGTCGACCGAATAGGGGATCTCGAAATCGAGCTCGCCTGCGGAGAAATGCAGCCGCTCGGAATGCTTGCGGGAGAGGAAGATCTTGCCGTTATAGGCGCGCTCGCCCTCGAAGACGGAGCTTGCGTAGTGCAACCCGTGGGTCAGCACATGCACATTGGCGGCGCGCCAGTCGACCAGCTGGCCGTCCATCCAGATTTTTCCGTCGCGGTCGTCATATGCTCCGGCCATTGGGCTCACTCCCTTTGCGCACATCCGTGCAATTTCCATAAGTTGCGTAAGTTACGTCCGAAACGGACATAAAATTTCACAAAAACTGAGATTCGCTATCATTGCGATCTTGGAATGTCAACAAGACTGACTTAACCTGTTCTGAAAAATGCAAGGGACAGGCATGGCTGAACCGGATCATAATTCTCCGATCGGGGGAGAGACGCTGCTGTTCCTGACGGACGATCAGCTTCGTCAGGGGATCGAGGCGATGTTCTTCGCCTATCGCGGTTTCACGGCCGACCCCGACCGCATCCTCGCCGATTATGCCTACGGGCGCGCACATCACCGGGCGCTGCATTTCATCAATGGGGCGCCCGGGACCACGGTCAACAACCTCTTGTCGATCCTCGGGGTCACGAAGCAATCGCTGAACCGTGTCTTGCGCACGCTGATCGGGGATGGCCTTGTCGAAAGCCGGGTGGGGCGGTCGGACAAGCGCGAGCGGCATCTTTACCTGACGGATCAGGGTGCCGAACTGGAACGCGCTCTGTCGGACGCGCAGCGCGCGCGGATGCGCAGGGCCTACCGGGATGCGGGGCCGGAGGCCGTGTCGGGGTTCAAGCGCGTGCTCGAGGCGATGATGGACCCCGAGATGAAGCGGCAATATTCCGCGCTGAGGGAGGGACGGGGATGAGCGATCCCGACGCACATCTGCTGATCGTCGATGATGACGAGCGCATTCGGGGCCTGTTGCAGAAATTCCTGATGCGGCACGGGTTTCTGGTCTCGGCGGCGCGCGATGCAGGCCATGCGCGGCGGATCCTGACCGGGCTCGATTTCGACCTGATCGTGCTCGACGTGATGATGCCGGGCGAGGACGGGGTGAGCCTGACGCGCTTCATTCGGGAAAATTCCGCGACGCCGATCCTGCTTCTGACCGCCCGGGCCGAGACCGAGGATCGCATTGCCGGGCTCGAGGCGGGCGCCGACGATTACCTCGCCAAGCCCTTCGAGCCGAAAGAGCTTCTGCTCCGGATCAACGCGATCCTGCGGCGCATGCCCGAGGTCGAGCCCGAGGCGGCGCAGCCCAAGGTGATCTCGCTCGGGCCCATCCGATACGATGTGGAGCGCGGCGAAATGTGGCGCGGCGAGGATCCGGTGCGGCTGACCGCGACCGAGGCGCAGCTCATGCGGATCTTCTGCAAGACGCCGGGAACGGCCCTGTCGCGCAACCAGCTTGTTGAAGAACTGGGCCGTGACAAGGGGCAGGCGCAGGAGCGCGCGGTCGACGTGCAGATCACACGTCTGCGCCGCAAGCTCGAGGCCAATCCCAAGGAGCCGCGCTATCTGCAAACCGTGCGCGGCGCGGGGTACATGCTGTCGCCCGATTGAGGGTCATTGTCTGACCGGGCGAGGCGCCGCCCCGGCATCGAGCCGGGACGGCGCCTGCGAGAGACGCTGTCTCTCGCGCTCTCTGGAGGTATTTCCGGTCCGGTCGTGACAGGGCGTGGTTCTGCACGCCATGGGTGGTACGCGGAGGTGAAAAAGGGCTTGGGCGTTTCGCGGTTGTCCCCGGCGTCTATTCGGGATTTCCTGCGGCGGGACCGACGGAGGCATTCATGGCAACAGCACTGATCACCCACGACGCGGCGCTGCGTCACGAAACGCCGCCGGGACATCCCGAGCGGATCGCGCGGATCGAGCATCTTCTGCATGCGCTCGCCGGGTTCGACCTTGTCCGCGTCGCGGCGCAGATCGCGGGCGACGAGGATATCGAGCGGTGCCATCCGGCAAGCTATATCGGCTCGCTCGAAGGGCATGCGCCCGCGCGGGGCTTTCACCAGGTGGATGGCGACACGTTCCTGTCGCCGGGCAGCCTCGAGGCGGCGCGGTGCGGCGTGGGCGGCGTGATCGAGGCGGTGGACATGGTCGTCGGCGGCAAGGTCGCCAATGCCTTCGTCGCCATGCGGCCGCCCGGACATCATGCCGAGCGGCAGAAGAGCATGGGCTTCTGTTTTTTCGGCAACGCGGCGATCGGGGCGAAATACGCGCTGGACGTTCTGGGGCTGGAGCGCGTGGCGGTGGTGGATTTCGACGTGCATCACGGCAATGGCACGCAGGACCTTCTGTGGCACGAGAAGCGCGCGCTTTTTGTCTCCTCGCATCAATCGCCGCTCTGGCCGGGCAGCGGCGAGCCCCATGAGACGGGCGCGCATGACAATGTGCTGAACGTCCCCCTGCCGCCGGGCTCGGACGGCGCGCGCATGCGTGCGGTCTACGAGGATCGCGTCTTCCCGCGTCTCAAGGCCTTCGCGCCCGAGCTGATCATCGTCTCGGCGGGCTTCGATGCGCATCGCGCCGATCCGCTGGCCAACCTCAACTGGGAGAATGACGATTTCGCCTGGGTGACCGAGCAGCTTTGCGCCATCGCGGCAGAGGTCAGCAGCGGGCGCGTGGTCTCGACACTGGAGGGCGGCTATGATCTTCAGGCGCTGAGCGAAGCAGGGGCCGCGCATGTGGCGGCGTTGATGGAGGCAGGCCGATGAGTGACACAGACACCCCCGTCGAGGAGATGAGCTTCGAGGCCGCGATGCGCGCGCTCGAGCAGGTCGTGGGCCAGCTGGAACGCGGCGACGTGCCGCTCGAGGATTCGATCAAGCTCTATGAGCGCGGCGCGGCACTGAAGAAGCGCTGCGAGCAGAAGCTCAAGGAAGCCGAGGAGAAGGTCGCGGCGATCACCCTCGATGCCGAGGGACAGCCCGCTGGCACGAAGCCCGTCGATCCGCAGTAATCCGCGATGTTCGAGGCCGGGCTGAAGCAGGCACAGGCCCGGATCGAGGCCGGGTTCGACGCATGGGCCGCGCGCGCGCCGCGCCTGCCCGTGACCGATGCCATGCGCTATGCGGTACGAGGCGGAAAACGTCTGCGTGGCTATCTGGCCCTGGAAAGCGCGCGCTTGCACGGGATCGAGGGAGGCCTGAACCCCGCGCTCGCGATCGAGGCCATCCATGCCTACAGCCTCGTACACGACGATCTGCCCTGCATGGATGACGACGATCTGCGTCGCGGTCAGCCGACCGTGCATCGCAAATGGGACGAAGCGACCGCCGTGCTGGTGGGCGACGCGCTTCAGAGTCTGGGCTTCGAGATGTGTCTTTCGCCTGAATGCCATGCGGATGCGGCTGTGCGTGCCGATCTGGCGCTGAGCCTCGCGCGCGCCGCGGGGGCCGAGGGCATGGTGCTGGGGCAGGCCCTCGATATCGCGGCGGAAAGTGCGGCAACGCCACTGACGCTGGACGAGATCACCGCCTTGCAGGCAGGCAAGACCGGGGCGCTGATCGTCTGGCCCGCGGAGGCAGGCGCGCGGCTTGCGGGCGCGAACCCCGCGCCAATGCGCGCCTATGCCGAGGCGCTGGGACTCGCTTTCCAGATCGCCGACGATATCCTCGATGTCGAGGGCGACGCGCAGGCCATGGGAAAGGCCGCGGGCAAGGATGCGGCGCGCGGCAAGGCCACCTTCGTGTCGCATCTGGGGCTTGATGGGGCAAAAACGCGCGCATCCGAGCTGGTGGACAGCGCTTGTGACGCCCTATCTCCTTACGGGGCAGAGGCGCGCGGCTTGATTGACGCGGCACGCTTCGTTATCGCCCGCAAGACCTGAGACCGCGTCCGCCGCACAGGGCGCGACGCCAAGGAGAGCCGAACGCCCATGTCCGACCGACCGCAAACGCCGCTGCTTGACCGGGTCCAGGTGCCTGCCGATCTCAAGGGGTTCTCCGACCGCGAATTGCGCCAGGTGGCCGACGAGCTGCGGTCAGAGACGATTTCGGCGGTGTCGGAAACGGGCGGCCATCTGGGCGCAGGGCTCGGCGTGATCGAGTTGACCGTCGCACTCCATGCGGTCTGGGACGCGCCGCGCGACAAGATCATCTGGGATGTGTCGCATCAAAGCTACCCGCACAAGATCCTGACCGGCCGCCGTGACCGCATCCGCACGATCCGCCAGCAGGACGGCTTGTCGGGCTTCACAAAGCGCTCCGAAAGCCCCTATGACCCGTTCGGTGCGGCGCATAGCTCCACCTCGATCTCGGCGGCGCTGGGCTTTGCTGCTGCGCGCGATCTGGGCGGTGCGTCAGAGACCGGGCATGGCGATGCGATCGCCGTGATCGGGGATGGCGCCATGTCGGCGGGCATGGCCTACGAGGCGATGAACCATGCAGGTCATCTGGGCAAGCGGCTGATCGTGATCCTCAACGACAACGAGATGTCCATCGCGCCGCCGGTGGGGGCGATGTCCTCCTACCTGTCGCAGCTTTACGCGGAGGCGCCGTTCCAGTCGCTGAAGGATGCCGCCAAGGGGGCGGTGTCGCTGTTGCCGGAGCCCTTCCGCGAAGGCGCCAAGCGGGCGCGGGACATGGTCAAGGGCATGGCCGTGGGCGGCACCTTGTTCGAAGCGCTCGGGTTTTCCTATCTCGGCCCGATCGACGGGCATGACATGGACAGCCTGCTGCCGGTCCTGCGCACCGTGAAGGCGCGGGCGCATGGCCCGATCCTCATTCACGTGGTGACCCAGAAGGGCAAGGGCTACGCGCCCGCAGAGGGTCGGCCCGATCGCGGGCATGCCACCGCGAAATTCGACGTCATCTCGGGCGAGCAGAAGAAAGCGCCGTCGAACGCGCCGTCCTATACCAAGGTCTTCGGGGAAACGCTGGTGCAGCTGGCCTCCGAGGACAGCCGCATCTGCGCGGTGACGGCGGCGATGCCGGACGGCACGGGGCTGAACCTGATGGCCGAGCGCTACCCGTCGCGCACCTTCGATGTGGGAATCGCGGAGCAGCATGGCGTGACTTTCGCCGCGGGCCTCGCGGCGGGGGGCATGCGGCCCTTCGCGGCGATCTATTCGACCTTCCTGCAGCGCGGTTATGACCAAGTCGTGCATGACGTGGCGATCCAGCGCCTTCCGGTGCGGTTCGCCATTGACCGTGCGGGACTCGTGGGTGCGGATGGCGCGACCCATGCGGGATCCTTCGACACGGCGTTTCTTGCGAACCTTCCGGGCTTTGTCGTGATGGCGGCGGCCGACGAGGCGGAGCTGAAGCACATGGTCGCCACGGCGGCGGCGCATGACGACGGGCCCATCGCCTTCCGGTATCCGCGTGGCGAGGGCGTCGGTGTCGAGATGCCTGAACGCGGCGAGGTGCTGAAGATCGGAAAGGGCCGCATGATCCGGGAGGGCAGCCGGGTGGCGCTTCTGTCCTTCGGGGCGCGGCTCAAGGAAGTGACAGAGGCGGCAGAGGCGCTCGAGGCGCGGGGTATCAGCCCCAGCGTGGCCGATGCGCGCTTCGCAAAGCCGCTCGACCGGGATCTGATCCTGAAACTCGCCGCAGAGCATGAGGCGTTGATCTGCATCGAGGAAGGCGCCGTCGGCGGCTTCGGCAGCCATGTCGCGCAGCTTCTGGCCGAGGCGGGTGTCTTCGATACCGGGCTCAAGTACCGCTCCATGGTGCTGCCGGATATCTTCATCGACCAGGCGAGCCCTGCGGATATGTACCACGTGGCCGGGCTCAATGCGGCGGATATCGAGGCCAAGGTGCTCGAGACGCTGGGTGTCGCCCAGATGGGGCGGCGCGCCTGATCGCCTGATCCGCTGGGTCACTTATCCGACTGTTTCTTATCTGAATGTGCGCGTGCCGCGCGCATTTCTGGCCCGCTGATCGTGCCGATCATCGGGCGGTCAGAGGGGCCTTGCCCCTCTCTTGGCGGCAGGCCGCCAATTCACACCCCGCGCGTTTCTTCGGAAAGGTGAAGATGCCACGAGTTTGGTCGGGGCCGGACAGGGCGCGCCCGGCACGGGCACCGGCGGGAGCCGATGCGGCAAATTAGGGCGCCCCGTCTTCGCCCTTCAGGAGAGCGGCGAGGCCTGCGCGGTAATCGGGATAGAGAAGCCGGAAGTCGAGATCGCCCTTGATCTTCGCATTCGAGACGCGCTTGTTATCGGCATAGAAGCTGCGCGCCATGTCGGACATCTCGGCCTCGGCGAAGGGCACTTCAGGGGGCACGGGCAACCCCAGCAGCTTGGCTGCATGGGCGATGACGTCTTGCGGCGGGGCGGGTTCGTCGTCGCAGAGATTGTAGACCGCGCCGGGATCGGGCGCTTCGATCGATGCGTGAAGCGCGCGGGCGATATCCTCCACATGGATGCGGCTGAAGACCTGACCGGGTTTCACGATGCGCTGCGCGCGCCCCGCGCGGACCTTGGCAAAGGGGCCACGGCCTGGCCCATAGATGCCCGCGAGGCGGAAAATATGCATGGGCAGGTCCGGGATCGCGGACCAGGCGGCTTCGGCTTCGACGCGGGCCTGCCCGCGCGCGCCGGTGGGCGCGAGAGGGGCGGTTTCGTCGATCCATGCGCCATCCGCATCGCCGTAGACGCCGGTGGTCGACAGGTAGCCCGCCCAGTCGAGATGGGGCGCGCGCTGCGCGATCGCGTCATGGGCGAGCTGCAGGGCGGGATCACCATCCTCTCCGGGTGCGGCGGAGATCAGCAGATGAGTCGCGCGGAGCAGGGCCGCTTCGATGGCATCCTTCTCCCACAGGATCGGGGTGATGCCGGTGGCGCGCAGACCATCCATCTTGGCGGGATCGCGGGTCGTGCCGATCACCTCCCAGCCCTGGGGCAGAAGGCGCCGTGCAAGGGCCCGCGCGGAATAGCCGTGACCGAGGGAAAGCAAAATCTGTGTCATGGGCGCGACCCTGCGCGGATCGGCGCCGCTTGGCAAGCGATTGGGCAAGGGCCCGCCGAGGCCGCATCTCCGTCCTTTTCAAGCGGCACCGCCCTGCGCAAAGGTCGGCCTGTCTTCACCACCTGGAGTGCGCCGATGCGCCGATCTGCCCCCTGTCTTCTGACCGCGTTTCTGCTGTCCGCCTGTGCGCCTGTCTCGATGCCGGACATTTCCACCCGCGGCTTCCTGATGATGGAGCCCGAGACCCAGAGCGTGGTCATCCCCGACAGGATTCCGCTGCATCCGAACGAAACGCCGGAGTTGCGCGCGCTGATCAACGAATACGCGGATTTCTATGACGTGCCCCGCCCATTGGTGCACCGCGTGATCGTGCGGGAAAGCACGCACAGGCCTTGGGCGCGGAACGGGCCCTATTACGGCCTGATGCAGATCCTGCCCGAGACCGCGGGCACGATGGGCTTTCGCGGTCAGCCGTCGGACCTGCTCGATGCGGAAACCAATCTGAAATACGCGGTGAAGTACCTGCGCGGCGCCTGGCTTCTGTCGGACGGCTCCTATGACACGGCTGTCAAATGGTATTCCCGGGGCTATTACTATGAGGCCAAGCGGCAAGGCATGCTGGTCGAAACGGGTCTGCGGCCCGGCTGAGCGTCAGGTCGCGTAATCGGAGCCTTCTTCATCCAGAAGCGCGCGCAGCTCCGCCAAGTGGCGGATGTCCTGTTCGGGATAAGATTCGAGCTCGCGCGCGGTCTTTTCCGCGATCTCCGCGCTCAGCACCTTGAGCGGACGGCCGGTCTGCAGCGCGAGCATGTAGTTACGTGCCGCGCGTTCGAAGTAGTAGAGCCGGTTCCAGGTCTCGGCCACGGTATCGCCGATCACGAGGATACCGTGATTGCCCATCACCATCACCCGCGCCTTGGGATCGGTGAATTGCGCGGCACAGCGCGCGCCTTCATCCTCGAAGGCCAGTCCGCCGTAATCGCGGTCGATCACCACGCGGTCGTAGAACATCGTCGCGTTCTGGTCGACGGGCGGCAGCGTCGGATCCTCAAGCGAGGCGAGGGCTGTGGCGTAGGGCGAATGGACATGCATCACGCAGCGCGCCCAGCTCACATGCCGGTGCATGCCGCCATGCAGGCCCCAGGCGGTGGGATCAGGGGCGTCGGGGCCCTTCATCGTCGCCGGATCCTCGGCATCCACAAGGATGAGATCGGAGGCGCGGATGCGCGCAAAGTGCCTCTGGTTGGGGTTCATCAAGAAGCGCGTGCCGCTGTCATTGACTGCAACCGAGAAATGGTTCGCGACGCCTTCATGCAGGTTCTCCCGCACGGCCCAGCGAAACGCGGCGGCGAGATCGCAGCGCATCTCCCAATGATCAATATTGGCGATGGGGCGGGCGTCGTTCATGTCATGTCCTTTGCCATGAGGTCGGGCAGATCGCCGGTCAGCCCTGCGGCTTCACGCATGAAGCTGCGGCGCAGACCGGGCATGCTGTTCACCGCCTTCATACCAAGATCGCGCGCGGTGCGCAGCAGGCTCGAATCGTTGGAGAACAACCGGTTGAACACATCCGTCGCGATCCCGAGGGCCGCGGTGTCGAAGCGGCGCCAGCGGGCGTAGCGGTCCAGCACCGCATCGCTGCCCAAGGCCTCGCCCCGTCGCTTGGCCGCAGTCAGCACATGGGCGAGGGCGGCCACGTCGCGCAGACCGGCATTTAGGCCCTGGCCCGCGATGGGATGGATGCCATGGGCCGCATCCCCCACGAGCGCCACGCGCGGGGCGGTGAAGCTTTGTGCAAGCGTCAGGTTCAGCGGATAGGTATAGCGCGCGCCCGCCAAGGATATCTTGCCCAGGAAATCTCCGAAGCGCGGGCGCAGAACGCTGAGATATTCGGCATCGGAGAGCCCGTTGATCTCCTCGGCGAGGCCGCGCCGCTCGCTCCACACGATGGAGGAGCGATTACCGGTCAGGGGAAGGATCGCCAGCGGTCCCGACGGCAGGAAGAGCTGATGCGCCACGCCATGATGAGGCCACTCATGGGCGATGGCGCAGACCAGCGCCGTCTGCGGATAATCCCACCCGGTCCGGCCGATGCCTGCGCGCTGCGCGGTGCCGCTTTGGCGACCATCGGCGCCGACGATCAGATCGGCAGTCAGCTGCCCGCCATCCGCAAACGTCAGGGTCGCGCACCGATCGGTGACGCTTTGCGCCACGACGCGCGTGTCGTTCCGATGATCGATGCCGGGGGTCGCATCGAGCTTGTCCAGCATCGCCCGGCGCAGGTAACGGTCCTGGATCATGTAGCCCATCGGGCCTTCTTCCAGCTCGGCTGCGTCGAAATGGAGGCCAAGCGCCACGGCGGCATCGCCCACGCGCCCATCCGTGACCTTGATCTCGCGCATGGGCTGGGCGTCGGGCTCGAGGATGTCCCACAATCCCAGATTGCGCAGCAGCCGGGTGGAGGCCAGCGCCATGGCATAGCTGCGGCCGTCGAACTCGGGATCGTCCTGCACCGCGCGTGGGGCCGCATCCAGAAGCGTGACGGACAGGCCCGCCTGTGCGAGCGCGAGGGCCGTGGCGCCACCCGCGAGGCCGCCGCCGACGATGGCGATATTGGTATCATTGCTCATGGGGCCGAATATGCCTCGCGTGGTGGCATTGTCCATGAGGCGCAGCGCCGCTAGCGTGGCCGCGACAAGGAAAGGGCGCGCGGATGACGGATTGGACAGGCATGGAGGCGGTCGCACTGGGCCGTGGCATCGAGGCGGGCGAGA
Source organism: Roseivivax sp. THAF197b (assembly GCF_009363255.1). Classification (NCBI taxonomy): domain Bacteria; kingdom Pseudomonadati; phylum Pseudomonadota; class Alphaproteobacteria; order Rhodobacterales; family Roseobacteraceae; genus Roseivivax; species Roseivivax sp. THAF197b. Next base: position 3,445,378 of record NZ_CP045318.1, on the reverse strand, counting down.
TCGACCCCGTCGCGCTGACCGAGGCGTTTCTCGACAAGATCGACGCCCATCCGTTCCGCGACCGCATCTATGCCCGCGTGACCCATGAGCGCGCCCGCGCCGAGGCCCGGGCCGCTGCAGAACGGGCGCGGCTGGGCTTGCGTCGCTCGATCCTCGATGGCGTTCCGGTCAGCTGGAAGGACCTGTTCGATACGGCGGGCATCGTGACTGAAGCCGGGTCGGCCATGCTGAAGGACCGGGTGCCCAGCCGCGATGCGGAGGTCTTGCAGGCCGCGACGGCGATGGGGCTTGTCTGCCTTGGCAAGACGCATCTGTCGGAGCTGGCCTTCTCGGGGCTGGGCCTGAACCCGGTGATGGAGACGCCGCCTTGCGTGAACGACGAAGGGGCTGTCGCGGGGGGATCGTCCTCTGGCGCTGCGGCCTCCGTGGCTTTCGGGCTCGCGGCGGCGGGCATCGGCTCCGACACGGGGGGATCGGTGCGCGTGCCGTCGGCCTGGAATGACCTTGTCGGGCTGAAGACCACGTCGGGGCTCCTGTCGCTCGATGGTGCCGTGCCGCTGGCCAAGCGGTTCGACACGGTGGGTCCGCTTGCCCGCAGCGTCACGGATGCCGCGGCCCTTCTAGGCGCGCTGCAGGGCCGGGCCGGGCCGGATATGCGCGGGACGGGGAGCCTGGCCGGGCGTCGTTTCGCGCAGCTGACCACCATTGCGCAGGACGATCTGCGCCCGGAAGTGGCCAAGGGATACGCCGATGCGCTGGGCCGCCTGCGCGCGGCAGGGGCCGAGATCGTCGACATGGCCTTTCCGGATCTCGAAGGTCCGATGGGCGATGCGGGCATTCTCTACACCGGGGAGGCCTGGGGCCTTTGGGGTGATACGATCGAGGTCGCGGGCGACAAGATGTTCGCACCGATCAAGGCGCGGTTCGAAAGCGGGCGCGATGTCAGCGCGGGCCAATACGTGGCGGCCTGGGAGCGGCTCGAGGCGGTGCGCGTGACGTGGCACCGGGCCGTCGGGGGGTTCGACGCGGTGATCCTGCCCACGACGCCCAATATCGCCCCGAATACAACCCGGCTGATGGAAGAAAACGACTACTACGTCACCGAGAACCTCCTGACCCTGCGCAATACGCGGATCGGAAATCTCATGGGGGTGTCGGGCGTCACGCTGCCCACCGGGGCGCCCTCCGTTGGGCTTTCGCTGCTGGGCGCGCCCATGGCGGAGGCCCGGATTTTGCGCGTGGCCGCCGCGGTTGAGGCGGTCTTGCGGTAAGTTCCCCTTCGGGCCTTTGTGGCGGGCATGCGATTTTCCTGCCACAGGTGCCTGAACCTTCGGGGAAATTCTGGACGCGGGGCCGGCGGCTGACGTATCCTGCGGCCAAAGCGGGGCGTGAATGATCCCGTATCCATGAGGCAGTTGAGCATGTTTCCCGAACGGTTTTCGGACCTTCCGGCCTATGCGTTCCCGCGTCTGCGGGCGCTTCTTGACGCCCATCGTCCGGGCGGAGAGCCGGTACACATGACGATCGGAGAGCCGCGACACCCGTTTCCGGACTGGGTGGGCGACGTGCTGGCCGCGAATGTGGACGGATTCGCACGCTATCCTGTCAATGAAGGCTCGGACACTCTGCGCCGTGCGATCACCGATTGGCTCGGGCGCCGCTACGATGTCGATCTCGATCCCGAAACGCGGGTCATGGCGCTCAACGGCACGCGCGAGGGGCTGTACAATGCCGCAATGGCGCTCTGCCCCGAGACGAAGGATGGCCAATCGCCCATCATCCTGACGCCGAACCCTTTCTACCAGGTCTATGCCGTCGCGGCCCTGTCCGTGGGCGCGGAGCCCATATTCGTGCCTGCCACCGCCGAGACCGGCCATTTGCCCGATTACGCCGCCCTGCCGCCCGAGACGCTGCGCCGCACGGCGCTGGCCTACCTGTGCTCGCCTGCGAACCCGCAAGGCGCTGTGGCGACGCGCGATTATTGGCAAACACTGATCGGCTTGGCCGAGGAATACGATTTCCAGATCCTCGCCGATGAATGCTATTCCGAGATCTACCGCGATGCGCCGCCCACCGGCGCGCTCGAGGTGGCCCGCGACATGGGCGTGTCGCCCGAACGGGTCGTTGTGTTCCACTCGCTGTCCAAACGCTCCAACGTGCCGGGGTTGCGGTCGGGCTTCGTGGCAGGCGGACCCGAGACGATCCGGCGCATCAAGCAATTGCGCGCCTATGCGGGCGCGCCCCTGCCGATGCCCTTGCAGGCCGTGGCCGAAAAACTCTGGTCCGACGAGGCGCATGTGGCCGAGAACCGCGCGCTTTATGTCGAGAAATATGATATCGCGGACGAGATTTTCCGCGATGTGAAAGGGGCCGCGGCCCCCGAGGCGGGCTTTTTCCTGTGGCTGCCCGTCGAGGATGGCGAGGCCGCCGCGCTGAAGCTCTGGCAGGAAACCGGCGTGCGGGTTCTGCCCGGTGCCTATCTGTCGCGGGATGTGGGCCCGGTAGAGGCCTCCGAGGCGATGGGGCACAACTCCTCCGGCAATCCGGGGCAGGGATTTATCCGCGTGGCGATGGTGGCGCCCCGGGACGAGACACGGGACGGGCTGACGCGTCTGCGCGCCTGTCTCTACGACTGAACGACGACAAGAAAAAAAGACCAACGTGAGGCGATGAATGGCTTATCCGACACGGGGACGCGAACCGCTGTTTGACAGCGACATGCAGGCGGCGATCGAGAAGCGCGGCAAGGAACTGATGGGCATCCTGCTCGTCGCGGTCGGTTTGATGACGGCGGCGATGGTCGGCTCCTATGCGCCGTCCGATCCGTCCTGGATCGCGGCCACGGATGCGCCGGTGCAGAACTGGATGGGCAAGCTGGGCGCGGCTGTTGCAGCACCTCTTTACATGATCGTCGGGCGCGGCTCCTGGGCCATTGCCGCGGTTCTGGTGGTCTGGGGCCTGCGCATGATCCTGCATCGCGGCGAAGAGCGCGCGATGGGCCGGGTCATCTTCGCGCCGATCTGGATCGCGCTTCTGTCGATCTTCGCCGCAGGCCAGGTGCCGGGGCCCGACTGGACCCACAGCTTCGGCATGGGCGGTCTGTTCGGCGACATGGCCATGGGCTCCGTCCTGACCTTCCTGCCCTTGGGGGCGGGCGCATCGCTCAAGCTCGCCATGCTGGTCTTCGGCGTCTTCGTTCTGGTCTTCGGCGCCTTCGTTCTGGGCTTCACCCAGCGCGAGATGGCGCATGCCGGGCGTGCTGCCCTGATCGGTCTCGTGATGGCCTATGCCGCGTTCCTGCGTGTGCTGGGGCAGGGGGCGAATGGCGCGATGCGCGGTGCCCAGGCCGTGCAATCGGCCCATGAAGCCCGCCGTCAGGCCCGCGCCGAGGAGGCCGCGCAAGCCCAAGCCTTCGCCGCGGCCCAGGCGCAGGTGCCCGCACCGCAAGCCCGGACCGCACCGCGCGCAACCGACCGCGTCATCCGTGCCGAGCCGCAGCTGACAGCCAGCCGCAATCCCGGAGCGCGCGTGGTCCCCGCCGCGGGTGCTGCAATGCCGATGGCGGCCTCCCAAGCCGCTTATGCCGATGAGGACGACCTCTTCGAGCCCGACTGGCAGCCCGAACCGCAGCCGGAACGCGGCTCCTTCCTGTCGCGCCTGATGCCGCGCAGCGAACCCGTCGAGCCTCAGCCCGAATTGGTGGAGCCTGACCTGGCACCCGATGCCGATATGCCGGAGGATGCCCGCGTTTCGGCCAAGATCGCCGATGCCGTGAAAGCCAAGCTGCGCCGTGTGCCGGAGGCCCGTGTCGTTGCAGAGGCTCCGCTGACCAAGGGCCGCGGCCGTCGCCCTGATCCGCTGATCTATACTCCCGCGCCGACCGGTCTCCGGGCCGAGCCGCCGCTCACATCGGGCATGTCCAACGCGGCCGCCACTGCAGCGACGGGCGTTTCCGCCGCCGCGGGTTTTGCCGCCGGGGCCGCGACACGCGCGATGCCTGCCGCACCGCAAGACACCGCGGCACCGCAGGAGACCGCCCCTCGCAGCATGCCCGCCGCACCGCAGGAGACGGCAGCCCATCGCGTGCTGGAGCGCGCGCCCGTCGCCGTGCCGCCTGCGCCGCAAGACGAGCGTTTCGTCGCGGTCGAGGACGATGCCGACATGGAGATGGATGAGGACGGATACATCGCCCCCGATTTCGGCGATCACGCGCCCGAGCCTGCCGTGTCGCGTCCCGTCGTGCCGGTGGCCCAGCCCAAGAAGGTCGTGCAGCCCGCCGCGCGCAAGCCCGTGCAGCCCTCCAAGCGCGCTCGCGCCGAAGCGCAGCCGAGCCTCGCCTTCGAGGATGGCGCCGACGATTTCGAGCTGCCGCCGCTGTCGCTACTGGCAAATCCCGACGGGATCGAACGGCACCACCTCTCCGATGAAGCGCTCGAGGAAAACGCGCGGATGCTCGAGGTCGTGCTCGACGATTACGGCGTGAAGGGCGAGATCGTTTCGGTGCGTCCGGGCCCCGTCGTCACCATGTACGAGCTGGAGCCCGCGCCGGGTCTCAAGGCCTCCCGCGTGATCGGGCTTGCCGACGATATCGCGCGCTCGATGTCGGCGCTGTCCGCGCGTGTCTCCACCGTGCCGGGCCGGTCGGTGATCGGGATCGAACTGCCCAATGATAAGCGCGAGATGGTGTCCTTCCGCGAGATCCTCTCGTCGCGCTCCTACGGCGATGGCACGCAGCGTCTGCCCTTGGCGCTGGGCAAGGATATCGGCGGGGATCCCATGGTCGCGAACCTCGCCAAGATGCCCCACCTGCTGATCGCCGGTACGACGGGTTCGGGTAAGTCGGTGGCGATCAACACGATGATCCTGTCGCTGCTCTACAAGCTGACGCCCGAAGATCTGCGCCTCGTGATGATCGACCCGAAGATGCTGGAACTCAGCGTCTATGACGGCATCCCGCACCTGCTGAGCCCTGTCGTTACCGATCCCAAGAAGGCCGTCGTCGCGTTGAAATGGGTCGTGGGCGAGATGGAAGACCGCTACCGAAAGATGTCCAAGATGGGCGTGCGGAACATCGACGGCTATAATGGCCGGGTCGAGGATGCGCTCGGCAAGGGCGAGATGTTCTCGCGCACGGTGCAGACGGGCTTTGACGACGAGACGGGCGAGCCGGTCTTCGAGACCGAAGAGTTCGAGCCCAAGAAGATGCCCTATATCGTCGTGATCGTGGACGAGATGGCCGACCTGATGATGGTCGCGGGCAAGGAGATCGAGGCCTGCATCCAGCGTCTGGCGCAGATGGCACGGGCCTCGGGCATCCACCTCATCATGGCCACGCAGCGCCCGTCGGTCGACGTCATCACCGGCACGATCAAGGCGAACTTCCCGACCCGGATCTCGTTCCAGGTGACCTCCAAGATCGACAGCCGCACCATCCTTGGTGAGATGGGCGCCGAGCAGCTTCTGGGTCAGGGCGACATGCTCTATATGGCTGGCGGCGCCAAGATCACCCGCTGCCACGGTCCGTTTGTCTCCGATGAAGAGGTCGAGGAGGTCGTGAACCACCTCAAGGCCTTCGGTCCGCCCTCTTACGTGGGCGGCGTCGTCGAAGGTCCGGCCGAGGAGAAGGCCGAGAACATCGACGCCGTGCTGGGCCTCAACACCGGCGGAAATACGGGCAACGAGGACGCGCAATACGACGAGGCGGTGGAGATCGTCGCGCGGGACCGCAAATGCTCGACCTCCTACATCCAGCGCAAGCTCGGCATCGGCTACAACAAGGCCGCGCGGCTGGTGGAGCAGATGGAGGAGAACGGCGTCGTCTCCGCCGCGAACCACGTGGGCAAGCGCGAGATCCTGATCCCCGAGCCTGTTTAAACGATGCTTCGAAGCGTTCCGGCCCTGGGCCGGGACGCCCGATCGCCCGCCTCGGCGCGGAGACCTTGCCGCGCGCGCGAAGGCCATGCGAACCGGCGCAAAGGGCCCGTCCAAGCAATCGGATGCCGGTTTTATCGCATGGCGAAGCATCGATATCGCATATCGGCGCGTTGTACCCCATATCGATTGGCAAGAGACGCAATCAAAGGACGACACGACATGCGTATCACAGGGTTCATCGCGGCGCTGACATTCGGGCTTTCACTGGCCGCGCCTGCCTCGGCAGAGAAGCTGGGCCTCGGTCAGATCTCGAACTACCTCAATTCCATTCGCACCGCGCAGAGCGATTTCACGCAGGTGAATGCCGACGGCACGATCTCCACGGGTGAGGTGTCGCTGTCGCGTCCGGGCAAGATGCGCTTCGATTACAACCCGCCCGAACAGGCGCTTGTGATGGCGGGCCGCGGCACGGTGGTGATCATCGACAGGCGCGTGGGCAGCACCGAGACCTATCCGCTGGGCCAGACGCCGCTGTCGATCATCCTCGCGCCGAATGTAGATTTGAGCGAGCCGGGCGTGGTGGTCGGCCACACCTATGACGGCACTGCGACGACCGTGACCGCCCGCGATCCGCGGCGGCCCGAATACGGCACGATCGAGATGAAGTTCACCGATGCGCCCGCGGAGCTGCGCCAGTGGATCATCACCGATCAGAACGGTCAGAAGACGACGGTGATCCTGGGCGCGCTCCAGAAGAAGTCGCTGCCGAACTCGCTCTTCAACATCGACAGGGCGATTGCCGCGGCGAACTGATCGCGGCGTGATGCGAAGACGTCCCCGGGTTTGGCCCGGGGACGTTCGTTTGTTGTAGCGAAATGCACATGACCTGAAGGACAGCGCATCCCCCAACCCGTGGAAACGAACGTTTCAGACAGGGTTGGGCGATCCGGATCGCTGCATGCCCGCTTTAGCGGGCGTAACGACAGTTGCGCAGTTGCGACTGGTACACGAGAGAGCGTTGACCGACCTCGTCCGCGACCCGCAACAACCAGCTTTTCGAGTTGTAGCTGCCCCGGCGATAGCCCGTCCGGCCTTCGTGATAGGCGAGGTACTGGTTGCGCGCGTCAGAGGGCGAGATGCCCAGCTGCTGCGTGGTCTGCGCCATGTACCAGCCCATGAAATCCGTCGCATCGCGGATATCGTCGCGTTGGGTCCGGCGACCGCCATGCTGTTCCTGGTATTCCTCCCAGGTGCCGTTCAGCGCCTGGCTGTAGCCGAAGGCAGAGCTTTGCCGCCCCACGGGGATCACGCCGAGGCGATACCGAAAGGGTGTGCGCGCATCGCCGATGAACTTGCTTTCCTGGTAGATTGTGGCCATCTGCACGTGGACGGGGACGCGCCACTTCCGTTCGGTGGCGCTGAATGCACGGTAGTAATGGGGGCGCTCTCTCAGGATCGAACAGGCGTTTTCCAGGTCGGATGGCGCGGATTTGGGCCCGCCGCCGCCTCCACAGGATGCCGCCAGCAACACGATCACGAGTGCGCGAAAGAAACTGCTCATCTGCCTCTCGCTCTTTTTTGGCCGTTCTCGGCTCTTATCTTTGAGTTTAACCAAAAAGCGTCGGGGATGAAATCACAAACAGGGCAGGTGGCCGCAAGGGCGGTTGCAACCGGCCGAACTTCGCCCGACGCAAACGCAAATTCACCATGCTGATTCTTTGTCCCGCGCCCTGCCACAGAGTGTTTCCGGCGAAAGTTGGGCGGAAAAATGGACAAAGTTACATTGAAAGCGCTACTCTCCGAAGGTAGAGGATCATGCTCATGCACACACAACGCGCGAAATATAAGCTCGGCCAAGTGGTCCGCCACCGCAGACACCCGTTCCGCGGCGTGGTCTTCGACGTCGATCCCGAATTCTCGAATACCGAGGAATGGTACGAGTCGATCCCCGAAGACAGCCGCCCCGCCAAGGAGCAGCCGTTCTATCACCTGCTCGCCGAGAATGACCAAAGCTTCTACGTGGCTTACGTGTCGGAGCAGAACCTCGTTGCGGATTATTCCGGGGAACCGGTGGATCATCCCGACATTCCCGACCTCTTCGGGCAATTCAACGATGGAAGCTACGAGCCCCAGTTCCAGATGAACTGAGCCCGGCCGCGCGGTCCGTCTTTCGGATCGCTCTTTTGAAACTGTGATCAGGCGCACCTATCCGGGTGCGCCTTTGCTTTTTTGCTTATTCGGCGCGGTGCAGGGCAGGCCCCATGCCCGCCGCAGGCTATGCGCTGCCGAGCAGGTCCAGAAAGCGATCGATCTCCGCATCCGGGATGGACCAGTCGGTCACCAGACGTGCGCCGATCATCTCGTCGGGATCGCCTTCGGTGACATCGGCCTGCGCGTAGTAATAGGCCCCGGCTTCGAACGCGCGGGCATGCAGGCGGCGCGGCATCTCGAGGAAGATCATGTTGACCTGCGGATCGTTTCTGAGCCGCACCGCGTCGATCTTGCGAAGCCCGTCCGCCAGCTGCGCGCCCTTGGTATTGGCTTTCTCCGCCAGGTCGCGCCAGAGGTCGTCCTGAAGATAGCCCTGCATCTGCGCGGCGAGATAGCGATGCTTCGAGAAGAGATGCCCGCCGCGCTTTCGGCGCAGCTCGAATTCCCAGGCCTTCGCTGGATCGAAGAAGATCACCGCCTCGACCCCCATCAGCCCGTTCTTGGTGCCGCCGAAGACCGCGACATCGACGCCCGCCTTCCAGGTCATCTCGGCCGGGGTGCAATCCAGTGAAACGCAGGCATTGGCAAACCGCGCGCCATCAAGATGGACAGGCAAATTATGAGCGTGGGCCAGATCGCAGAGCGCGCGCAATTCGGCCAGCGTGTAGATATGGCCCTTTTCGGTGGCCTGCGTGATCGACACCGCGCCGCGCTGCGCGTTGTGCACCGATCCGCCGGTGCCCGCGATGGCGCGCTCCAACTCGCTCGGCACGAACTTGTCGCTCTGCCCCACGAGGTGCAGCTTCGCACCGCCGGTATAGAACTCGGGGCCGTTGCACTCGTCTTCCTCGATATGGGCGGGCGGGGTGCAGAAGATCGCGTCCCAGGGCTGCACGAGGGTCGCGAGCGCGAGGCAATTGGCAGCACTCCCCGTCGCCACGAGGTAGATCGCTGCATCGGGTGCCTCGAAGAGCGTGCGCAGCTGGTCCGCGACCGCGCGGCTCAGATCGTCATTGCCGTAGCCGGGCGTGTAGCCCTGATTGCTCGCCGCCAGGGCGTCGAGGATCTGCTGCGGGACGGGGCCGGAATTGTCGGAGGCAAAGAACATGGCTCAAGCGCCTTTCGGTCGTGTGGAGGTCTTCAATGGGGTTCTTCGATGATGTGGTCTTCCCAATCGTCATCGTCGATTTCAAACTCGGGCACGGTCATGCCGCGCACGGACACGCCCGCCTCGTGCACGCTGTCGGCGCGGCCCGAGATCAGCGGATGCCAGTCGTATAGCGGACGCCCCTGATGCAGCAGGCGGTAGGCGCAGGTGCGCGGCAGCCAATAGGCGTGCTGTTCAATCGTCTCGGGGCTCAGCACGATGCATTCCGGCACGAAGCTGTGGCGGATGTCGTATTGCGCGCAGCGACAGGTGGCATCGTCGAAGAGGCGGCAGGCAACGCGGGTCAGATCGACCTGGCCCGTCTCCTCATCCTCGAGCTTGTTGAGACAGCACTTGCCGCAGCCATCGCAGAGCGCTTCCCACTCGGTGGGCGTCATGTCGGACAGCGCCTTGCGCTCCCAGAAACGCGGGGCCAGCCCGTCGCGGGGGATGGGGTCGTCGCTCATGTCGCGCTCACGTCCGGGACAGGATCGACCGCGCCTTTGCGCAATCATCCTCCATCTGGGTGATCAGGGTCTCGACGCTGTCGAAGTTTTCCTCTGGGCGCAGAAACTCCACGAGTCCCACGGACAGATGCGCGCCGTATAGGTCGCCCTTGAAGTCGAAGAGGTAGGTTTCGATATTCGCGCGGTTCTCGCCGAACATGGGGCGCACACCGACCGAGGCCGCGCCGTGATAGGTGCCCGCATGCGGCCCATCCAGAACATCGACCAGCACAGCGTAGACGCCGAAGCGCGGCGGATGCAGCCCGTCGATCGACATGTTGGCCGTCGGGTAGCCCAGTTCGCGCCCGCGCTTTTCCCCGTGCAGGACCGGGCCTTCGATCCGGTGCCAATGGCCCAGAAGGTCGGCGGCATCGCGCGGACGGCCCGCCCCCAGCGCGTCGCGGATCGCGGTCGAGGAGATCTGGCCCGTGCCGTTGCTCATCAGGGGCGCGATGGTGACGCCGAAGCCCATTTCTGCGCCGAAGGCCTTCAGGTCCTCCGCCGTGCCCGCGCGGCCCTTCCCGAAGCAGAAATCGGCGCCGATCACCGCATGGGAGAGGCCAAGACCATCGGCCAGCACGTCGCGCGCGAAGGCTTCGGGCGAGAGGGCGGAGAGCTCCGCATCGAAGGGCAGCTCGAACAGCGTCTCGACGCCCAGCTTGCCAAGTCGCGAGGCGCGCGCTGCGGCGGAGGTCAGCCGGAAGGGCGGCGCGTCGGGGGCGAAGAATTCGCGCGGATGCGGCTCGAAAGTCAGAACGCCCAGCGGCGCATCCGGCGCGGCGGCGCGCGCCAGCTCCAGAACCGAGCGGTGGCCGCGATGGACGCCATCGAAATTGCCGATCGCAGCGCTGGCGCCGCGGGCATCGTCTGGAACGGAACGGTGATCGCGGAAAATGCGCATGACCGGGAATTAGCTTTGCGACCCCGGCTGTGCAAGCGCTGCGGGCCGTTTCGCCAATCTCCGCGGGATCAGTCGAGCTTGCGGGTGGGCGCCATCACGGTCGCTTCGCCGACGAGCACCTTCTTGCCCGCGACCTCGCAATGGCAATCCAGCGTCACGCGCCGCTTGCCGACCTCGATGCCGGTGACCTTCACCTCGGCATGGACCAGATCGCCGGGCCGCACCGGAGCGAGGAACTTCAGCGTCTGGCTCATGTAGACCGTGCCATGCCCCGGAAGCTGTTCGCCGATCACGGCCGAGATCAGGCCCGCCGTCAGCATGCCATGCGCGATCCGCCCGCCGAAGATGGTGTCCTGGGCATATCCCTCGTCGAGGTGAACCGGGTTCCGGTCGGTCGAGACATCAGCGAACAACTCGATGTCGCGGTCGGTGATCTCTTTCTGGAGGTACCGGGTCATGCCCATCTCGATATCTTCGATGGGGATCGTGCCCCGCGGCTGATTGTCGAACATGGGTCGCCTCCTGAACGCCGCATCGGCAAAGCTTGAGTAACAAAATACGCGGCAAGACCCGTGTATGCGTAACAATATTGCTTTGCAAGCGCAGAAAGCAAGGCGTCTTTGGTCGTAAGGTGAATGGCTGTGGCGCAGGGGACGCGCCGGATGCCCTAGCGCAGGAAGCCGATCGAGAATGTGGGGGAGATGCCTTCCTTGCCCAGATAGGCCGTCAGAGCGTCCGGATCGGGCTGCGTGCGGGTCTGCGTTTCGGCCGCCGCCAACCCGCCCGTGATGAAGAGCGAATCGATATCCTCGCCCATGGCGCCTGCGATATCGGTCTGCGGGCCATCCCCGATGGCCAGGATATTGGAATCCGACGGGGCCGCGCCCAACTCGGCCAGCCGGTTGCGGGCCAGATCGTAGATCGGCGGGTGTGGCTTGCCGAAATAGAGGCTCTCGCCCCCCATCTCGGTATAAAGCGCCGCGACCGCGCCTGCGCAATATTCCCGCGTCTCGCCCCGGTCCACGACGATATCGGGATTGGCGCAAAGGAGTTTCAGGCCCTTCTGCTTCGCATAGAGCAGTTGCGGCCGCAGGGTTGCAGGCTCCGCATGGGGATCGAACGGGCCGCAGCAGACGATGCCATCGGCCTCTTCCAGTTCCACGCGCGTGATGTCGACCGGGTCCTCGACGATCTGCAGCGGGGAGAAGAAGGTCTCGTCATGCGCCTCGCCCATGAACCAGACCTTCCGGCCCACGGCACCGCGGAACATCGCCGCGCGCGCCGAATCGCCCGATGTGGCGATGGTGTCCCAGGCATCTTCCGGCACGCCCATCTTCGCGAGCTGCCGTGCGACGCTGTCGCGGGGGCGCGGCGCGTTCGTCAGAAGCACCACCTTGCCGCCCGTGGCGCGGAAGGCCTGCAGTGTCGTGATCGCCTCGTCATAGGCTTTGACGCCGTTATGCACGCAGCCCCAGAGATCGACGAACAGCGCGTCATAGCGCGCGGAGATATCCGACAGGGATTGGATGATCTGGGTCATGGGGCGGCTCCTTTGGGTTGCCGCCTTCCTAGGCCGATGATTGGCGAATGGGAAGCGGAGGTGAGGGAGCGAGTGCGCCTTGCCAACAAAAGAGTCTGTAGGTCCGGCGAAGGGCGATAACGCCCCGGGATAACGGCTCTCGCCTCTAACGTTCGAACTCAACAACCCTGAGCGCGGAATCAAGGCTGTTTGCAGCCGCCGCGCTCAAGCGCCTGCCCGGCCCCACCGGGCTGGCGCTGTGGTGCCGTATGCGCGCCGCTCGACCTGTGCTCGGATTTGGCTAGCATAAAGCGCGCCGCTCGACGCTGGGCTGCGCCATCCCGCCGGGCAGGCTTGGTCCGCGTGGTGAGATTGGACGGCAGAGCCCGTCGCCATTTCTCGGCACACAATAAAACGCCGGCCCCCGAGGACCGGCGTTTCAATCTCAGGATGCCGATACCCTCAGGCCTTCAGGTTCGGAATGATCTGCTTCTTCCGGCTCATCACACCCGGCAGGACCACCGTGTCGGCGGAAACCGTCGCATCGAAGCTCTTCTCGGCGATGGTCTTCACCCGGTCGTTCGGGATCAGCATCGTCGCCTCTTCGTTCAGGATGTCGACCACGAACAGCGTCACCTCGTCGACGCCGTCCTCGGCACAGACATCCTTCATCGACGCCATCAGGCTGTCCTTGCGCGACAGAACCTGATCGGGCGCGGTGGTCTCCAGCACGGAGACGCGCAGCTTCACGCCGTCGACGGTGTATTCCTTGGAATCCATCCGGATCAGCTCCGCGTCGGAGAAGGCGGAGACGTCGGATTTCGCGGCGAACATCTCGGCGGCATATTCGGAGATGTCGAGGCCCAGATCCTCGGCGAGGCTATGGGCGATGGCCTTGTCTTCCTGCGTCGTCGTGGGCGAGCGGAATTCCAGCGTGTCCGAAAGGATGCAGGTCAGCATCGCGCCTTTGACCGCCTTGGGCGCCTGCGCCATGTCCTTGCCGATCATCTTCCACATGATGGTGGCGGTGCAGGCCAGCGGTTCGACCCGGATCTCGATGGGGCCCTTGGTCTCGAGCCCGCCCACCAGTTTGTGGTGATCGATGATGCCCTGGATATCCGCCGAATTGATCGAGGCGGGCAGCTCTGCGGGGTTGTTGGTATCGACGATGACGACGGGTGCGTCGGCCTCGACATCCGCGATGATCTCGGGCTTGTCGAAGCCCCAGCGCTCCAGCATGAAGGCAGCCTCGGTGTTGGGCTCGCCCAAGAGGACGGGCTTGGCGGCCTCGCCCTTGATCTCGTTCAGGTACCAGGCCCAGATGATCGGGCTGCCGGTGGAATCGGTGTCGGGCGATTTATGGCCGAAAACCTGGATCGTCATGGATGTCTCCTCGTCACGCATATGAATTTGCGCGCCTTATAGAAGCGCGTCCGGGCGATGTCACCCATGGCCTACGCCTAGACGGCGCATGCATAGGGGCCATGCGTCTGGCAGCGTCAGTCGTAGACGCGTTCGCCGAAGATGGCCGACCCCACGCGGATATGCGTGGCACCCAGTGCGATGGCTTCCTCGAAATCGCCCGACATGCCCATCGACAGGCCCGTCAGGCCGTTCCGCTCCGCCAATTTCGCCAGAAGCGCGAAATGCAGGCTGGGCGTCTCGTCCACGGGCGGGATGCACATCAGCCCCGCGACGGGCAGGTCGAGATCGCGGCATTCCTCGACGAAGGCGTCGATCCCGTCCGGGCCGATCCCGGCCTTCTGGTCTTCCTCACCCGTATTGACCTGCAGGAAGATGTCCGGGCAGCTGCCCAGTTCCTGCGCGATGCGCGCGATACTCTTGGCAAGCTTGGGCCGATCCACCGAGTGGATGGCCGAAAACAGCTCCATCGCGCGGCGGGTCTTGTTGGATTGCAGCGGGCCGATCAGGTGCACCTTCGCGTCGGGATAGGTCTCCTGGAAGCCGGGCCATTTGCCCTCGGCCTCCTGCACCTTGTTCTCGCCGAAAAGGCGATGACCCTCCTTCAGAACGGCCTCGACCCGTTCGTTGGGCTGCACCTTGGACACGGCGATGAGGTGGATGTCGGCGGCCTCCCGGCCCGCTTCCTTGGCCGCCTTCGCGATGCGGTCTTGGATGTCTGTCAGTCCCATGGTGTGTCTCCCCAGGCCTCGATGAAGGGGGCCAGTTCGGCCTCGAATTTGGTCCAGGCGGCGGCGCGTCCGGCATGGATCGGCTGACGCACCTGCGCGATGCTGAGTGTTTTCACCGCCGCTGTCGATTCGTGGAAATTGAGGCAACCCTCTTCCCAATCAAGCCCCGCCGCCGCGATCATACGCCGCGCCTCGGGCTCCGGTGACCGCACGAGGTCTTCGTAGCGAAACTCGACGAGCTGTTCGCCCAGCCGCCCTTTCCAATACTTGACGCTCGCTCGGAAGTCTTTGATCGCACTGGCAATATCCGCCAAATCATTGCCGTATCGATGGGTGCCCGTGGCGAAGTGATTGCGATAGATAGAGAGCGCGATATCGCGCGGATCGCGGTGAATGACGATGAACTTCGCGCCGGGCAGGGCACGGGCCAGGAACCCGTAGATCAGGTGGTTCTGGATCGACTTGTCGGTGAACACACCCGCTTGCGCGCCGGTGTCGCGCCGTGCGCGGGCCCGGTAGGCGCGGGCCAATTCGGCGATCTGGGCATCCGGGATCTTCCGCAGCGGCGCCATCTGCCCGTTCTTGACGAACCCGTCCCAGACGAGCTTCAGCGCATGGGCCAACTCACCCCCGGCGGTGCCCCGACTGTGCGCGGCGATGATCTGTTCGGCGAGCGTCGTGCCCGAGCGGGGCATCCCGGTGACGAAGACCGGATAAGGCTCCACCGCATCCCCGACGGGCGCGAGGTCCGCTCCTTCCTGCGCCGCGCGGATCGAGAGTTGTTCACTGCGCCGCGCGGCATCGTCATAGGGCGCCATCTTGCGTTGCAGGCGGTTGCCCTTGTGGAGCGCCTCGAAGGCCTTCGCGCCCGCGCCCTGATCGAACAGCGCCTTGGCCAGCGCGAAATAGCCCTGGGATCGGGCCTCATCCGGCGTTTTGGGGCTCTTCAGGGTCTTGCGCAGCTCGGGCAGCAGGGGATCATCCGCACTGATCTTTTGGGCTGCAAAGAACATCCGGTAAAGCGACCCTTCGCGCGGATGGCGGCGCAACAGGTCGCGGAAGATGGCCTCCGCCGCGTCGAAGCGTCCGATCTGCTGCAGATAGAGCGCCTTGTCCGCGCGCGGTTTGATCTTCGACGGGGCCGCCGCGATCGTCCGGTCATACGCGGCGAGTGCGGCATCGGGATTGCCCGCCGCGGCAAAGGCGGCGGTGGCGGCATCCAGAAGTGCAGGCTCGTCGGGTTTTGCCGCAAGCGCACGCTCCAGATGCGCGGCGCGGGCGGCGAAATCGCCCGACAGATGCGCGACGCGCGAGAGCTGAAACTCGATTTCCGGCTGGTTCGGTCGCTCTTTGGCCAGCGCCGTGAAGGCCGTGCGGGCCGCATCGATCCGACCGCTGTTCAACGCGGAAAGGGCCGCCTGGTACCGGGCGGTCAGCGTGCCGCCTTGCGGGCGGCGGGGCGGTGGAGGAATGGCCATGACCTTGGTCTAGGTCCGGTCGCCCAAAAAGAAAAGAGCGGGCACAAGGCCCGCTCTTTCCGATACAATCTCCGGGGAGATTAGAAGTTCATGCGTGCACCCAGCGAGAAGGTGTCGAAGTCATCTTCGGTGCCGCCGATGTCGGTCTCGTTGTAGCTGTAGCCAGCGCGGAGCTCGAAGCCGCCGCCGAGATCGTAGGTTGCTGCGAGGCCGTAGCCTTCCAGCGTGTCGTCCTCGTCCACGGTGTAGATGCCGTAGTTCAGGCCAACGGCCAGAGCGTTCATCTCGTAGCCGATGCCGACACCAACGTGGTTCGCATCGTCAACGCCCGGGAGGCTGGTGTTGTTGTCGTCGAGGTTCCACGAGCTGTAGGTCAGGCCCAGCGACAGGCCGTTGGCGAAGCCACCGGTGACTGCAACGGAGACGACTTCTGCTTCGTCTTCCTGTGCCTGGTAACCGATGCCTGCGTTCAGGTCGACGCCGGACAGGTTGGTCGCGTAGCTCAGGCCGACTGCGTAGATGTCGTCGCTGTCGTCTGCGCCGTTCATTTCCTGCTCAGCGGAGAACGATGCGGTGACTGCGCCGAACGCGTAGTCGAAGCGTGCGATCTGGCCGTCGCCGTCGTTCAGCAGGCCGCCTTCGAAGGCTTCACCAGCGTCGAAGCCGACGTGGGTGGTTTCGTCGTCTGCAAGCGAGCCGCCAGCAAGCGCCATCTCGGGAACGCGTGCGTCGAGTGCGCCGTCGGTGTCACCCATGGTCAGGGTTGCGCCGCCGAAGGAGACGAAGATCGACTCGCCGCCCTGGGTTGCTGCGCCGAATGCGCCCGATGCGCCGTTGCTGACGCAGATGTCGGTGCCGCCAGCTGCGTTGTCGCCGAGGCCAGCTGCGTCGACGATCGTGCAGGTGCTGTTGGAGCCGTCGGACTCGTCGAGGTCGATCGACGCGCCGAAGGTCAGGCCGTTGTCTGCTTCGCCGGACATGGTGAAGGTGACGTCAACGTCGGTGAAATACTGGGTGTCGGTGTCGCTGCCACCGAAGATGCCCATTTCCGCCATACCGGACAGAGCAATATCCTGAGCCGATGCGACGCCTGCAGTTGCAACGAGCGCGGTCGATGCAAGAAGAAGCTTTTTCATTGTTTCCCTCATGTGTTCGTAAGGCACGTACCAATCCGGATATCCGGCCTTGATGTAGCGTCTATGCGCCGAGGGGGGTGGGCCTTGCAAGCGAGCGCGCGGGGCGTGCCGGAACATTCAATTCCGTGATGCACATTTGCCACAAGCGTTTTGCCGCCCCGGGCACGCTGCGCATCCCATCATGCTGACCCTGGGGCATCCGGGGCTATCCTGCGCTGGGGCCGCGGAATTATTGACGACTTGTTCACACAGGGCGCGGCTTGTAAGGAATATTGCGACAACGGCGAAGGGAATGGAAAATGCCAGCCAAAAGGATCGCAAAAGCGTTCGGTCTGATCAGCCTCGCGGCACTCGTTGCGGGCTGCGGCATGTTCCAGCGCGATGCAGATGCACCGCCCATCGAGACGCGCCCCGCGCAGGAGATCCTCGACCAGGAAATCTACGGCGACGAAGGCCCGCCCTCGTCAACCATCTGGGACTTCTTCCGGGGTAGCCGCGATTCCGAAGATGTGGGCGCGGTGAATCGCTACATCTGGAATGCGTCGCTCGAAACGCTGAGCTTCCTGCCGTTGGATAGCGTTGATCCCTTCACGGGGGTCATCTCCACCGGATACGGCACCCCGCCGGGTGGCGGCCGCGCGTACCGGGCAACGGTGTACGTGTCGGACCCCGCGCTCGACGCCCGGTCGCTGAACGTGGCGCTGATGACCCGTTCGGGTCCGGCAAGCGCTGCGACCGTGCTTGCGGTCGAGGATGCGATCCTGACCCGCGCCCGGCAGCTGCGTCAGCGCGATTCTCGCTTCTAAGGCGTTGGTCCCGCAAGTTTTCGTTTGCCGTGGGGTGACGCCGCACGCTCTGCAAGGCCCTGCGTGATCAATCCATCGGAGGCCGGGCAGGCCGCGCCGCCAAGTCCTCGACCCAGCTGACCAGTCGCGGCAGGCAGTGTGTCCTGAGATCGTAATTCGCGATCACATGCGCCCGCGCGTTCTCGCCCAGAAGCCGCCGGGTCTCCGGCGCATCGGCAAGGCGCGCGACCTTCTCGACCAGCGCTTCGGTGTCGAAGAAATCCGTCAGCCAGCCCTGCACGCCATCCTCCAACGCTTCGCGGACGGGGGGCGTGTCGCTGGCGACGATGGCGGCGCCTACGCTCATGGCTTCCAGCAGGGACCAGCTCAGCACGAAGGGATAGGTCAGGTAGACATGCACGCGGCTGACCTGAATGAGCGACAGGTACCTTTCATAGGGCACGCGGCCCAGGAAATGCACGCGCGCCCAATCGGCCTCGGAAATCTGGTCCCGCACCTCGTCGATGAAGATCTGCTTCCAGCTTTTCCCGTCGGGTGCCTTCGCGCCGTAGCTGACCTCGTCCCCGCCCAGAAGCACGACCTGCGCCTGAGGCCGGGCCGCCAGCAGGGCGGGCAGGGCGCGCATGAAGACGTGATAGCCCCGGAACGGCTCAAGATTGCGATTGATGAAGGTGATGACCTCGTCCGCGCGGGTCAGAACGCGCCCACCCTCGAGTGGCAGGGCCGCATCCGCGTTGGGACGCACGAGTTCGGTATCGACGCCGTCATGAATGACGCTCATGCGGTCCTGGAATCGCTCCGGAAACGTGTCCGCCTGAAAGCGCGTGGGGCTCAGGCCCGCATCCATGATCTCTTCATGCAGGCGGTTGTTGATGTTCTTCATCCGCAGCTTCAGCGGCACGTCCGCCGGCACCTTGGGCGCAAATTCCGGATCGAAGGCGGAAAACATCGGGTCCGACAGATGGTACAGCTCGCAATAAAGGCCCATCCGGGCATCGGGCCAGACATCCTTCAGGAACAAGGGCTCGCCCCAGCCGTGATGCGCGAGGATCACGTCCGGCCGGTAGCCCTGCTGCCGAAGCCCGAGGGCCGCGCGATAGCAGGCGGTCGCGCGCAGGAGCTTGGTTTCGAAATCGGCGAGCAACGGGAAGATGCCCTTGGTGGATTTGCCTTTGATCTCGTAGGGCAGAATCCGCACGCCCTGCCACAGGGTGGGCTTTTTCACCTTTGGTGTCAGCGCCGTGACCTGATGGCCCTGGCGCGCGAGTTCCGGGGCGAGGTGCTTGTACTGGCCGGGGAAGTTCTGGTGGATGCAAAGGATGTTCATCGGGCGTCCCGGTCGTGTCCGTCGTCCCTTCTGTGGCACGGACGGCCCGTGATCGCCTAGCATCCTCGCATCCGAGATGCCGCGCCTGTGCCCATCCTGCCGCCCTTATGGGTGGACGCCCGGTGCCGCGCGCCCTATCACGCCCGGTGAGTTGAAGATGACGCCCGCGAGAGGGGAGTTTCCATGCAGCGCTACGCACCCGCCGAGATCGAGCCGAAATGGCAAGCCGCCTGGGACGAGGCCCAGACCTTCCGCGCCGTGCGCTCGGACGACAAGCCGAAGTACTACGTCCTCGAGATGTTCCCCTATCCGTCGGGCCGCATTCATATCGGCCATGTGCGGAACTACACGATGGGCGACGTGATCGCGCGCTACAAGCTGGCCACCGGCCATAACGTGCTGCACCCGATGGGCTTCGACGCCTTCGGCATGCCCGCTGAGAATGCGGCGATGGCGAGCGGAGGGCACCCCAAGGACTGGACCTACGGCAATATCGACACGATGGTCGCGCAGATGAAGCCCCTGGGCTTCGGCCTCGACTGGTCGCGCATGTTCGCCACCTGCGATCCCGAATATTACGGCCAGCAACAGGCTCTGTTTCTCGATTTTCTGGAAAAGGGCCTCGTCTACCGCAAGGAAGCGGTGGTGAACTGGGATCCCGTCGACATGACCGTGCTCGCCAACGAGCAGGTGATCGACGGCAAGGGCTGGCGCTCCGGCGCGGATGTGGAACGCCGCGCGCTCACGCAGTGGTTCTTCCGCATCTCGGATTATTCCGAGGAGCTTCTGGACGCTCTGGATCGCCTCGACGACTGGCCCGCCAAGGTGAAGCTGATGCAGGCCAACTGGATCGGCAAATCGCGCGGGCTTCAGTTCGCCTTCTCTACCGTCGATGCACCCGACGGCCATGACCGGATCGAGGTCTACACGACCCGCCCCGACACGCTTTTGGGCGCCTCCTTCGTCGGCATCTCGCCCGATCATCCGCTGGCCCGCCATCTCGAGCGCGACAATCCTGAGATCGCCGAGTTCTGCGCGGAATGCCGCCGCATGGGCACCTCGGAAGAGGATATGGAGAAGGCCGAGAAGCGCGGCTTCGACACGGGCATCACCGTACGCCATCCCTTTGATACGTCGTGGGAATTGCCGGTCTACATCGCCAATTTCATCCTGATGGATTACGGCACGGGCGCGATCTTCGGCTGCCCCGCCCATGACCAGCGCGACCTCGATTTCGCGCGCAAATACGAGCTGCCGGTCACGACGGTCTACGCCCCTGCCATGGGCGAGGAAGGCACCTTTATCCTGCCCGAAGAGGGCGGTCCGGCCTACGTTCCGCCAAAGTCGGAAACCGTGCGCTACATCAAGGGCTTCGCGGGCGCGGAGGCGCAGACCGGCGAGGAAGGCGTCGATGCGGCGATTGCCTTCTGCGAGGAAAACGGCGTCGGCCAGGGCGTGACCAAGTTCCGTCTGCGCGACTGGGGCCTCTCGCGTCAGCGCTACTGGGGCTGCCCGATTCCCGTGGTGCATTGCGACACCTGCGGCGTGGTGCCCGAGAAGAAGGAAAACCTTCCGATCCAGCTGCCCTACGATGAGGACGGCACCGCGATCGACTTCAACGTGCCGGGCAATCCGCTCGATCGTCATCCGTCCTGGCGCGATTGTGCCTGCCCGTCCTGCGGCGCGCCCGCGCAGCGCGAGACGGACACGATGGATACCTTCGTCGATTCGTCGTGGTATTTTGCCCGCTTCACGGCCCCCCGCGCCGAGACGCCCACGGACATGACCGAGGCGTCCTACTGGATGAACGTGGACCAGTATATTGGCGGGATCGAGCACGCGATCCTGCACCTCTTGTATTCGCGCTTCTTCGCACGCGCTATGAACCTGACGGGCCATTTGCCGGACACGGCGAAGGAGCCCTTCGATGCGCTCTTCACGCAAGGCATGGTGACGCACGCGATCTACCGGACGAAAAACGCCGAGGGCCGCCCGGTCTACCATTACCCGGAGGATGTGACCCTGCGCGATGGCGGCGCGTTCCTTGCGGACGGCACCGAGGCCGAGATCATTCCTTCCGCCAAGATGTCGAAATCGAAGAACAACGTCGTCGACCCTGTGGCGATCATCGAGCAATACGGCGCCGACACCGCACGCTGGTTCGTGCTCTCCGACAGCCCGCCCGAGCGGGACGTGGAATGGACCGCGTCGGGCGCAGAGGCCGCGAACAAGCACCTGGCCCGCGTCTTCCGCATCGCCACTGACGCGGCCACCTCCGAAGAGCCCGCGCAAGAGGGCGATGAGGGCCTGCTCCGCGAGATGCACAAGACCATCGACGAGGTCACGAAGGGCGTCGAAAGCTTCGGCTTCAACGCGGCCATCGCGCGGCTCTATGCCTTCACCAACACGCTCAACAAGGCCAAGGCAGGTGCTGCCGCCAAGCGCGAAGCCGCGAAGACCCTCACGCAGCTCATGTCGCCCATGACGCCGCATCTCTCCGAGGAGATCTGGCAGATCTTGGGCGGCGAGGGCCTCATCGCCAACGCGCCCTGGCCGGTCGCGGATGAGACGATGATGGTCGAGGACACGGTCACGCTGCCCATTCAGATCAACGGCAAGCGCAAGGCGGAGATCGCCGTGCCGAAGGACATGGACAAGGCCGAGGTTGAAAAGACCGCGCTGGCTCATCATGCTGTGGTCAAGGCGCTCGAGGGCGCCGCCCCCAAGAAGGTCATCGTCGTGCCCGGACGGATCGTGAATGTCGTCATCTGATCGCCGCTCGTTTCTTTCCGCCTTCGCGGGGCTGGGGCTGGCTGCTTCCATGCTTTCGGCCTGCGGCTTCACGCCCGCATACGGGCCCCAGGGCGGGGCGTCCGCGATCCAGGGCACGATCGCGGTCCAGGCGCCCAAGAATCGCAACGGGTATCTCCTCGTTCGCAGGTTAGAAGAGCGGCTTGGCCGGGCGACCGGGCCTTACCGCCTCGACTATCAATACGGCCTCGAGGAGCAGGATTTCGGCACCACGTCGGCGGGGTTCACCACCCGTTACCGGCTCGTGGGCACCGTGACCTACGAGTTGAAGGACGCGACGGACCGCCTCATCACCCGCGGCACGGTCGAGGAATTCGTGGGCTATTCCGCCACCGGCTCCACCGTCTCCACGCCCGCCGCGCGCGCCGACGCGCAGGAGAGGCTGGCCACGATCCTCGCCGACCGGATCGTCGAGGAGATGATCTTCGCCGCCGACCTTCTGCCCGCCTCATGAAACTGTCGGCCCGCGACGCGCCGGCCTATTTCCGAAAGCCCGACCCGGACGCGGCGGGCCTTCTGATCTTCGGCGAGGACGCGATGCGGGTGGCCCTGCGCAGGCAGGAGGCCATCGCGGCGCTCGTCGGTCCCAATGGCGAGGAGGAAATGCGCCTCACGCGGATGCCCGGCGGTGAGTTGCGCAAGGACCCCGCGCGGCTTCTGGATGCGGTCAAGGCGCAGGGTTTCTTCCCGGGGCCCCGCGTGGCCTTCGTCGAGGACGCGAACGACACCGTCGCGGAGGCCATCACCAACGCGCTGTCGGATTGGCAGCCGGGCGATGCCCAGATCGTCGTGACGGCGGGCGCACTGAAGGCCACATCCAAGCTGCGCAAGCTGTTCGAGGCGCATCCCAGCGCCTATGCGGCCGGCATCTACAACGATCCTCCGAGCCGCGCGGAGATCGAGGCGGATCTCGAACGCGCGGGTCTGACCGGGGTGGATCGCAGCGCGGGCGATGCGCTGCACGCCCTGGCCCGCACGCTCGATCCCGGCGATTTCCGCCAGACGGTGGAGAAGGTCGCCCTTTACAAGATCGGGGATGAAGCGCCGCTCACCGCCGAGGAGGTCGCGCTGATGGCGCCCACCTCCACCGAGGCGGATGTGGACGACATCCTGCACGTGGTCGCCGAAGGCCAGGTCGATCAGATCGGCCCCGTGATGCAGCGCCTCGGTGCGCAGGGCACCAATCCCGTGACGCTGGTCATCATGGCCACGCGGCACTTTCGGGCGCTCCATGCAGCGGCCTCGGATCCCGGTGGCGCGGCGGCGGGCATCGCCCGCGCACGACCGCCGATCTTCGGGCCGCGGCGGGACCGGATGCTGCGGCAGGCCCAAGGCTGGGGCGCGCGCAAGCTCGAACAGGCCCTGACCGTGCTGACGGATACCGATCTCAGCCTGCGTTCCGCAGGGCAGAAGGCGCCGCAGATGGCGCTGGTGGAGCGCGCGCTCATCCGTCTCGCGATGCTGGCACGCCGCTAGCAGTCCGCGCGCTTTCGCTTGTGACTGCCGGGGCGCCGCGCCATCCTCGCGCCGAGGCAGAGGAGGACATGCATGCCCTATACCGTCATCGGATCCGCCAAGACCCGGGCGTTCCGGCCGCTTTGGCTGCTGGAGGAGCTGGGGCTCGACTATGACCACGTGCCCGCGGGGCCCCGCTCTGACGAGGTGCGCCGCGTCAGCCCGCTTGGCAAGGTGCCGGTCCTTGTCGCGGACGGAGAGGCGATCCCCGATTCGGGCGCGATCCTGCACTACCTTGCGGATCGCCACGGCGGTTGGACCCATCCCGCGGGCAGTATCGCCCGTGCGCGACAAGATGCCTGGACGTTTCGCATTCTCGATGAGCTCGACGCGCTCTTGTGGACCGCAGCGCGGCACTCTTTCATCCTGCCCGAAGAACATCGCGTGCCCCAGGTGAAGGACAGCCTGCGCGCGGAATTTGCACAGAACCTCGACCGGATCACCGCCGAGATGGACGGGCCGTATCTGACCGGCGAGACGCCGACCGTGCCGGATATCCTGCTGTGTCATTGCGGTGGCTGGGCGCGGGTCGCGAAATTTCCCGAGTCGCCCGAGGCGTTCAAGGCCTATTCGAAGCGGCTGCGCGACCGGCCCGCCTATCAGCGCGCCGCGGCTCTGGGCTGATCCTCACGCGGCCAGGCGGCGGCATGGCGTCCGGCCCAAAGCCCGGTCGCAAGGCACGCCGTCAGCAGGTAGCCGCCCGTGGGCGCTTCCCAATCCAACATCTCGCCCGCGGCGAAGACGCCGGGACGCGCGCGCAGCATCAGGCCTTGATCGAGCGCTTCCCGCGCGATGCCCCCCGCGGTCGAGATCGCCTCATCCATCGGGCGCAGCCCGTCATGGGGAATGTTCAGCGCCTTGACGCGATGGGCCAGCGCGGCCGGATCGTCCGGCAGCGGGCGCGCGCATTCCATCAACAGGGCCTGCGCCGCGGGCGGCAGTTTCAACGTCTTGCGCAGCCAGTTCGTGCGGCTGTCCTTGCCGCGTGGTCGGCTGAGGCGCCGGGTCAGCGTCGCGGCATCGAGATCCGGGGTCAGATCGATTTGCAGCGCGGCACCGTCCCGAAGCGCGGGCGAGAGCGGGTAGAGCCCGCCGCCTTCCAGCCCGGTTCTTGTGACGACCGCCTCACCGCGCGAGGTCAGATCGCCCGCAGAAAGGCTGATATTCTTCAGCGGGGCGCCGAAATGCCGCTTCATGTGATCGGACCAGCTGACGTTGATCCCGACATTGGCAGGGGCGAAGGGCGTGAGCGTCACGCCGTCCGAACCAAGCCAGCCCGCCCAATCCCCATCCGAGCCGAGCCTGCGCCAGGACGCGCCACCCAGCGTCAGCACCGCGACACGCGGCGTGATCTCCTGCGCGCCCTCCGGGGTGTCGAAGCGGAAGGGCGCCGTGCCGCCGGTCCACCGCCAGCGCGTGTGGGTCTCGAGCCCCTTCGCGCCCAGCCGCGCAAGCCAGGCGCGCAAGAGTGGCGAGGCTTTCATCGCCTTCGGAAAAACCCGGCCCGTGGAGCCTGCGAAGACCTCCTGGTCCAGCGCCGTCGCCCAGGCTTCGACCCCGGACGGCGGAAGGGCGTCGAGCATCGGCGCAAGCCAGTCGGAGGCAGCGCCATAGGCGGCGCGGAAGATTGCGGCGTCTTCGCGTTTCGTGAGGTTGAGGCCGGATTTGCCGGCCATCAGGAATTTACGCGCGAGGCTCGGTTTCTGATCGACAAGAAGGACCCGCCGCCCGGCATCGAGCAAGGCCTCGGCGGCCATCAGGCCGGCCGGGCCGCCGCCCACAACCAATGCGTCGCAGTTTGTCATCCTTGATCCTTCGCGCGCGGGTCCCATCCTCTTGGCGGAGCATGCGCCGAGGCACAAGCACCATGTCCGACCCGATCTGCCCGCTCTGTCTGCGTCCGATCCCGCCCGAGGCGAAGCAGAGCCTGCACCATCTGATCCCGAAGCTGAAAGGCGGCAAGGGCGGCCCGGTCGTGCGGCTGCACCAGATCTGCCACAACGAGATTCACAGCACCTTCACCGAGGCCGAGCTTGCGCGCGAATACAATACGCCTGAGGCGCTGCGGGCGCATCCGCGCATGGCCGCGTTTCTGGCCTGGGTGGCCAAGCGGCCGCCAACCTTCCACAGCCGGTCCTCCGGCGGGCGACGCAAGCGCTGAGTGATCCGAAAGTGCGCGTGCCGCGCGCATCTCTGGCCCGCTGATCGTGCCGATCATCGGGCGGTCAGAGGGGCCTTGCCCCTCTCTTGGCGGCCTTGCCGCCAATTCACACCCCGCGCGTTTTTTCGGAAAGGTGAAGATGCGGCGGGTTTGGTCTGGGCGGGTTGGGGCGCGCCCGGCATGGGCACAGGCGGGAGCCGATGCGTCAAACACGGGCACCTCGGTCATGCGGGCGCGCGTGCGGCGCTGGGGTCAGCCCGCGGCCTGGCTGCGTTCGAGATAGGCGCGCAGCTCTTCAGCCTCGTGGCGGGCTTCGCGCAGGCCTTCCATCGCCGCCGACAGCTCCGCCTCGGTCTGGGCCAGCTGGTTGGTCAGCTCCGCCTCGCGCTGCTGCAGATAGGTGATCGCCTGATCGCGCGTCTCTTCGGCCTCGTGCAGCTCCTGGCTCATCTTCTCGAGCTCGGACAGGTCGCTTTGGCTGACGCGGGTGAAGCGGTGCACCAGCCAATTGGCAAACCAGCCGAGGCAGAAGGCCACGAACAGGATGATCGCCGTGGTGATGATAAACTCGATGCGGTTCACTCGCCTGTCTCTTCCGTGTCGGAGCTGCTGTCCTCTTGTGCCTCATCTTGGGCAGGGGCTTCAACGCTTTCGAGCGTTGTTTCTTCCTCTGCGGGCGTTTCGCGGGGGATCAGGGTGAACTCGATCCGGCGATTGGCCTCGCGCCCGTCCGCCGTGCCGTTATCGGCGATGGGCTGCGCCTCGCCATAGCCGACCGCGCGGTAGGAGGCGGTCAGCACGCGCCGTTCCGTCAGGGCAAAGAGCACGGCTTGCGCGCGTTCCTGGCTGAGTTGCTCGTTCATGACCTCGCGGCCCTGGCTGTCGGTATGGCCCTGGATTTCGAGCGGGATGTCGCCGCAGATCTTCAGCAGGTCGGAGACCTCGTCGAGGATGTCCTTGGCCGAGGCGTCGAGCGTCGCGGAGCCCGGCTCGAAGGTGATCTTGCGGGAGCCGATGATGACGCTGATCTGGGCCACGCATTCCTCGGGCGAGGGGATGCCCAGGGTTGGGTCGAGGCGTTCGCGATAAGTGATATCGAGCAGGAATTCCTCGCTGCCGAGCTTGTCGGTCAAAAGGGCCGCGATCTCTGCGGAGGCCTCGGCATTGCCGGTATCGCCCGTGACCTCGATCGTCTCGGGCGTGACGCGCGCGGCCCCGTTCTTGAGCCGGGACAGGGCTTCAAGCCCCGCGAGCACCCGGGCGCGCCATCCGCGCGGCAGCTCGTCGTCAAAGCGGGTGCCGACGCGCACCGCGTCCGAGCCGAAGGCCGCGCGGGCAAAGCTTTCGGCCGCGACGCGCGTGACCTCGTCGTCGATCAGGCCGCGCAGGGCGACCTGGCCCTCGGGGCTGACGGTCGCCACGAATTCGACCGGGCCGCGCTCCTCGGCGTCCTCGGGCGGGGTGGGCAGGACCGCGTCGAGCACGAACGCCTCGGGCAGGGTATTCTCGAGCCGCCCGACGGCGGTGGCGAAGCGGTCTGGATCGCTGCCTTCGGCGGCCAGAAGTGCTATGTCGGTGTTGGAGAAGGTCACGGTCCCCGCGCCGATTTCGCCCAGGGCCCGGATCGCATCGGCGGCCACCTGGCCCCAGGCGGGCGAGGGTGTGCCGAGGGCGAGACGGCACTCGGTCTCCTCGGCGGCGCCCGCATCGCGCGCGGCCGACAGGATCGCTGCCTGCGCGGCCTCCGTGTCGGCGGCGCAGGTATCGAATCGCGCGCCCTCTTCGTCGATCAGGAAGCGCAGGGCGAAGGGCGACACGACCGGGCGCGGCGCCTTGAGATCGAGGGCCAGCGTGATGCCATCAGGCACGATCCGGTCGAATTTCGTGGTGATATCGCGGCTTTGCGCGCGGCTTTCGGTCATGGCCTCGATCGCCACGCGCTCCGCATCGACGGAGATCTTGGCGCGGGGCAGATCCTCGAGCGCGCGGGCGGCAAAGCGCATCGCCTCGGCCCAGCCATCGGGGGTCGGGTAGGCCGCGGATTCCAGCAGGTCCGAGATCGTCGTGTCGTCGCCCACCAGGTCCTGCAGCGTCTCGATCAGCCGCTCGCGGTCGAATTCCTCGGGCACGAGGCCGATGAGCGACAGGCGGCCCTCGTTGCGCAGGATCTCGACCGAGAAGCGGGGCGCGGCAATCTGGGCCTCGTCCTCGACGATCAGCTCATCGATCACGCGAGCGGCGTCGACGACCTGGCCCGCGACGGACAAGGCACGGAAGCGGTCCGCCTCCGAGGGGGCTGCGCCGTAGACGAAGACCTGGAGGCCGTTGGCGTCCACCTCCGCCCAGGCGATGCCGTTCTGTTCCAGCGCGCGGGCGACGCCGGTGATGGAGCTGTCCTCGACCACCCGGGCCGACAGGCTGGCCGCGGCGAGCGACAGGCCCGCGGCGGCGAGGAAGGTTCCGGAAAGGGTGGCGAGGGCGGACAGGCGCATGAACTATCTCGATTTTTCCTGCGATCTCTTTGTCATAGGCTGCGCGCGGAGGCGGCGCAATCAAGCCAGCAGGGCAGCGGCGAAAAACAGCACAGGCATGAGGCCCGCATTCCGGTTCGACCGGAAGAGCCGCAGCAGGCCGTCATTGTCATCGAGGTCGAGCTGACGCAGCTGCGCGTAAAGATGCGCGCCCATGGCAAGAACACCGCCCAAGCATAGCACAAGTTGCAATGTCGCGCCCTCGGGAACGGCCAGCAGAACCGCCGTGCCCAGAAGCGCCATGGTCAGGCCGAGAAAGATCGCGAGGTAGCGCGGGGTCGCATCGCCGAAGAGCCGCGCGGTGGATTTCACCCCGATCAGCGCGTCGTCTTCCTTGTCCTGATGGGCATAGATCGTGTCGTAAAAGAGCGTCCAGGCCATGCCGCCCGCATAGAGCAGCACGGCGGGCAGCCCCAGCGCCCCGGTATGCGCGGACCAGGCCAGAAGCGCGCCCCAGTTGAAGGCGAGGCCCAGGAAGATCTGCGGCCACCAGGTGAAGCGCTTGGCAAAGGGATAGATCGCCACCGGCAGGAGCGCGAGGATACCGAGCCAGATCGCGGTCGTGCTGTAGGTCAGCAGGATGCCGAAGGCCACGAGGCTTTGCAGGACCGCCCAAGCCAGCGCCTGACGCACGGTCACGTCGCCCGCGGGAATGGGGCGGAGTGCCGTGCGCGCGACCGATCCGTCGATGTCGCGGTCGGTGATGTCGTTCCAGGTGCAGCCTGCGCCGCGCATCAGGATCGCGCCGATGCCGCAGCTCAGCCCAATCCACAGATCGTAAAGACCGAACCAGCCAGAGGAGACGCCGGCCAGCGCCAGACCCCACCAGCATGGCAGGAGCAAAAGCCAGGTGCCGATTGGCCGGTCGAGCCGCGAGAGCCGCAGATAGGGTTTCAGGCGCGCGGGCGCGCGGCGATCCACCCAGTTTCCGGTGACCGCATCTGCGATCTGGCCCTCTGGCACTTCGTGTCGGTCGGTCATAGGGTCCGCCCATGTCAGGAATTCGCTTGTTTGTATCAGCGCCCTTGGCCGAGGGGCAACCGGTCGAGATCGGACGCGACGACGCGCATTACCTCTTTGGGGTGATGCGGCAGGCCGTGGGTGCGACCGTGACCCTGTTCAACGGCACCGGCGGGGCGTGGGAGGCGGAGATCACTCAGGCCGGCAAGCGGGGTGGCGTGCTGACATGTCGCGCGCAGACCGCGCCGCAACGGGACCCGCCGGATCTGTGGCTCCTCTTCGCGCCGGTGAAGAAGGCGCGCACGGATTTCATCGTCGA
The DNA here is from genome assembly GCF_009363255.1 of Roseivivax sp. THAF197b. Classification (NCBI taxonomy): domain Bacteria; kingdom Pseudomonadati; phylum Pseudomonadota; class Alphaproteobacteria; order Rhodobacterales; family Roseobacteraceae; genus Roseivivax; species Roseivivax sp. THAF197b. Next base: position 3,416,023 of record NZ_CP045318.1, on the reverse strand, counting down.
GAAGGCGGTGGAGATGGGTGTTCGGCGGCTGGTTCCGGTGGCGACCGAGTTCACCAATTCCGAGCGTCTGCGGCAGGACCGGTTGCAGGCCCATGCCAAGGAGGCGGCCGAGCAATGCGGCGCGGTCTTCGTGCCCGAGGTGGCGGAATTGCAGAAGCTGCGCGCCGTTCTCGATGGCTGGGACAGCCAGCGGCGTCTGATGTTCTGCGATGAGGCGATGGCGCAGGAGGGCGGCAGCTCATCGGCCCGGGCGGGCCTTTTCGCAGAGGCGCAAGGCTCAGGGCCATGGGCGATCCTGATCGGACCCGAGGGCGGGTTCTCGGAGGGGGAACGCGCGCGGCTGCAGGGCATGGCGGAGGCGCATGTGGCCAGCCTTGGCCCGCGCATCCTGCGGGCCGATACGGCGGCGGTGGCGGCCCTGACCTTGTGGCAGATGCGATTCGGGGATTGGCAATGAGCGGTTCCATCCGACCCGAGGCGCGCGCCTTCCTGCTGCGCTGGCGCGAAGCGCTGATCGGTGCGGGGACAGGGGCGCTGGGCCTGTTGATTTATGCCGCCGCGCTTGGCTGGGTCGTGGCGGGGTTCGGGCTCCTTGTCGCGGTCGCGGGCCTCGGCCTGATGGCGCTCGGTGTGCAGCGCGGCCGGTTCCGTAGCGGCGAGGACGGGCCGGGCATCGTCACCGTGACCGAGGGGCGGCTGATGTATTTCGGCCCGCTTTCGGGCGGAGTCGCGGATCTCGACGATGTGACGGAGCTTGCGCTCGATCGCGATGGGCAGCCCGATCACTGGCTGATCACCCATCGCAGCGGCCCGCCCCTGCATATCCCCGTGACCGCGTCCGGTGCGGACGGCCTGTTCGACGCCTTTGCCGGGCTGCCCGGATTCGACACCGAAGCGATGTTGCGGGCCATGCGCGCACCGGGCACCGGGCGCGTGCAGATCTGGATGCGCGCGGATGCAGCCCCCCTGCGCCCGCGCCTGCATTGACACCTGCCATAATCCTGACCATGGCTTGACGCCAAAGACGGGCCGACCAGTTTGGCCATGATCCGAGGCCCAAAGACGGAGCGCCCTTCCCATGTCCATCCCTCAAAGCGGCGGCGGATTGATCGAGGATCAATCTCAACTGGCGGAATACCTGGAAGCGGGCTGCAAGCCCAAGGAAGACTGGCGCATCGGCACCGAGCACGAGAAGTTCGGCTACCTCAAGGGCACGCTGGAGCCCCTGCCATATGAGGGCCGCCAATCGGTGCATGCCGTGCTGAGCGGTCTGCGGGACCGGCATGGCTGGGCGCCGGTCGAGGAGGCAGGCCACCTGATCGGGCTGGAGAAGGCGGGCGCCAACATCTCGCTCGAGCCGGGCGGGCAGCTGGAATTGTCGGGCGGACCGCTCGAGACGATCCACCAGACCTGCGACGAGGTGAACCAGCATCTCGCGGAGGTGCGCGACGTGGCCGATGCGCTCGATGTGGGCTTCATCGGGCTTGGTGCGGCACCGCATTGGACCCATGACGAGATGCCGATGATGCCCAAGGGGCGCTACCGGCTGATGACGCGCTACATGGACGAGGTCGGCACCATGGGGAAATCCATGATGTACCGGACCTGCACGGTTCAGGTGAACCTCGATTTCGCGTCCGAGGCGGACATGGTGAAGAAGATGCGCGTGGCGCTGGCGCTGCAGCCCGTGGCCACCGCGCTCTTTTCCAATTCGCCGTTCTTCGAAGGCAAGCTCAACGGTCACAAATCCTGGCGCTCGCGCATCTGGCGCGATCTCGATCCCGCCCGCACCGGGACGCTGCCCTTCGTCTTCGAAGACGGCTTCGGTTTCGAGGCCTGGGTGGATTACGCGCTCGATGTGCCGATGTACTTTGTCTACCGCGACGGCGAATACGTGGACGCGCTGGGCCAGTCCTTCCGCGATTTTCTGAAAGGCGAATTGCCGGCCCTTCCGGGCGAGAAGCCGACCCTGTCGGACTGGGCCGATCACCTGACGACGATCTTTCCCGAGGCGCGCGTGAAGAAATTCATCGAGATGCGCGGTGCCGATGGCGGCCCGTGGCGCAGGCTGTGCGCGCTGCCCGCTTTCTGGGTCGGGCTGATGTACGATCAGGGCGCGCTCGATGCGGCGTGGGATCTGGCCAAGGGCTGGGATGCGGAGACGCGCGAGGCCTGGCGTGTTGCGGCCTCGGTCGACGGTCTGGCCGCCGAGGTGAACGGATTGAAGATGCACGACCTTGCCCGCGACGTGGTTGCCCTTGCCGAGGGCGGGCTGCGCGCGCGGGCTCGACCGGGCGCGGGCGGTTTGCTGCCCGACGAGACGCATTTCCTGAACGCGCTCAAGGACAGCCTTGAAAGCGGGGAGACGCCTGCGGATGAGCTGATCCGCCGCTTCGAGACCGATTGGGGCGGCGACGTCACCAAGGTCTTCGCGGAATATTCCTACTGATCCCCTGAACGGGTTTCGACCCGGCTGCGCCGGGCCGATCCGCGCGGGGGCTGCGCCCCCGCGTTTCAGTCCCTAGTAGCCGAGCGCGGCACCATCCTTGCGCGGGTCCGACGCGCCCTCGAGCGTGCCGTTCTCGTGGATCAGGATCGCCTGCGCGCCACCGATCGGACCGTCCGGGATCACGACCTCGTGGCCCATTTCGGCCAGTTCCTCGCGCACTTTCGATGCGTAGCCGCGTTCGACCTGTAGCTGCGTGCCCTGGGCGAAACTGCGCGGGGCGTCGATGGCGGCCTGCGGGTCGAGGCCGAAGCCCACCCGGTTGGTCAGAAACCGTGCGTGTCCCGTCGACTGGTACTGCCCGCCCATGACGCCGAAGGGCATGGTGACCGCGCCGCCTTCGCGCAGCATGCCTGGGATGATCGTGTGCATCGGGCGCTTGCCCGGAGCGAGCTCGTTCGGGTTGCCCTCGGTGAGCGAGAAGCCCGCGCCGCGGTTCTGCAACAGGATGCCGAACTTTTCGGAGGCAAGGCCGGACCCGAAGCCGTGGAAGATCGAGTAGATCAGCGACACGGACATGCGGTCCCGGTCGACCACGGTGATGTAGATCGTATCCTTGTGGACCGCTTCGGTGATCTGGGTCACGGCCCGTTGGGCGCGCTTTGGATCGATCAGGCCGGCCAATTGCTCCGCCGTCTCGTCGCTGAGCATATGATCGAGCCGGGACATGTGGTCGGGATCGGACAGGAAGCGGTTGCGCGCATCGTAGGCGAGCTTGGTGGCCTCCGCCTCGATATGGGCGCGCTCCGTGCCCCAGGGGTCCATCGCCGCCAAATCGAAGCGCTTGAGGATGTTGAGAAGCAGGATCGCAGTCGCGCCCTGACCGTTGGGCGGATGCTCCAGAAGGTCGACGCCCTTGTAGCTGCCCTCGATCGGGTCACCGAGCGTGGCCTCGACGGCGGCGAAATCATCCGCGGAATGAGTGCCGCCCGCCGTTTTGAGCGTGGCGAGCATGTCTTCGGCGATTTCACCCTCGTAGAAGGCGCGTGGGCCGTCCTTGGCGATGCGGCGCAGGACCTCCGCCTGTCCGGGCAGGGCAAAGAGGTCGCCGCAGCCATAGGCGGCGCCGTCCTTGAGGTAATGATCGCGCGCGGCACCTTGGAGCGTTTCGGCCTGCTGGGCCCAGTCGAACGCCACGCGCGGCGCGACGGGCACGCCCTCATCCATGTAGCGGATCGCGGGGGCGAGGCTGTCGGCAAGGCCGATCTTGCCCCAACGCTCCGACATGCGGGCAAACGCGTCGATGGCGCCCGGGATGGTCACGGCATCGGCGCTGTGGACCGGCACCGTTTCGTGGCCCGCCTCGCGCAGCCGGTCGGCCGAGGCTCCGGCCGGCGCGCGGCCCGATCCGTTGATCGCGACCACGTCTTCACCGGGCTTCGAGATCAGCGCGAAGCAATCCCCGCCGATCCCGGTCATCTGCGGTTCGCAAAGGCCCAGAAGGACGCCGCCCGCGATGGCCGCATCCAGAGCGTTGCCGCCGGATTTCAGGATGTCGATTGCGGCTGCCGCGGCCAGCGGATGGGACGTCGCGGCCATTCCGTTCGCGGCAAAGACAGCGGAGCGACCCGGCTTTTGGAAATCGCGCATCGGCCATGTTCCTTTCTAATGATGAGAGTCGTGTATGACTTTCATCGGGCGGAACAACAATGGGGGGATAAGAGCCTCGACGCCACACACTGGGTGGGGGCTAAAAACTGTGCGGCGCCGAGGGAAGCTTATTGCAGCTACGCATAGAGGTTTGACCGTTCACTGTGTCGCGAGTGCGAAGGGAATAGGGTCTTTTTGGGGCGTGACCCGCGCCCTGACGTCCGCGTTCAGGACAGGTCCGGCGGCAGGGTGATGCGGACGCTGTTTTTCCCGTCGGTGCGGTCATATTCGACATGTTCGGCAAGGCTGCGGATCAATAGCCAGCCATACCCGCCCTCGGGCAGCGTTTCCTTCGGGCCGTTCATGTCCGGCGGGCAGGACATATCGGGGTCCGAGATCTGCCTGCGCCCGCCATCCGGCATCGGGGCGCCGTTGTCGAGAAAGGTCAGGCGACCGGGGGCGGCGAGGTCGATCTGCAATTCGATCCAGCCATCGGGCTGACCCGGCATCGCGTGTTCGACGATATTGTTCAGGACTTCGGCACAGATCAGCTCCATCCGGGCGGCGGCACCCGAGGACACGCCCGCCGCGCGCAGGTCCGCTTCGACCGCAACACAGGTACGCCTCACATCGCGCGGGTTATTGGCCACGGGATAGCGCCAGGGGGACATTCGGCCGGGCCTCCATTCGCCGCAGGGGACGGGGTGACGGAGCAGCGATTCAAGCGGCATTCTTGGACAGGCCGTCATCGAGGGTCGGGTGGATGCGAAAGATCGTATCCATGCGGGTCAGCCGGAAAACGGTATCGACCAGCGGATTGAGCGCGGCCAGTTCCAGTTGTTGCCCCGATTCGAGCTGTTTCATCGCGGCGACAATGGCGCCGAGCCCGCTTGAATCGATGAAGGTGACCGCGCTGAGATCCAGCAGCACGCGTGGCCCGGCCGCGTCGCATGCGGCGCGCATCGCGTCCTTGAATTCCAAGGCGACCGCCGCATCGATCCGGTCAGCCTTGACCGTGATGACCCGCGCGGATTCCGCATCCCTGGCCACAAGCTCCATCATTCATGTCCCCGTTCAATATCGGGGATCACGCTAGGCGCTATTCTTTACCAACCGGTTTTCCGCAGCCGCTTAAATCCCGCGAAATGCGAAAAATTGGACGCATTTCTTGTGGGCCCGCGCTCGAAATTCCCTGTCTGAACCGATCACTCCGGCGCGGGTGCCGCCGCCCCGCCGATCATCTCTCCGAGGCGTTCCAGCGCGACTTGCAGCCAGACCCGCAGATCGTTGACCTGCGCCACATAGGCATCGAGGGCGGGGGCCAGCGCAGGCACGGCTTCGGCAATCGGGGCTGCGAAGATGTAGAGCGCCAGCGCGAGCACCGCGATCAGGATGCCGATGGCCAGACCTCGCGAGAACCCGCCGCTCTCCTGCCCCGGATCTTCGGGCGCGCGGCCTTCCGGGGTTTCGGCGGGGCGCCGGTCCGTCGCGGCGCGCAGCGTCTGGTTGATCTCTTCGATGTCCGGCAGCATTTCGCTGCGCGAGGACGGGCTCGCAGCCCGTTCCGCACGCGGTGCGGGCGATGGGCCGTCGTCGGGCGCAGTCTCTGGTGCACGATCGGACGCCTCTGTTGCCGCGGGGCCGCGCATCTTCGCCATTCGCTCCCGGGCCTGCCGGGCGCGCCGCTCCTCTTCCGTTTCCGCCGCACTGTCGAGACCCAGTTCCGGCTGGCTTTCCAGCGGATCGCCGCCCGCACGCCGGGCCTTTGCTTCGCGCTCGGCCTCTTCGCGCAGAACCTCGGCGACGGAGGGATCGAGGCCGCGCCGCCGGGCTGTGGGCGGTGTCTCGGGGCCGGTGGCTTGGGGCGGTGCGGCCTCGGCATCTGCAAGGTCGTCCTCGAAATCCGCATCATCCGCGACCGGATCGGGCAGGTCGTCCGGATCCTCGGCCTCGGGCGCGTGATCGGGATGATGCTGGAACCAGGTATGCCCGCAATTGGAGCATTGCACATCCCGCCCCGCATCGGGGATCACATCCACCGGAACTTCGTATTGCGCGTTGCAATTTGGGCAGGTCAGCCGCATTGCTTGCTCCGCTTGTCTTTTGCCACCCGAAAACCCCTTGTTTTGGCAACAATAAGCTGCTGCGGCATGTGTTAAAAGACGTTTTCGTCACAGCCATGGATTGAAACCATGCCGATGCTCGGGCACAACATCGCGCAATCCGAAGGGGGCCCTGCGTGATCGAGTTCGACAAGGTGGCGTACAGCTATGGCGGCGGAGAGCTTCTGTCCGATATCTCGCTGGCTTTGCCGCCGGGGTCGTTCCATTTCCTGACCGGGCCCTCGGGGGCGGGCAAGACCACGCTGATGAAGCTCTGTTATGGCGCGCTGATGCCCACGGCCGGCCATGTGCGCCTGTTCGATCAGGACGTCACCCAGATGGGTCGCGATGGCGTGGCCATGGCGCGCAGGCGGATCGGCGTGGTGCATCAGGATTGCCGGTTCCTCGATCACCTGCCCGTGGCCGAGAACGTGGCCCTGCCGCTGGCCGTGTCCGGCGACGAGGCCGGGGCGCATCAGGGCGATCTGCAGGAATTGATGACCTGGGTTGGCCTCACGAACCGCGCCAATGCCCTGCCGCCCGAGCTTTCGGGCGGGGAGCGGCAGCGCGCCGCACTGGCCCGTGCGGTCATCATGTCGCCCGACGTGATCCTTGCCGACGAGCCTACCGGCAATGTCGACTGGGAGATGTCGCAACGCCTGTTGCGGCTCCTGATCGAGCTCAATCGCATGGGCAAGGCGGTGATGATCGCCACCCACGATCTGAGCCTTATCCGCGCGGCCAAGGCGCATGTGCAGGCGCGGGTGCTGCGCATCTCGAACCGGCGGCTCATCTCGGCGGGGGCGGATCTGTGAAGGCGCTCCTGTCCGATCTCCGCACGGTGCTGTCGCGCGATGCAGGCGCGGACCGGGTCGTGCCGCCTGCGGGGTTCACGGTTCAGCTCACGCTCTTTTCCGCCGCCGCGATGGCGTTCCTCGCGGTCTTCGCCCTTGCGCTGTCTCTGGCGGCCGGGCGCCTCGCGGAGCGTTGGGGCGAGGAGCTTGCGCGTTCGGCCACGATCCGCATTTCCGCCCCGGCCGAGGAGATGGCCCGCCAGACGGCCGCCGCTCTCGCGCTTTTGGAAACGACACCCGGCGTGGCCTCTGCCCGCGCGCTTGACGAGGCCGAACAGCGCGGCCTGCTGGAGCCGTGGTTCGGCACCGACCTGCCGCTGGACGACCTGCCGGTGCCGCAGCTGATCGAGGTGACCGAGACCGAGGAGGGGCTGGATCCCGCCGGTCTGCGCCTGCGCCTTCAGGCCGAGGTGCCGGGGGCGGTGCTGGACGATCACGCCCGCTGGCGTGAGCCGCTTCTCGAGGCGGCAGGCGGCTTGCGGCTTCTGGGCTGGACCGCGCTGGTGCTGATCTTCGGCGCGCTTGCGGCGATGGTGACGCTGGCGGCCAATGCGGCCCTTGCGGCCAATGCGCAGGTCATCGCGGTGCTGCGCCTCGTGGGCGCGACCGATGCCTATATCGCCGGGGCCTTCGTGCGCCGCTTCACCTTGCGGGCGCTGGGCGGTGCAGCAGCGGGCGTCCTTCTCGGCATGATCGCGGTCACGCTGATGCCCGATACCGGCGATGCGGCGGGTGTGCTGACCGGTCTGGGCTTTCGCGGCGCGGGCTGGATCTGGCCCCTTCTGGTGCCGCCCCTTGCCGCGCTGGTCGCCCTTCTGGCCACCCGCGCTTCGGCCAAACGTGTCCTTGAGGAGCTTGCCTGATGGCCTACGCGATCCAGTGGCTGCGCTCTCTCGCGCATATCATCGTCATTTATATCGCCATGGCCGTGATCGGCCTTTTGTGGTTCCCCTGGGCGGTCTTTTCGGAGCGCGGCGCCCGCTCGGCCTGCAAGACCTGGTGTCGGTTCACCCTCTGGACCGCGCGCTGGATGATCGGCCTGCGCTATGAGATCCGGGGCAATCCACCCATCGACGAGGTGATGATCGCGGCCAAGCATCAAAGCTTTCTGGATATCATCCTGATCTTCTACGCGATCCCGGCGGGCAAGTTCATCATGAAGCGCGAGCTCATGTTCGCGCCCATCATCGGCCAATACGGGCTTCGTATCGGCTGCGTGCCCGTCGATCGCGGCAAGCGCGGTCAGGCCATCAAGAAGATGGTCGCCGATGTCGCCAAGGGCCGCGCCAAGCCCGGCCAGCTGATCATCTATTCGCAGGGCACGCGCGTGCCGCCGGGCGTCAAGGCGCCCTACAAGGTGGGCACCGCCGTCCTGTTCAGCGAGATCGGTCAGGATTGCGTGCCCGTCGCCACGAATGCGGGCGTCTACTGGCAGCGCAAGGGCATCTACCGCAAGCCTGGCGTCGCGGTCGTGGAGTTCCTGCCGCGGATCGAGGCGGGTCTGCCGAAGGACGCGTTCCTCAAGACGCTGGAGGCCGAGGTCGAGACCGCTTCGAACCGGCTGCTCGATGAGGCGGGGGTCGACTATGCAAAAGATTGACAGCATCGCGGCGCTCGAGGCGCTTTACGAGGCACCGGTCCCGGCCTCGCTTGGCAAGGTGATGACGAAGCTTGGCCCCGCGCATCGCCAATGGATCGAAGCCGCGCGGTTCTGCGTGCTCTCGACCGTCGGACCCGAGGGCAATGACGGCAGCCCGCGCGGGGATGATGGCCCCGTTGTGCAGATCGCCGATGACCACACGCTCCTGATGCCGGATTGGCAGGGGAACAACCGACTCGACAGCCTGCGCAACATCGTCCGGGATCCGCGCGTCGCGCTGATGTTCATGGTGCCCGGCTGCAAGACGATCCTGCGGGTGAACGGCACGGCCTTCCTGACCGACGACCCGGCCATGCGGGAGCGGTTCGCGCAACGCGGCAAACACCCCAAATGCGTGATCGTCATCGAGATCGCCGAAGCCTACGGGCAATGCCCGAAATCCATCATGCGCTCGGGTCTCTGGTCGCGCGATGACGGAGACATGGTGCCCAGCATGGGCACGCTGATCGCCGAAGCCTCGGACGGGGCGATGGGCGGTGCGGCCCATGACGACGGATACGAGGAGCGCGCGCAGCCGCGGATGTGGTAGCGGCGCGTCTCAGGCCCTGCTTGTCTTGGTCGCTGCGCAAAGGTGTCGTGCGTAATCCGCTCGTGCCGTGGCGTGCGCTCGTCCAAAACATCGCGCGGCGGAAGAGCGGCGCACAAGTCGGCCATCCGGCGCCGAAGATGAACCAAGAGCAGGGCCAGGCGCACCATTCGCGCCCTGACACGTCCGGCATGATCCCGCCTTGCTTCTTGTGAAGCGGCAGGCGCTTTTGTATGCCCGTCGCAAAGAGCCGCATATTCCGCCCGGGAGGACACCATGCTCAAGCGCCCCTTCGACAAGACCAAACTGCCCAGCCGCCACGTGACCGAGGGCCCCTCGCGCGCGCCGCACCGGTCCTATTACTACGCCATGGGCATGTCGGAGGAGGAGATCCACCAGCCGCTCGTCGGTGTTGCGACCTGCTGGAACGAGGCCGCACCCTGCAACATCGCGCTGTCGCGTCAGGCGCAGGCGGTGAAGCTCGGCGTGAAGGCCGCCTCGGGCAGCCCGCGCGAATTTACCACCATCACCGTCACCGACGGTATCGCCATGGGCCACGAGGGCATGCGCTCCTCGCTCGCCTCGCGCGAAGCCATCGCCGACACGGTCGAGCTGACCATGCGCGGGCATTGCTACGATGCGCTCGTGGGCCTTGCGGGCTGCGACAAGTCGCTGCCGGGCATGATGATGGCCATGGTGCGCCTGAACGTGCCGTCCGTGTTCATCTATGGCGGTTCGATCCTGCCGGGCAAGGCGCCCGCCGGGGCCGACATCCCCGCCGATTTCGCCAGCCGCGACCTGACCGTGCAGGACATGTTCGAAGCGGTGGGCCGTCACCAGAACGGCGAGCTGTCGGATGCCGCGCTCGACGTGCTCGAACGCGTGGCCTGCCCGTCGGCGGGCGCCTGTGGTGGTCAGTTCACCGCCAACACCATGGCCTGCGTCTCCGAGGCAATCGGCCTCGCGCTCTTCAACTCGTCGGGCATGCCCGCGCCTTACGAATCCCGCGACCAATACGGCGAGGCGTCGGGCCAGGCGGTCATGAACCTCATCGAGAAGAACATCCGCGCCCGCGATGTCGTCACCCGCAAGGCGCTGGAGAATGCAGCGCGCGTCGTGGCCGCGACGGGCGGCTCGACCAATGCCGGTCTGCACCTGCCCGCCATCGCCCATGAGGCGGGAATCGAGTTCTACCTCGACGATGTCTGCGAGATCTTCCGCGACACGCCCTATTTCGTCGACCTCAAGCCCGGCGGTCAGTTCGTCGCCAAGGACCTCTACGAGGCGGGCGGCCTTCCGGTCGTGATGAAGGAGTTGCGCAAGGCGGGCCTCATTCACGAGGATTGCATGACAGCCTCGGGCCGCAGCATCGGCGAAGAGCTCGATCGCACCACGCGCGAAGCCGACGGTACGGTCATCCACACCATTGCCAACCCGATCACCAAGACGGGCGGCGTCGTGGGCCTCAAGGGCAACCTCGCACCCGAAGGCGCCATCGTGAAGGTCGCGGGCATTTCGGCGGAAGATCAGGTCTTCACAGGACCCGCGCGCGTCTATGAATGCGAAGAAGACGCCTTCGAGGGCGTGAAGAACCGCGAATACGAAGAGGGCGAGGTCATCGTCATCCGCAACGAAGGCCCTGCAGGCGGGCCGGGCATGCGCGAGATGCTGTCCACCACCGCGGCCCTGTCCGGTCAGGGCATGGGCAAGAAGGTTGCCCTGATCACCGACGGGCGTTTCTCCGGTGCGACGCGCGGTTTCTGCGTGGGCCATGTGGGTCCCGAAGCGGCGCAGGGCGGTCCCATCGCGCTTCTGAAGAACGGCGACATGATCACCATCGATGCGGTCACCGGCGCGCTGACGGTCGATATCTCCGACGAGGAGATGGAAGAGCGCCGCAAGGCCTGGACCGGCCCGCGCGACACGATCTACGCCACGGGTGCTATCTGGAAATTCGCGCAGCTCGTGGGTGCGACCTACAAGGGCGCTGTGACCCATCCCGGCGGGGCGGCTGAAAAGCACGTCTACATGGATCTTTGATGCAATCACCACGCGCATATCTCTGTGCAGGGGCCGCAATTGCGGCCCTTTCGCTCGCTGGCTGCGAGGTCACGCCTGACGGCGATCTTGTCCCGAACCGGGGCTTTCTCGCGGGGTTCAACTCTCCGGGGTCCGAGGGGGGCAATGCGGCGCTGGCGCAGCCCGATGCCTCCCGGGCGCTTGTCGAGGCGGTGGAGATCGCAGGCGGCGACGTGATCGTCGCGGGACCGTTCGGCTATTGTGTCGATCCCACCACGGTCAAAAGCGGCCGCTCGCGCGGTTTCGTCGTGCTGGCAAGCTGCAATATCCTGTCGAACGGAGCGGCGGGATCTGCCGTGCCGCCGGCACTCATCACCGTGACTGTCGGCCCGAAGGAACAGCGCGTCGCCCAGCCCGACGCCGCGACCCTGGCGCAGCTTGCCGAGGCGCCGCTCCTTGAGGCGCGGGATCAGGACGGGCTGGCGCTGGCCTATCTGGGCACCGGCGGGGATGCTCTGTTCGACGGGGGCGATCCAAGCTACTGGCGCGGCGCGTTCCTGCTGGGCAACCGGCTGATCGGGCTTGCGATCTATGCACCTGCCGAAAGCGGGATCGAGGATCGCGACGGCGCGCGGCTCCTGCAGGAGACCTTCGCGAAGATCCGCGATGCGAGCCCCGATCCCGCCCGGCCGGTCTCCGCCGGGGGCGGCGAAGGCTCCAACGGCTGAAAAGACTGTTTATCATTTCGAAACAGTCTGTACTAAAATGAAAGACGAAGACCGGACCGCATGGGGCGGAACACGGCGGCGGGACAGATGGCAGAGCGGCAGAATTTCCTAGACGGATTGGTGCAGCGAACGGCCTTGCGGCGGCTGAAACGTGTGGCACAGGGCGCGCATGCGGCCGATCTGCGTGCCTTGCGGCGTCAGCGCGCGCAGGCCCGTCAGCTCAAGCACCAGATCGACGAAATCCTGCACGTGGCCGATAACCGCCTCGCCCTGCCCATGATCGGCAACCAGGCCTTTCCGCGTCCGCATGACGCCGATTGGGCCTGGCGGCCGGAGCTGTGGACCGGGCCGCTGCCGGTGAAGGGACTGTCGTCTGTGCAGTCGAAATCCATGCTGGGCCGCGAGGCCACGCTCTTTCACGATTGCACCCATTCGGAGCTGACCCTGCGCCAGCTGCGCAATACGCGCGAGGCGGATCTTGCGCCCTTCGGTCTGCGCCTCGACGTGTTCCGGTTCACCGGCTCTTATCTGTCGCTTGCCATCGACCTGCCCGAGGAGGCAGCGCGCGGGCTCAAGCGGCGGCACCTCATCCGGCTCGAGACGATCATCGAGTTGGAAAAGCCGATCGAGATCTTCGCGCGGCTGAACATCAAGCACGGGCCCAATACGGAGCAGCTCGTACGCGAGATGCCGTTGCACGAGGACGACGTCATGATCGAGTTCGATCTCGCCTATACCAAGCTGAACGAAAAACGGGTCGAGAAGCTCTGGCTCGATATCATCTTCGAGGGGCCGCAAATGAACCAGATGACGCTGCGCGACCTGACCTTCAGCCGCCGCCCGCGGGCAGAGCTGTGAGGGGCGCGCGATGAGTGGCTACACGCTGACGAAAACCCGCTTCAAGGAAGGCGTCTGGGAAGGGCTGATCACCGCCGTGGCCAGTGATGCGCCCACGCCCGAGGTGGCCGTGTCGCTGGACGGCAAGGCCGTGGGCGCCGTTCGGGTCAGCGCGCTCGGTGCGGCCGGGCAGTGGCTTCTGGAAATCCCCGTGCCGGTGGAGGCCATCGGCGATGGCGTGCAGACCATCCTCGTCACCGATGCCAATGCGGATGTCACGCTGGGCGCGTTCACGATGATCGCGGGCGACGCGCTGGCCGAGGATATCCGCGCCGAGATCGAGCTTCTGCGCGCCGAGCTCGACATGCTGAAGCGGGCCTTCCGGCGCCATTGCCTCGAGACCGGGTAGGGCGCGCGGGCAGGTGATCCGGCGGAGCGCGCGTGCCGCGCGCGCATCGCTGGCCGCCTGTCGCCTGCGGCGCCCGTCGGCAGCCGGGGGCCCTGCCCCCGGACCCCCGGCGTTTTCGGGAAAGGTGAAGAGCGGGATATGAGCCCGGTGCGGAGAAGCGGCGCCCGGTTTTTTATTGCGGAACCCGCTTTTGGCAAAAGTCCGGCACCTAGAGATCGAACGCCTCGGCGGCGAGGTAGGCGGGGGCGAGAAGCGCCCGGCGGAACCGGCCGAGCGGAAACCGTGCGGGTGGCGCGGCCATGGCGGCAGGGATGTCTGCTTTACCCTTACGGATGAGATCCGCCGCGAGCGTGCCGGCATGGCTGGCCATCGCAACACCGTTGCCGTGATAGCCAAGGGCTGCGTAAAGCCCCGGATGCTCCGGCACGGCGCCCACGAACGGTGTCAGCCCGCGCAAGAGGCAGACGAGCCCGGACCATTCATGGGTGATCTCGATACCCTGCCATTCCGGAAACATCCGCGCGAAATCCCGCCTGATCCGCTTCGATATCGCCGCCTGTGCGCGGGGCCGGGCGGTCAGCCCACCGCGCATGCCGAAGAGGAAGCGGCCATCGGACAGGCGGCGGAAATAATGCAGCAGGACGCGGCTGTCATAGGCCATCTGGCGCGTGGTCCAGCCCTGTCTCGCAGCCTCATCTTCGGTCAGGGGCCGGGTGACGATGATCGAGGATTGCACCGGCAGCGTGCGTGCGCGCATCCAATCGGGCAGCGTCTCGGTGCTGTAGCCATTGGTGGCGATCAGAACCTGCGTCGCCCTGACCTGCCCTTCGGGCGTGCCGAGGTGCCAGCGCCCGCCGTCGCGCGTGAGTGTCGTGATCGGGCTTCGGCCATGACAGGCGACACCGGCATCCGACGCGGCGCGGGCGAGGCCGTGATGGTATTTGCGGGGGTGAAGGGCAAAGCCCAGAGGCGTGGTCAGAGCGCCGTGGAAATTGCCGCCGAAACCGTCCTGGGCCAAGGCATGGGCGGGGGTGATATGCGGGGTGACGCCATACGCGTCCTCGATCTCGCGCGCGTCAGCCTCGAAGGCACGGGCCGCGCGGGGCGTATGGGCCAGAAGCGTCTCGCCCTCGGAATGGCGGTCGACATCCAGGCCGTGGCTGTGGATCAGGCGCGACGCGGTCTCGATTGCGGCGGCCTCGGTGGCGCGCCACTCCGCAAGACCCGCCGCACCGAAGCGGCGGCGCAACTGGCCTGCGCCCGCCTTCGCACCGCCCAGACAGCAGAAGCCGCCATTGCGCCCAGACGCGCCCCAGCCCGGCATCTCTGCCTCGAGAAGCGTGACCTTCGCGCCAGCCTCTGCAAGGCGCAGCGCCGCGGCGAGGCCGGTATAGCCCCCGCCGATCACCGCGACATCGCAGCTTTGGGCACCGTGCAGAACAGGCCAGTCCGGTGCCGTCAGCCCGTCCGTCCAATAGCAGCCCTGCGGCGTCGCATAGGCCGCGTCTTCGTAAAGGCGCTGCGTCATCACGCGCCGCGTTGCGCGATCTGCTCATCCCGGGCCTGCGCCACCGCTGCGCGTTTGGAGACGAGCGATGCGGTGATCACGCCGATCGTCACGATGGCGATCATCAGCGTGGAGAGCGCGTTGATCTCCGGACTGACGCCAAGCCGCACGGCCGAGAAGATCTTGATCGGCAGCGTGGTGGCCGAGGGGCCGGTGGTGAAGCTCGCGATCACCAGATCATCGAGGGACAGGGTGAAGGCCAGAAGCCAGCCCGAAATGACCGCAGGCGCAATGATCGGCAGGGTGACGAGCCGGAAGGCCTGGAACGGTGAGCAGCCGAGGTCGAGCGCGGCCTCCTCCAGCGCCTGATCGAAGCCTGTGAGCCGCGAGGAGACGACGACCGACACGTAGCACATCGCGAAGGTCGTATGCGCCAGCACGATGGTGAAGATGCCCCGGTCGAGCCCGATACCGATGAAGAGAAGCAGCAGGGACAGGCCGGTGATTACCTCGGGCATGACGAGCGGCGCGTAGATCATGCCGGAAAAGAGCGTGCGCCCACGGAACCGGCCCGCCCGGACAAGCACCGTCGCCGCCATGGTGCCCAGCACCGTGGCGATGGTCGAGGAGAAGACCGCAACCTGGACCGTCACCCAGGCCGCATCGAGGAATTCCTGATCGCGGAACAGCTCCCCGTACCACTTGGTGGAGAAGCCCGCCCAGACCGTGACCAGCTTCGATTCGTTGAAGCTGTAGATCACGAGGATGATCATCGGCAGATAGAGAAAGGCAAAGCCCAGCGTCAGTGAGGTCGCGTTGAAGAGCGAGAAGCGTTTCATGCCAGCGCCTCCGCTTTCGGGCACGCAGTCCGGGCGTGGCAGGTGGAGATCGCGTCGTTCATCCGTCCGCCTCCCGCGCCTTCTGTTCGTTGCGCTGGAACAGCACGATGGGCACGATCAGGATGATCAAGAGCACGATCGCCACCGCCGAGGCCACGGGCCAGTCGCGGTTGGAGAAGAACTCCTCCCACAGGACCTTGCCGATCATCAGGGTGTTCGAACCGCCCAGAAGGGACGGGATCACGAACTCGCCGATGGCAGGGATGAAGACCAGGAAACAGCCCGCGATGATGCCGTTCTTGGACAACGGCACCGTCACCAGCCAGAAGGCTTCGAGCCGCGAGCAGCCAAGATCCTCCGCCGCTTCAAGAAGCGACTCGTCCATCTTTTCGAGCGCCGCGTAGATCGGCAGGATCATGAAGGGCAGGTAGGTATAGACGATGCCGATATAGACCGCCGTATTCGTCGACAGGATCTGCAACGGCTCGGAGATCACGCCGATGCCCATCAGGAACTGGTTCAGCACGCCTTCGGAAGACAGGATGCCCATCCACGAATAGACCCGGATCAGGAACGAGGTCCAGAAGGGCAGGATGACCAGCATCAGCAGCGTCGGCCGCCATTCCGGGGCGGCGCGGGCCATCGCATAGGCGATGGGGTAGCCCACGGCGAGAGTGATCAGCGTCGAGATCGCCGCGATCCTGAGCGAGGATAGATAGGCCTTCCAATAAAGATCGTCGGTGGTCAGGAAGACGAAATTCTCGAAATCGAGCGCCGCGATGAAGTCCCTCAGGCCCGCCCAGCCTTCGGAGAAATCCAGTGTCGGCGTATAGGGCGGGATCGCCAGCGCGATATCCGACAGCGAGATCTTCAGAACGATCAGGAACGGCACCAGGAACAGCAGCAGAAGCCACAGATAGGGCACCGCGATGAGGAAGGCCTTGCGCATCGCTCAGCCCTCCAGAATCACGCCGGCGGTTTCGGTGAAGGACAGCCAGACGCGATCTTCCCAGGTGATGTCGCGATTGATGAGCCGCCGCGTGTTGGCGGTCTGCGCCTTGAAGATGCGGCCATCGGCGATCTTTACATGATAAGTCGAGGAATTGCCGAGATAGCCGATATCGATCACCTCGCCTTCCAGCAGGTTGCGACGGCCTTCGGGCTTCTCCTTCGAGATGGCGACCTTCTCGGGCCGGATCGCGAAGGAGACCCTGCCGCTGGCAGGCCCGCTGCGCGGTGTACCCCAGATGGGCGGCTGGCCCTCGGTCCAGTCGATGCGGGCGCGCTCGCCCTCGGGGCTGGCATGGCCTTCGATGATGTTCACGTCGCCGATGAAGTCCGCGACATAGACCGAATTCGGCGCCTCGTAGATGACGTCAGGCGTGTCGACCTGCACGATCCGGCCCTCATCCATCACCGCCACGCGGGAGGCGACGGTCATCGCCTCTTCCTGGTCATGGGTGACGATGACGAAGGTGGTGCCGGTCTTTTCCTGGATATCCATCAGCTCGAACTGGGTCTCTTCGCGCAGCTTCTTGTCGAGCGCGCCCAGAGGTTCGTCGAGCAGCAGAAGCTTCGGCGCCTTGGCGAGGCTGCGCGCAAGCGCCACGCGCTGGCGCTGGCCGCCGGAGATCTGGTGGGGTTTGCGCTTGGCGAACTTGGTCAACCGCGTGAGGCGCAGCATCTCTTCGACCCGCGCGGCGATGGCGTCGCTGTCCTTCGATTCGCGCTTGAGCCCGAAGGCGATGTTTTCCCAGACCGACAGATGCGGGAAGAGCGCGTAGCTCTGGAACATCATGTTCACGGCGCGCTTGTTGGGCGGTACGGCCCCGATATTCTGGCCAGACAACTCGATGATGCCCTCGGTCGGGGTCTCGAACCCTGCCAGCATCCGCATCATCGTGGTCTTGCCGCAGCCAGAGGGGCCCAGAAGCGCGAAGAATTCCCGCGTGTAGATGTCGAGCGTCAGATCGTCGATGGCGGTGAAATCGCCGAACCGCTTGGTGACGCCCTTGAACCGGATCAGCGGTTTTTCATTCGGGTCGTCCCAGGGGGCGAAGACGTTCTGGCTCATGGTCTCATCCATTGGGCAAGGGGCGGACGAAAAAGGCCCGCGCACGGGGGCGCGGGCCTCGTCTCAGGGCATCAGACGCCCGATTTGATCTCGGTCCAGAGGCGCGTCACCGTGCGCTGCACGCGCGGCGGATAGGGCGTCGTGGTGAAGAGGTTCTCGAGCGCGGCAGGCGTCGGGTAGATCGCCGGGTCGTCGATCACGTCCTCGACGAGGAATTCCTGCGATGCCTCGTTGCCGTTGGCGTAATAGACGTAGTTCGACGCCTGGGCCATGTTCTCGGCATCCATGATGAAGTTCAGGAAGGTATGCGCGGCTTCCGGGTTGGGCGCATCCGCGGGGATGGCCATCTGGTCGAACCACATCTGCGCGCCCTCGTCGGGCGCGTTGTACGCAATCTCGACGCCGTTCTCGGCCTCGGCTGCGCGGTCGCGGGCCTGCAGGATGTCGCCCGACCAGCCCACCGCGACGCAAATATCGCCATTGGCGAGCGCGTTGATGTATTCCGACGAATGGAACTTCTGGATGTAGGGGCGGATCGGCTCGAACACTTCGCCCGCCTTGGCGATGACGTCCGGGTCATGGCTGTCCGGGTCCTCGCCGATATAGTTCAGCGCGGCGGGGATCATCTCTGCGGGCGCGTCGAGGAAATGCACGCCGCATTCCGCGAGCTTCTCCATGTTGGCGGGATCGAAGACCAGATCCCAGGACGAGATCGGCGCGTCCTCGCCCAGGATCTCGGTCACCTTGGGGACGTTGACGCCGATGCCGGTCGTGCCCCACATGTAGTTGATCGAATATTCGTTGTCCGGGTCATACTGCGCGGTCCGGCTGGAGACGACGTCCCACATGTTCTCGAGGTTGGGGAGTTGTTCCTTGTCGAGCTTCTGGAACGCGCCCGCCTGGATCTGGCGCTGCAGGAAGGTGCCCGTGGGCACGACGACGTCGTAGCCCGACGAGCCCGCGAGCATCTTGGTCTCCAGCACTTCGTTCGAATCGAAGACGTCGTAGATCAGCTCGATCCCGGTCTCTTCCTCGAACTGCGTCAGCAGGTCTTCATCGATGTAATCGGACCAGTTATAGACGCGCACTTCCTGCGCGCCGGCGGTTCCGGCGGCCAGCGCGAGGGCCGCAACACCGGTCAGCTTGGTGAAACTCATGCGTTTCGCTCCCTGATATGTCCGGGGTCTTTGCCCCGTGAGCTTGAATTTGATCAAAATTTGCCGAAGCTGGCAATAAGCGATGCTTCCACGCCGCCTTGGCATGTGCAAGACGGGTCGTGATCGGAAGGGGACAGAGGGCGCAATGAGCAGGATTTCAGCGCAATTTTCGCACGATCCCGCCCCTGCGGAGGCGGGGCTGCCCGCGCATGAGCGGGTCTACCGGCAGATGCGCGACATGATTCTCTTCGGGGCGCTGGCCCCCGGTCAGCCCGTCACCATCCAGGGCCTGACCGAAACGCTGGGCGCGGGCATGACGCCCGTGCGCGAGGCGTTGCGGCGGCTCACGGCGGAAGGTGCGCTCGATTTTCAGGGCAACCGGCGGATTGCGGTTCCCGTGCTCGATGCCAGCGCAATCGCCGAGCTGACCGTGGCGCGGCTGGCGCTAGAGCCGGAGCTGGCGCGCCGGGCTACGATGCGCATGGATGCGGACGGGATAGCGGCGCTGGGCCAAGCGGATGCGGCGATCGACACGGCCATCGCGGCAGGCGATATCACCGGCTACCTGACCGGAAATCACCACTTTCATGCGCTTCTGAACAGCTATGCCGATGCGCCGATCCTGACCGGCCTTGTCGAGACGCTCTGGCTGCGCTTCGGCCCGTCCCTGCGCGTTGTCTGCGGGCGGTTCGGGACGGAAGGCCTGCCCGACCGGCACAAGGATCTTCTGGCCGCGCTGATTGATCGCGATGCCGAGGCGGCCGCGCGCGCCATGTCCGAGGATGTCCGCCAGGGCATGGAGCAGATCGCGCAGGGCATCGCGCCCCCGTCGGAGGCAGGCTGACCGCAAGGCGTGATCGCGGGCGGAATGCCCCCGCTGGCGCTTGGTCTCATTGACCCACGGATAATTTGATCATATTTGCGAAGTATACGACCCGAAGCCCGTCACCCCCTGTCGAAAGGTCCGCTCATGGCCCAGATTTCCAACCCGCTGCCCACGGCCGATCTGCAGGCGCTGGATGCCGCGCATCACATGCATCCCTTCACCCATGGGGCCGATCTGGGGCGCAAGGGCGCGCGGATCATCACCCGCGCCGAAGGCGTCTGGCTGACCGATTCGGACGGCAACCGCATCCTCGACGGCATGGCGGGGCTCTGGTGCGTGAACCTGGGCTACGGGCGGCAGGAACTGGTCGATGCGGCCACCCGCCAGATGTCCGAACTGCCCTTCTACAACACCTTCTTCCAGACCTCGCATACGCCCGCGATCCAGCTGGCCGCGCATCTCGCGGAGCTGGCGCCGGGCGATCTGAACCACGTCTTCTTCGCGGGTTCGGGCTCCGAGGCCAATGACACCAATCTGCGCATGGTACGCACCTATTGGGAGCTGAAGGGCCAGCCGCAGCGCAAGGCGGTGATCTCGCGTTGGAACGCTTATCACGGCTCGTCGGTGGGGTCGGGCTCGCTTGGCGGCATGAAGGGCATGCACGCACAGGGCGGCATGCCGATCCCGGACATTCATCACATCGACCAGCCCAATTGGTGGGCCGAAGGCGGCGATCTGAGCCCCGAGGAATTCGGCCTCGCCCGCGCCCGGCAGCTTGAGGAGAAGATCCTCGAACTTGGCCCCGAGCATGTCGCGGCCTTCATCGCGGAGCCTTTGCAGGGTGCGGGCGGCGTCATCATCCCGCCCGAGACCTACTGGCCCGAGATCATGCGCATCGTGCGCGAATACGGCATCCTGCTGATCGCGGACGAGGTGATCTGCGGCTTCGGGCGCACGGGCAACTGGTTCGGCAGCCAGACGCTTGGCATCCAGCCCGACATCATGACCATCGCGAAGGGCCTGTCCTCGGGCTATCTGCCCATCGGTGGCTCGATCGTGTCGTCGGAGATCGCGCAAGTGATCGGGGACGCGGAATTCAACCACGGCTACACCTATTCGGGCCATCCCGTGGCGGCGGCCGTCGCGCTGGAGAACCTGCGCATCCTCGACGAGGAGGGCATCGTCACCCGCGTGCGCGAGGAGATCGGGCCTTACCTGAAAGAGAAGTTCGAGAGCCTGACCGAGCATCCGATGGTGGGCGAGGCGAAGATCGTGGGCATGATGGGCTCCATCGCGCTGACGCCGCAGAAGGACACCCGTGCGCCCTTCAAGGGTGAGGAAGGCCAGATCGGCCTGATGACGCGGGAGCGGTGCTTCGCCAACAACCTCGTGATGCGTCATGTGGGCGACCGGATGATCATCTCGCCGCCGCTGGTGATCACGCAGGACGAGGTCGACGTGCTGATCGCGCGGGCCTGGAAGAGCCTCGACGAGGCCATGGCGCAGGCGAAATCCGAAGGTCTTTTCGTGCCTGCGTGATCGCTTGGTCTGGCGGTTGCGCAAGGCGGGGCCTTGCGCGGCATGTCATGTCGCTGGCGGCCTAGGGCCGCCATCTCCGGGTTTTTTGCGTTTTTCGGGAAAGGTGAAGGGCAAGGAGCGTCTGCGTTCTTGCCCGAAGGCGGCGCGAGCGCCTGATTGCGGGGTCCCCCGGTTCGAAACGAGGGCGCGTCGGGTCCAGCGATCCGCGTGGGGGATGTGGGCCTACCAGCGCTTGAGCGCGTCTTCGTCCTCGTCGCGGGCGGCGACCCATTCGGTGGCCTCGCCGCTGAATTCCTTCTTCCAGAATGGCGCACGGGATTTGAGGTAATCCATCAGGTATTCCGCGGCCTCGAACGCATCCTTGCGGTGCCGCGACGCGGTAGCGACCATCATGATCTTTTCGCCCGGTGTCAGCGGCCCGAAACGGTGAATCACCAGCACATCGCCCAGGGACCAGCGCGTCTGCGCCTCCTCGGCGATCTTGGTCAGGGCCTTTTCAGTCATGCCCGGGTAATGCTCGATCTCCATCCGGTCGCGGGCCGCATCGCCGGTGTCGCGCACAATGCCGGTGAAGGTCACGACCGCGCCGAGATCGCTGCGACCTGAGGCGAAGGCCTCGGCCTCGGCGCCGAAATCGAAGGGGGCTTCCTGGACGACGATCCGCATCAGCCGCCCGTCATCGGGGGGAAGAAGGCAACTTCCCGGGCGCCCGTGATGGAGGCGTCGAAATCGGTCAGTTCCTGGTCGACCGCCACGCGCAGGGCCGAGAGGTCGGCGAAGGCGGCCTCGTAGCGTTCCTCACGGGCCCGCAATTCGGCGACGAGGTCGTTCACCGTCGCGGCCTCGGTCTCGATGCGGTCCTTGGGGCGGCCGATCCGTTCGCGGACCCAGGCGAAATAGAGCACATCCATCAGCGATCCTCCGTCAGGTGGGGCCGGGCCTTGATAAAGTAGTCCCAGCCGGTGATTGCGGTCAGCAGGGCCGCGACCCATAGCAGCACGATACCCGCATTCCCGGTCCAGACCATGCCGATGCGTTTCCAGCCGAGGCCCAGATCGTCCTCGATATTGCCCGCCATGATATCGGCCACGATGCCCGCATCCATGCCGATGGTCGAGACCACGAGGAAATGTTCGAAAATGCCTTGCGCGAAGAGGACCGCGATGGCGACCATCTGCAGCGTCGTCTTCCACTTCGCAAGCCGCGTGACCTTGAGCGTGCCGGACAGGTGGCCGAGATATTCGCGCAGGCCCGAGACGAAAACCTCGCGGAAGAGGATCATCGTGGCGGGCAGGACGAGCCAGGGCGACATCGACGAATAGCCCACGATCACCATCAGCGCGATCACCACCATCGCCTTGTCGGCAATGGGGTCGAGCATCGCGCCGATCTTCGTCTCCTCGCCCCAGGCGCGGGCCAGGTAGCCATCGAACCAGTCGGTGATGGCCGCGCCGAGGAAGAGGATCAGCGCGCACCAATCGGCAAAGGGCCGCGAGAAATAGAGAAACATGACCGCAACGCCGGGGGCCGCCAGAAGGCGGATCAGGGTCAGGATATTGGGCAGGGTCCAGCGCATGTCGCATACCTAACGCGGGGCGGTGGCGGCGGAAAGCGCGATTTCACGCCCCGGCACGCGCCCGCCGCGCCAGCCGGTCGAGAAACAGCGCGCGGGCGGGGGGCAGGGGCTTGTCGCCCAGCGATGGCGCAAGATGCGAAGACATGAAATGCCCCGTCGTGCCGAGCGCCTCCAGAACCTCTGCATCCGCGCCTTCCCCGGCGCCCAGCATGACCTCGGGCAGGGGCAGGAGCCGGGGCGCCCAGTCGCCCGCGCCTGACCGCGACACCGCGCGGCCCGTCCGGGGCGAAACATAGGCCAGATCGTTGGCCTTGCCGGTCGCCGCACAGGTCGTCAGATCGAGGCCGAAGCCCATCTCCTCGAGGAGTGCCATCTCCCAGCGCAGATAGGCCAAGGGCCAGAGATCGGGTGCTTTGAGCAGCTCCAGAAGGGTCGTGGTGCGGGTATAGAGATCGGGATGCGCCTCCCGCTCGGGCAGGGTGAAGCCGAGGATCGCCACCAGCGCATTGAGCCCCGACAGGGCCACCCGGTCGGCCATGGCCTGCGCCGCGCGGGAGCGTTTCAGTTCGACCGTATAGGTGCCGATATGATCCTCGAGCCGCGCCCGCCAGGCCACGTCGAGCTCCGCACCCGGTTGCAGGAGCGGCGCCATCTTGCGGCTCGTGGCCCCGCGCAGCACGCCCGCATGGCGCCCGTGGCCTTCGGTGAAGACCTCGAGGATCGCCGAGGTTTCTCCGTGCCGCCTTGTGGACAGGAGGATGCCAGTATCGCGCCATTCCATTTCGTGACTATCGGGACGCTTGAAGCCATCCGCAAGGGCTGCACATTGGCCTCCATGACGACACATGCCCGCATCTTCGCCGCCCTGATCGCGGTCCTCGCCTTCGCCGCCGTCGCCCTGCAGCTTTACGTGGGGCTGGAGCGGCGTCCGGACCGGACCGTGCTTGAGGAAATGTGGCGCATGGCACGGTTCTTCACCATCCTCACGACGCTCATCGTCGTGGCGCGCTACGGGCGTATCGCGGTGCTGGGCCGGGCGAGCGCGGGATGGACCGGGGCGATCACGCTTTGGGCGGTCATCGTGGGTGCGGTCTATCACGGACTTCTGGCGCGCGACCTTGTCGGGTTGCGCATGGTCGCGGATCAGCTTCTGCACAGCGCGGTGCCGCTGGCCGTGGCGCTATGGTGGCTGGTCTTCGGGCCGAAAGCCGCGCTCAGGGCCGCCCACGCGGCATGGTGGCTCCTCTGGCCCGCGATCTACGCCGCCTATGCCCTGTGGCGGGGCACTTTCGTCGATCGCTACCCGTATTTCTTCGTCGATCCGACGCGGCAGGGCTGGGATGGCGTGGCGCTATGGCTCGCGGGGCTCGGCGCGGTGTTCTGGATTGCGGGGCTTGGACTCGTGGCGCTGGGCCGTTGGCTCAGCCGAGACCGTCCTCGTCCAGACAATGCCGCCCCTGGCGATCCTCGACCTCGATAACCCAGAGATCCGGGTCGAAACCGCGTTGCTTGGCGATGGAGGCGTCGACCTCTGCCTCGTCCCCCGCGGCAAGTTCCTGCCAGACACGGTCGCCGGTCTTGAGATCGAAACTGCGGGTGAAGGCGCGCGCCTGCCCGTCGAGCGTGGCGCATTTCACCAGCACCGCGCCTGCCGTGTCATCGCCGTGATGCACCACGAAACAGGGAATGTCGTACAGGGCGAGGCGCCGCCTGTAGGCATCGACCCAGAAACGGGCGGTCAGGCGGGGCTCACCCATCGCCGTCGCGGAAATCGAGGCCCATCTCGGAATAGCGCTCGGCCTCTTCAAGCCATTTCTCGCGGACCTTCACCTGCAGGAACAGATGGACCTTGCGGCCAAGGAATTCCGACAGCTCTTCACGCGCGGCCTTGGAGACGGCCTTGATCGTCTCGCCCTTGTGACCCAGCAGGATCCCCTTGTGCCCGTCGCGGGCGACATAGACGACCTGATCGACGCGGGCGGAGCCGTCCTTGCGCTCCTCCCAGTTCTCGGTCTCGACCGTCAGCTGGTAGGGCAGTTCCTGATGCAGGCGCAGGGTCAGCTTCTCGCGCGTCATCTCGGCGGCAATCATGCGCATGGGCAGATCGGCGATCTGATCCTCCGGATAAAGCCACGGACCTTCTGGCAGGGTATTCGCGAGCCACGCGCGCAGATCGTCGACGCCATACCCTTTCTCGGCGGAGATCATGAAGGTCTCGGCGAAGGTGAAGCGCGCGTTCATGTCCTCGGTCAGTTTCAGCAGCGTCTCGGCCTTCACGCGGTCGATCTTGTTGATGGCGAGTGCCACTGGGCGGCCATGGCCCACCGTATCGAGCTGCTCGAGGATCGATTCCACACCCTCGGTGATGCCGCGATGCGCCTCTATCAGGAGGACCACGACGTCGGCATCGGCAGCCCCGCCCCAGGCCGCGGCGACCATCGCGCGGTCAAGGCGGCGGCGCGGTTTGAAAAGGCCGGGCGTGTCCACGAAGACAAGCTGTGCATCGCCCTCCATCGCCACGCCCCGGATGCGCGCACGCGTGGTCTGCACCTTGTGCGTCACGATCGACACCTTGGCGCCCACCATGCGGTTGAGCAGTGTCGATTTTCCGGCATTGGGCTCGCCGATCAGGGCGATGAAACCTGCGCGTGTGGTCATGCTTTGGGTCCTTTGGGTCCGAACCGGGGCTTTACTGCAGAATGCGGGAAGGGGCCAGCTTTTCCGGTGCCGGGGTGGCGACCAGTCTGGTACCCCGGCGCTGTGCGGGCCGGGCGCGCTACAAAGCGTACCGAAAACCGGCGGATGTTTTTTGCGACGCGTCCGGGCCTACTCCACCGCCCCACTCACATCTGCGAGCAGCGCCTCCGCGGCCTTCTGCTCCGCCTGCCGCTTGGAGCCTGCTGCAGCCGAAGCCGTCTGGCCGCTTTCCAGCCGGGCCTCGATGGTGAAGACCGGCGCGTGATCCGGGCCGGAGCGCGCCGTCTCGACGTAGGCCGGGGGCGGCAGGCCGCGCGCCTGGGCCCATTCCTGCAGCGCTGTCTTGGCGTCGCGCGCATCCTTCTCGACCCCGTCGATCCGCGCGCCCCAGAGCCGCAGCACCATGGCCTTCGCGGTCTCGAAACCCTGGTCGACATAGACTGCGGCGATCACCGCTTCCATCGCGTCGCCCAGAAGCGCCATCTTGCGCCGTCCGCCCGACAGGCGCTCGGAGCGGCCAAGCTTCAGCGCGTCGCCGATCCCGGCCTCACGCGCCACGTCCGCGCAGGTCTCCTTGCGCACGAGCGCGTTGTAGCGCGGGGCAAGCTGCCCTTCGGAGGCCGCGCGATCCCGCTCCAGCAGCGCCTCGGACATCACGAGGCCCAGAACCCGGTCGCCCAGGAATTCCAGCCGCTGGTTGTCGTTGCGTGTCGGGCTCGACATCGAGGCGTGGGTCAGGGCCTCGCGCAGCAGGCCCGGATCGCGGAAGCGTATGCCAAGCCGCGTCTCGAGCTCTGCGATCTCGGCGGAGCGTTTCAATCCAGCGCCTCGAAGAACCGATCTCCCCGCCAGGTCCAGAAGAACAGCATCGAGCTGCCCGCGGAGGAGAAGATCACCCGGTCGGCGCGGCCCACGAGGTTCTCATAGGGCACGAAGCCCACGCCGCCCGCGACGCTCGGCACGCGGCTGTCGGAGGAATTGTCGCGGTTGTCGCCCATGAAGAAGAAATGCCCCTCAGGCACGGTATAGACGGGCGTGTTGTCCGCGCCCTGCATGCCGATATTGAGGATCGAGTGGCTGGTGCCGCCGGGCAGGGTCTCGACGAACTTTTCCTTGATGCAGGTGCCGCCATCGCCCACGGGACCGTTGGCGCAGCGCGGGCGAATGCCGTGCGGTCCCTGCGGTTCGGCCACTTCCTCGAACTGGCCATCGGGCGCGACCTCGACGGGGGTGTCGTTGATGATGACGCGACCCTCGCGGACCTGCACCGTGTCTCCGGGCAGGCCGATCACGCGCTTGATGAAGTCGGTGCCGTTGACCGGGTGACGGAAGACGGCGATGTCGCCGCGCTCGGGCTCCGCGCCGAGAAGGCGGGTATTGTCGCCATCTGCCCAGCCGCAGATATCGGCCGCGTCGATGTCGAGGCCCACGGCAGGAATACGCACCGAGGGGCAGGAGGCGTAGGAATAGCCGTAAGCCATCTTGTTGACGAACAGGAAGTCGCCGATCAGCAGCGTGTCCTTCATCGAGCCCGACGGAATCCAGAACGGCTGGAAGAACAGCGTGCGGAAAATGCCCGCGATCAGCAACGCGTAGACGACGGTCTTGATCGTGTCGAGAATGCCGCCGGAGCGCGCCTTGTCTGCCATGTCCTGCCTCTTTGCCTGCTGCCTGCTAAGTGCCGCCCGAGGATGGGCAAGTCAAGGCGCGCAGGTCGGCGCGACCGCTTGGCGCCCACGGCCGGGCCTGATCCGCGAGGGCCTGGCGGGGCGGCAATTGTCCCACACGGTCGCAGCACCCTATGGCTGATGCCCACGCGCGCGCTTATCGCACCAATTCCCGAAATGGGCAGACATCGTCTTCGAATGGCACATGGCGCCTGCGGAACGTGGCCTCCGGGATGATCTCGGGTGCGCTGATCCGGTCCATGCGGAAATGCCGGAAATCATCGCGCGCGGGATCCCAGGCGACGAGATACCACAAGGGCTGCAGGATCAGCATGGCCTGAGGCTCGACCACGCGGTGTGTCCGGTTGCCCTTCGCGTCGCGGTAATCGAACCGCAATTGCAGCGTTTGCAGGAACGCCGTCTCGAAGGCGGGCAAGAGCGCTGAAACCATCGGTCCGATATCCGAGATGTCCTGCAGCGGCGACAATTGCCCGATATGCAGACAATCGAGAAACCGACGCAAGTCGCGTACCTTGTCAGAGGGCAGGGCGCGCTCGATCTTGGCGAGCCCGGCATCCGCGAGATCCGAGAACGGCAGGCTCTGCGCCGCGCGCATGGCCGCCACGCTGATCAGCAGCGCGAAAACCTCCGCCACCGATAACCGCGCCGTGGTCTGCATCGATTGCGGATCCAGCTGCAGACCGCCGCCGCGCCCGCTTTCGGAATGGATGACAAAGCCCTCGTCGCGCAGGGTCGAGATGTCGCGCAGGATGGTCCGCCGCGAGGCTCCGACCTCCTGCGCAAGTTCGTCCACCGTGGCGGTGCCGTTGCGGCGCAAGGTGCGAACCAGTGTGTCGTGACGGGTGCGAATGTTCATTTTTTCATTCTGGCTTTTTCGGTGACAAAATTTGGCACCAATTAATCCTATCCCGATTTCAGACACATCAAACAGGAGAATTCACGATGGAACGCATAGCTGTAAATCCTTGGGACTGGTCGCTGAAACTTGGCTACAATCAGGCGGAAATCATCACGGGCACCACGCGTCAGCTCATCTGCGCCGGACAGACTGCCGTGGACAATGAGGGCAACCCGCAGCATCCGGGCGATATGCGCGCCCAGATCGGACTGGCGCTCGACAATCTGGAGGCGGTCCTGGCTGCCGCGAACATGGATCTGACCAACATCATCCGCCTTGGCGTCTACGCCACGGATGTCGACGAGGCGTTGAAGAATTTCGATCTGATGGGCATGCGGTTCGGACCGCTCCGTTGCGCGCCGCCAATGACGCTTCTGGGGGTCAGCCGTCTCGCCATCCCGGGTCTTCTGTTCGAGATTGAAGCCACTGCTGCGGCCTAGACCGGGCCGATGAAAACGTCGCCTTTCAGGTGCATGATCTGGAGGGCGATGTGCTTCAATCGCTGCAATCTAGACTATCTGCGTTTGAACGAACGGATGGATTTGACCCCGTGCGCCTTTTCGAAACGCGCGCCGGCACGTCAGCCGAGCGGACGCGCCTCGATCACGACGAAAGCCTGCGCCCAGGGGTGATCGTCGGTCAGGGTGACATGGATGATCGCCTCGTGGCCCGGCGGGGTCATGGCGTCGAGCCGGTCCTTGGCCCAGCCCGTGACCTCCATCACCGGCTGGCCGGTGCGCAGGTTCGAGACCGCCATGTCCTTCCAGGCGATGCCCATGCGCAGACCGGTGCCCAAGGCCTTGGAGCAGGCCTCCTTCGCGGCCCAGCGCTTGGCATAGGTGCCGGGCGTGTCCGCGCGCCGTTCGGCCTTTTGCTGTTCGACATCGGTGAAGACGCGGTTGCGGAAGCGGTCGCCGAACCGCTCCAGCGTGTTCGCGATCCGCTCGATATTCGCCAGATCCGTGCCGACGCCGAGGATCATCCCGCGCTCTCGTAGATATGGCGCACGGCGTCCATCTGCACCCCGCCCACCCAATCGAAGGCGCCGTCCGAGGCGCGGGCGTAATCGTCGATCCCGAGCTTCGGGAACTGGAAGAAGGCAGGCGCCTCTTCCTGCGTCATCGCGAAGATCAGCCGGTCGATCCCGGCCCAGCGCATCGCGGCGAGGCACATTTCGCAGGGCTGCATGGACGCGATCAGCGTGGCGCCGGACAGATCGCTGCCGCCCAGCGCCTCGGAGGCGCGAGCCATCGCCACGATCTCGGCGTGCCGCGACGGATCGCAGGCCGTAGCGACCTCGTTGTGTTCGAGCGCGATCATGCGTTCATCCTTGACGATGGCCGCGGTGAAGACTGGCCCCTCGCCGGTGTAGCGCTCGCAGGCCATCGCAACGACGCGGTCCAGCGCATCGGTCTCGGCGCGGCTCGGCGTGACGCTCATGTCCGGGCCTCGTCCATCAGGCGGCGCATTTCGGCCATGGCGCCGTCGAGCCCGCGGAAGATCGATTCCGAGATCAGGAAATGCCCGATATTCAGCTCCATCACCTCGGGAAAGACCGCGATCGGAGCGACGGTGTCATAGGTCAGCCCGTGGCCCGCATGCACTTCGAGGCCGAGGCCGTCCGCAAAGGCCGACATCTCGCGCAGGCGCTCAAGCTCGGCGTCGCGGGCGGCGAAATCCCCCTCGTAATGGAGATCGCAATAGGCGCCTGTATGCAGTTCGATCACCTCGGCGCCCACGGCCTTGGAGGCTTCGATCTGCGCCGCATCGGGCGCCACGAAGAGCGACACGCGGCAGCCCGCCTCACGCAGGGGTGCGATGTAGTCGGTCAGCCGCTGGGCATCGCCTGCCACTTCCAACCCGCCTTCGGTGGTCCGCTCCTCGCGCTTTTCCGGCACGATGCAGACCGCATGCGGTTTGTGACGCAGCGCGATCGCGTGCATTTCCGCCGTCGCGGCCATCTCGAAATTGAGCGGGACCGACAGGCTCGCCATCAGCGCGTCGATATCGGCGTCACGGATGTGGCGGCGGTCTTCGCGCAGATGTGCGGTGATGCCGTCGGCACCTGCCGCTTCGGCCATCTTCGCCGCGCGCAGCGGGTCGGGATAGGCGCTGCCGCGCGCGTTACGGACGGTGGCGACGTGATCGATGTTCACGCCCAGCCTGAGCCGTCCCTTGAAGTCTGCCATGGTCTGTCTCCGCATCGCTTGTTCGCGTCACAAGCTAGGGCTGGGCCCGCCCGGTGAAAACCTCTTGCGCGCAGATGAGATCAATCCGCCGATGCCTGGCTGTTCGCGCCCTTGGATTTCTTCTTGGCCTTGAGCAGGGCGAGTTTCGCCGCCAACCGGCCCTTGCGGCGGTTCTGATAGGCCCGGATCAGCGGCAGCGAGATGTAATAGCACACGAGCCCGGTGATGATGCCCGGGATGATCCCGCCGACGAGATAGGGATAGAAGACCTCCGCGTAGAACTCGGACAGGTTCTGCCAATCCGCCTCTGCCGGGGTGAATATGGCGACCATGTTGTCCCACAGATCACGCCCCGCCGCGGTGAATTTCTGCCCGACCCAGCGGTGATCCTCGGGATCGCTTTCGACGCCCAGAAGCCAGTTGCCGGTCTGCAGGGAGATGACGGCGATGGGCACGTAGGTCAGCGGGTTGCCGAAAAAGGTGCCCAGCAACGCGGCCACGATATTGCCGCGCAGGATCCAGGCCAGAAGGGCGGCCAGGAAGAAATGCAGTCCGTAGAGCGGCGTGAAGGTCATGAAGACGCCCGCGAAGATGCCGCGCGCGATCCGGTCCGGCGGGTCCGGCAGGCGCTGCAGCCTGTGGCGGATATATTGCGCCGCACGGCCCCAGCCGCCTTTGGGCCAGAGCGTGCGCAGCAGCCGTTTCCACAGCGGTTGTTGATCGCGACGCCTGAACACCACCCGCGGTCTACCTCATCCCGTTTCTATTCGGCCGCGGCCTGCGACGCCGATGGTCCATCGCTGTCGCCGTACCGCCACCTTGTGACCTGGGCCACATCGCTTTCCGCTTCAAGCGCCGAGATCACAGAATGCAACTGCTCCGCGTCGCTCAGATCCACATCGACCCGCAGCCGATAGAAATCCGGCTTGCGGTCCTTGAACTGCAGATCAGAGATATTGGCGTTCCGCTCCCCGATCAATGTGCAAACGCGCCCCAGCACGCCGGCATCGTTGCCGATCGTCAGATCGAGCGACACCGCATAGACAGCCGGGTGATGCCCCTCGGCCCAGTGCAGATCGAGCCAGCGGTCGGGCTCATCCTCAACATCGGCAAGACGGGGGCAGTCAATGGCATGAACGACGACCCCATGCCCGCGCCGGGCGATGCCGACGATTCGCTCTCCGGGCAGGGGCTGGCAGCAGCCCGCGCGCTCGAAGGCCTGATCATGTTCGAGGCCGATCACGGCGCGGGCGGTATCCACCTCCGCGCTGGGCCGCGGCGTGAGGTCAGGATAGACCGCGGAGACCACGTCACGCGCCGACATGTCCGCCGAGCCGAGCCGCGCAAGCAATGTCTCCGCATCGGCCACGCGCAGCGTTTTCGCCGCCTTCTCCAGCACCTTGTCGGAGGCTTTCTTGCCCACATGCTCGAAGGCCGAGCGCGCGATCTCGCGGCCCAATTTGACGAAACGTTCCTTTCGCGCCTCGCGCAGGGCGCGCCGAATGGCCGACTTTGCCTTGCCGGTCTTGGCGATGTCGAGCCAGGTTGCCTGCGGTGCCTGGCCTTCAGCGGTGATGATCTCCACCGATTGCCCGTTCTTGAGCCGGGTCC
The DNA here is from genome assembly GCF_009363255.1 of Roseivivax sp. THAF197b. Classification (NCBI taxonomy): domain Bacteria; kingdom Pseudomonadati; phylum Pseudomonadota; class Alphaproteobacteria; order Rhodobacterales; family Roseobacteraceae; genus Roseivivax; species Roseivivax sp. THAF197b. The sequence goes on along the minus strand of NZ_CP045318.1, from coordinate 3,384,191 downwards.
AGAGCGGCACGCGCAGCCCGTCCACCTTGGCACCCACGCAGGCCGAACCGATTCGGGTGTGGATCGCATAGCCGAAATCCAGAGGCGTCGCGCCCTTGGGCAGTTTCACCACCTCGCCCTTGGGCGTGAAGCAGAAGACCTGGTCGGAATACATCTCGAGCTTCACCGCTTCGAGGAATTCGTCGTGATCCTCCTCGGCGGTGAATTGCTCGGTCAGGGACGCGATCCACTTCGCGGGATCGACCGCGAACGGGTTCTGCGCGCGCACGCCGTCGCGATAGGACCAATGCGCGGCCACGCCCGTCTCGGCCACTTCATGCATCTGGCGGGTGCGGATCTGCACCTCCACGCGCTTGCCGTCGCGGCCCGACACGGTGGTGTGAATCGAGCGGTAGCCGTTGGTCTTGGGTTGGCTCACGTAATCCTTGAAACGGCCCGGAACCGCGCGCCAGCGATGGTGGATCGCCCCCATTGCGCGATAACAATCCATCTCGGAGCGGGTGATGATCCGGAAGCCGTAGATGTCCGACAGGCGCGAGAAGGACAGATCCTTCTCCTGCATCTTGCGCCAGATCGAGTAGGGTTTCTTGGCGCGCCCGAAGACTTCGGCCTCGATGCCCACGGCCTTCAGCTCGTGGCGCATGTCGGCGGTGATGCGCGGGATTACGTCGCCGGTTTCGCGCTGCAGCATGATGAAGCGGCGGATGATCGAATTGCGCGCCTCGGGATTGATGACGCGGAAGGCCAGATCCTCGAGCTCTTCGCGCATCCATTGCATACCCATCCGACCCGCGAGCGGGGCGTAGATATCCATGGTTTCGCGCGCTTTCTGCAACTGCTTGTCCGCGCGCATCGCCTTGATGGTGCGCATGTTGTGCAGCCGGTCGGCGAGCTTCACGAGGATCACCCGCAGATCCTTTGACATCGCCATGAAGAGCTTGCGGAAATTTTCGGCCTGCTTGGTCTCGTTCGAGGACAGCTGCAGATTCGTGAGCTTCGTGACCCCGTCCACGAGCATCGCCACCTCGTCGCCGAAGCGCTTCTGCACCTCGGAATAGGTGGACTTGGTGTCTTCGATCGTGTCGTGAAGGATGGCCGTGACGATGGTCGCATCGTCGAGCTGCTGCTCGGTCAGAAGCGCCGCGACGGCCACGGGATGCGTGAAATAGGGCTCGCCCGATTGCCGGGTCTGCCCTTCATGCATCTCGCGGCCATACTCGTAGGCGGCGCGGATCAGCGCTTCGTTCGTCTTCGGATTATAATTGCGGACGAGCGCAATCAGGTCTTCGGCGGCGATCATGCGCCTTTCCTTTCGGCGCGCGCCCGCGGCTTGGGCAGCTTAACGCTCGCCCTGAGCCTCCATCAGCGCGCGCAGCAGTTTCTCTTCGGACATGTCGTCTTCCTGCGGCTTGTCGGGCTCGGAACCCATGAGAAGCGCCATCGCGTCCTCTTCGGGCTCATCGACCTCGATCTGGGTCTGGTTCGCCTCGATGATGCGCTCGCGCAGCTCGTCTGCGGACTGTGTTTCCTCAGCGATCTCGCGCAGGGCGACGACGGGGTTCTTGTCGTTGTCGCGGTCCACGGTGATCGCCCCACCGGCAGAAATCTCACGAGCGCGATGGGCCGACAGCAGAACCAGCTCGAAGCGGTTCGGGACTTTGTCGACGCAATCTTCAACCGTCACGCGGGCCATTGGTATCTCCAGTCTTCGGTCTGACGTCAGAAGAGTCGTACGTAACGCGCGACAAGAGACTTGACAAGACGCGACTTTCCTTACAGCGGCCTGATTTCCGCAACGGCGTCCGGGTGCAGCGCGGCGCGCATCTGGTGCAGTGTCTTGCCGGTCAGCGGGTGCGTCCAATCGCCCGCGATCTCCGCAAGCGGGACAAGAACGAAGCCGCGATCCTGCACGCGGGGATGCGGCAGAATAAGTGTATCTGGCGCACAGGTTTTTTGCGTCTCCAGAGGCAGGTTTCGCCACCTGGTTTGCGTAACGTCATCCGGAACAATTTCGTCGCCCAGCGCGATGAGATCGATGTCCAGCGTGCGCATCCCCCAGCGCTGCAAACGCTCTCGGCCAAATTCCGCCTCCACCGCATGCAGTTCGCCTAGAACGGTATTCGATGGCATACCTTCCGGCACCGCAAAAGCGGCCGCCGTATTGACGTAATCCGGACCGGAATTCACAGGAAAACAAGGTGTTGAGAAAAACCGGCTGACCGCCTGCAAGCGCAGCGGCCCGGCGGCCAGCCGCGTTAACGCCGCCTTAAGCGTTTCTACTGGAAGTTGTTGCTTATTCGGAAGATTCGCGCCGAGTGCGATAAGCGCGACTTGCTTGAATGCCATCAGAGGCATATCCTTATGGATATAGAACCATGCTTTTTAGTACGCGACTCAGGGTTGCAGCGGTCGCTACGCTCACTAATTACGCTCCGGTAGAGGGGATCTCAATTCCTGTCGTTTAGAGTCGGACCGACGTCCAGAGACGTACCGACCCCGCGACACAAAGCATTGAAGAGGCAGTTTATGTTTTACAAAGACGAACGGTTGGCGCTGTTCATCGACGGGTCGAACCTCTACGCGGCGGCGAAGGCCCTTGGTTTTGATATAGATTACAAGCTGTTGCGACAGGAATTCGTACGCCGTGGGCGGATGATCCGGGCGTTCTACTATACCGCCCTTCTCGAAAATGACGACTACTCGCCGATCCGTCCGCTGGTCGATTGGCTGCACTATAACGGCTTCACCATGGTGACAAAGCCCGCCAAGGAATACACCGACAGCCAGGGCCGCCGGAAAGTGAAGGGCAACATGGATATCGAGCTTGCGGTCGATGCCATGGAGCTTGCGCCGCGGGTCGACCACATCGTGCTGTTCTCGGGCGATGGCGACTTCAAGCCGCTGGTGGAAAGCCTGCAGCGTCAGGGCGTTCGCGTCTCGGTCGTCTCGACGATCCGCTCGCAGCCGCCGATGATCGCCGACGAATTGCGCCGTCAGGCCGACAACTTCATTGAGCTCGATGAATTGCGCGACGTGATCGGGCGCCCCCCGCGCGAAGTCGGTGCCGAGGCCGAGGGACGGACGACCAACGTCGCCTGATCCCGGTCAGACCTTGTGGAGGTCAGTCTTCTAGCCCTTGCGGGATTGTTTGCGGCGGCCTTCGGTGCCGCGACCATCCTGCCGTTTCAATCCGAAGTGGTCTTCGTCGGCCTGCAGCTGAACGGATCGGCGGCCATCTGGCTGCTGATCGTCGTGGCCAGTATCGGCAATATCCTCGGCGCAGTGGTCAATTACGTGCTGGGCCTCTGGGCCGAACGGCTGCGCGGCACCCGCTGGTTTCCGGCCTCCGACAAGCAGATGGATCGGGCACAGGCGTGGTGGCAGCGCTACGGCGTCTGGACGCTGCTCCTGTCATGGGCGCCCTTGGGCGACGCGTTCACCGTCATTGCCGGGATCGCCAAGGTCCGGCTTTGGGTGTTTCTTGCTCTGGTCAGCATCGCGAAGACGGGCCGCTATGCGGCGCTCGCTTGGGCCACGGCAGCGGCCTCCGCGTAAGGCGTCAGTAGAAGACGCCCACCGCCAGGCAGATCACCACGAGCGCTGTCAGCAGCACCCGCAGCTGCATCCACCACCGGGGAGCGAGACCCCAGCGCCAGAAGGCGAAATCCAGCACGAGCAGACCGAGATAGCCGAAGATCAGGTTGGTGCCCGCCGAAACCGGCCCGCCCCCGGTCATGAAGAAGGCCCAGAGCGCGGGGATCACCGACAGCGCGTAGCCCGTGGCGGCGCGGGCATCCTCGGCCTTGGTGGCAAAGCCCCAGAGCACGCCCGACATGAAGCTCAGGATCACCGCGCCGTAATAGAGTTGCACGTAAGGTCCGATGAAGCGCGGCCCGAGCGTGTCGAGCCCCCATTGCGCAAGCTCCGGCGACAGGAGCGTCAGCGCCCCCCAGAAAAACGGGATCACGCCCGCAACTCCGAGGATCAATGCGGACCGGGGGATATCGTTCATCGGGCAGGCTCCGTCTTGGCGTGGTCTCGACCCGTCAGGTAGTGCGGTCCGCGCCGGAAGTCACCCGGCCCGTTCGAGCGCCAGTCGGCCCGCCAGGGCCGCAAAGAGCGCGGCAAAGGACCGGTTCAGCCAGCGCATGATCGCCGCACTGCCCAGGAGCCTGTCGCGCGCCGCGGCAGCCATCAGCCCGTAAAGGACGAAGATCCCGAAGGTCAGCACCATGAAGATCGCGCCCATCAACGTCATCTCGAAGGTGGCGCTCTCGGGATTGCCGCTCAGGAAAGGCGGCAGCAGGGCCAGGAAGAAGACCGACAGCTTTGGGTTGAGGATGTTGATCAGCGCCCCGCGCCGCGCGATGCGATGCCCGGGATCGGCGCGCTTTTCCGCCGTGACCGACAGCGCACCGCCTGCGCCCAAAGACTGCCACGCCAGCCACAGCAGATAGGCAACACCCGCCCATTTCACGGCCGTGAACAGCAGTGCGCTCGTATGCAGCACCGCCGCCAGCCCGAGGATCGCGGCCGCGAGATGCGGCACGATCCCGATGGTGCAGCCAAGGGCCGCCCAAAGCGCGGCGCGCCGCCCCTGACCCAGAGAGATGGCGAGGGTGTAGAGCACACCCGTGCCCGGCGCGATGACGACCACGAAGGCGGTGAGGAGGAACTGAAGCGATATCATGGAGTCATTGGCGCAGCGGGGCTGGCTGCTGTCAAAGGCTTTGTCGCGGCGTTGCTCTCTGCGGCGCGACTGTCGCGTCCCGCCTGCGGCGCTCCGACCCTTGCGCGTACAATCCCGATGGGCGAGAGGTCGAGCACCGCATCTTTACCCGCAGGAGATCCGCCATGCCCTTCACGCTTGCCACCTGGAACATCAACTCCGTGCGCCTGCGCGAAGGTCTCGTCGCGCGGCTGTTGCAGGAAGAGGGGCCGGATGTCCTCTGCCTCCAGGAGTGCAAGAGCCCGGTCGAGAAGATCCCGACAGAGGCCTTTGCGGAGCTGGGCTACAGGCACATGGTCGCACGCGGACAGAAGGGCTATAACGGCGTGGCGATCCTGTCGAAACTGCCGATCGAGGATGCGGGCGATCGCGATTTTGCCGCCTTGGGGCATGCGCGGCACGTGGCCGCCCGGCTCGAGAACGGCGTGACGATCCACAATTTCTACGTGCCCGCAGGCGGCGACAAACCCGACCGCGCGGTGAACGAGAAATTCGGCCAGAAGCTCGATTACCTGACCGAGATGCGCGACTGGTTCCATGCCGAACGGCCCGAGAAGTCGATCCTCGTAGGGGATCTGAACATCGCCCCGCGTGAGGATGACGTCTGGTCGCACAAGCAGCTTCTGAAGGTCGTCTCGCATACGCCTGTCGAGGTCGAGCATCTGGGGGCTGCGCAGGATGCAGGCGGCTGGGTCGACGTGACCCGCGCCGACATCCCCGAGGGACAGCTTTATTCCTGGTGGTCCTACCGGTCTCCGGATTGGGACGCGGCGGACAAGGGCCGCAGGCTCGATCACGTCTGGGCGACGCCCGACATCTCGAATGCCGCCCATGGCAGCCGGGTCCTGCGCCATGTGCGCGGATGGGAACAGCCCTCCGATCACGCACCGGTCTTTGCGTCTTTCGATCTTTGAGCGGGCAAGGCCGCGTGCCGCGGCCTGCGAGAGACGCTGTCTCTCGCGCTCTCTGGAGGTATTTCCGGTCCGGTCGTGACAGGGCGGGGCGCGCCATTCCGGCTTGGGACGCATGGTCGGTGAGGGTGTCGGCGCGCGGTGTTTGATGTGCCCTTCGGCGGCGTGATGGCGGGTGCCGGATCTGCGCGTGTCGGCATTGGGTGGGCGCATGGCAGCGGTCTTGAGCGCACGGCAACGTGTCCGGTAGATCCGAGCCGGACGATTGCGTCGTACCGCGGCCCGGCGACTTCACCGATTGTCCGAACGTGTTGGCCGGGCGTGGGCGCGCGCCGGGTTGCAGCCTCCTGCGCGGGCCCCCGGATGGCACTGCTGCCCTTGCATCACGGGTTCGTGCGCGCCATCTACACGTCAACATACGCCATTCGCCAGACGGAGCCCGCCATGATCGAGCTTGGACAATCGACCCCGAACGACGCCGATATCATCAAGGATGTCGCTGAACAGGACTTCATGACGGATGTCATCGAGGCCAGCCAGGAGGTTCCGGTCATCGTCGATTTCTGGGCGCCCTGGTGCGGGCCGTGCAAGACGCTGGGCCCCCAGCTCGAAGCGGCCGTGCGCGCGCAGAAGGGCGCTGTGAAGATGGCCAAGGTCAATGTCGACGAAGCCCAGCAGATCGCGGGTCAGCTCCGCATCCAGTCGATCCCGACGGTCTATGCCTTCCACAAGGGCCAGCCGGTCGATGGCTTCCAGGGGGCGGTGCCCGAAAGCCAGATCAAGCAGTTCGTCGAGCAACTCGCCAAGATGGGCGGCGGCGATGCGTCGGGTGGCCTCGATGACGCCGTGGCCGCGGCGGAAGAGATGCTCGAGGCCGGGCAGGCGCAGGATGCCGCGCAGATCTTTCAGGCCATCCTCGGCGAGGAGCCGAACCATGCGGGCGCCTATGCCGGTCTCATCCGCGCGACGCTCGCCGGCGGCGATGTGGACCAGGCCGAGGCCATCCTCAACGGGGCCCCGGCCGAGATCACAGACGCGCCCGAGCTCGAGGCCGCGCGTGCCCAGATCGCCCTGGCCCATCAGGCCGAACAGGCGGGCCCCATCGCCGAGCTCGAGGCCAAGGTCGCCGCCGATCCCGCCGACCAGCAGGCGCGTTTCGACCTGGCCCAGGCGCTTCATGCGGGCGGGCGCACCGAGGAGGCCGTGAACCAGCTTCTGGAGATGTTCCGCCAGGATCGCGAGTGGAATGACGGGGCCGCGAAGCAGCAGCTGTTCACGATTTTCGACGCGCTTAAGCCCAATGATCCGATCGTGCTGAACGGGCGTCGGAAACTTAGCTCGATGATATTTGCCTGAGACCGGGAAGGGGCTAACTCGCAGCTTATGGCAAGGTACAAAGACCTCCCCGACACGATCGCGATCTTCCCGCTGCCCGGCGCCCTGTTGCTGCCGCGCGCGCATTTGCCGCTGCATCTCTTCGAGCCGCGGTACCTGCAGATGTTCGACGATACGCTGAAGACCGATGCGCGGCTCATCGGGATGGTGCAACCGAACCCGAACCCGGGCAACGAAAAGGCCCTGCACAAGATCGGCTGCGCGGGCCGGATCACCCAATTCTCTGAAACGGAGGACGGGCGCTACATGATCACGCTGACCGGTCTCTCCCGGTTCCGGCTGGAGGCGGAGGAGGACGGCTTCACCCCATATCGCCGCGCCCGTGTCAGCTGGTCGGATTTCGAGGCGGATCGCAACGCGCGTTCGGAGCACGATGACGAATTCGACCGCTCTGCCTTCCTGTCCATCCTCAACCGCTTCTTCGCCGCGCGCGATCTGTCCGCGGATTGGTCGTCGCTGAAGGAGGCCGATGACGAGCTGTTGATCAACTCCCTGTCGATGCTGCTCGATTTCGAGCCCGAGGAGAAACAGGCGCTTCTGGAAGCCCCCCGTCTCGCCAGCCGCCGGGAAACGCTGGTCACGCTGCTGGAATACGCGCTGCGGTCGGGCGGTCCCGATGGTGAGGACATCATGCAATGAACGACGACACCCCTTCGACCCAGTTTGACCGCCGCATGCTGGAGGCGCTGATCTGCCCGGAGACCCAGGCCACGCTGTCCTACGATCCGGAGCGTCAGGAGCTGGTCAGTGCGCGCGCGGGCCTGGCCTATCCGATCCGCGATGGCATCCCGGTGATGCTGGTCTCCGAGGCGCGCGTGCTGGACGATTCCGCCTAGCCCGCTAACTCCCTGCCATTGCGAACAGGAGCAGGCGCGTGGCGGGAAAACTCGATCTCAACGAAAAATCGGTTCCGGCCGCCCTCTGGCAGGTCTCGGCCCCCATGGCGATCGGCATCCTCGGGGTGCTGTCCGTGGGTCTGGCCGACAGCTTCTTTCTCGCGCGCGCCGGGCAGGATGAACTCGCCGCGATCGGTTTCATCTACCCGGTGATCGTCGCGATCACGTCGCTCTCCATCGGGTTGTCGGCGGGCACCAGCGCGGTGGTCAGCCAGGCGCTCGGGGCCAATGGCGGCGATGACAGCACCTCGGCGCGCCTTGCGATGCACGCGCTCATCGTCGCGGCGAGCCTCGCAACGCTCGTCGCCATCCTGCTATATTTCGTCGCCCCCTGGCTCTTCGGCCTGATGGGGGCGGAGGGCGCGGTGCTCGAGGGCATCCGCGCCTACATGCCGTGGTGGTGCCTGGGCTTTCCCTTCATCGTGGCCGGGCAGGCGCTGAATTCCGTCTTTCGCGCAGGCGGCGAGGCGCGGATCGCGGCATCGGTGATGCTGAGCCAGGCCATCATCAACATCGTGCTCGATCCGATCTTCATCTTCGGGCTCGGCCCGATCCCCGAACTTTGCATCGAGGGCGCGGGGATTGCCACGGCAACGGCCCGCATCCTGGCCTTCGCGGGTTGCCTCGCCTTCGCGATCCGCACCCGGCGGATCGACATCTCGAACTGCTCGCTCTCGGGCTTTGGTGCCTCGGCGCTGCGTATCGGCAAGGTCGGCGGTCCGGCCTCGCTGTCGAACGCGATCAACCCGGCGGGCATGGCGGCCGTGACCGCGGCCGTCGCGATCATCGGGGAAAGCGCGGTGGGCGGCTTCGGGGCCGCGACCCGCGTTCAGAACCTCCTCTTCGTGCCGATGCTGGCGCTGTCTGCGGGGATCGGCCCGGTGGTGGGGCAGGCCTGGGGATCGGGAGACAAGGCGCGAGCGCAACAGACGGTGCGGCTGACCTTCCTGCTGTGCCTGGGCTACGGCATCGCGGTCTCCACGCTGCTCTGGCTCACCGCGGAACCGGTCGCGCGAGTGATGACCAACGGGCTCGAAGCGGTCCCCTATGCGGCGCAATACCTCCGCTGGGTCTCGATCAGCTTTTTCGGCTACGGCATCCTTGTCACCGCCAATGCCGCGATGAATGCCCGCGAGAAGCCCATGCTGTCCCTGACGCTCAGCCTGGGCCGGATCGGGCTGATCTACGTGCCGCTGGCCTGGGCCGGAGCCTATGCGCTGGGCTATTCGGGCATTCTTGCCGCTGCGGTCGCGGCCAATCTCGGCGCGGTTCTGGGCGCCCTCGTCCTGTGCCGCCGGGCGGGCGTTCTGGGCGGTCTCGACCTCGGGGACGCCGCCCGCTCGGCCGCCGCCACCGCCCGGCCGAATTGACAGCCCTTCCGGCATCGCCTATCAGCCGCGCCTCAGCTTCAAGGAGGCTTTCATGGGACGCGCACGCAAGGGTCGGGATGTGGCGGGCTGGCTCGTCGTCGACAAGCCCGCCGGGCTGACATCGACAGCCGTGGTCAACAAGGTGCGCTGGGCGCTGTCGGCGAAAAAGGCGGGCCATGCGGGCACGCTGGATCCGGATGCGACAGGCGTGCTGGCCGTGGCCCTTGGCGAGGCCACCAAGACCGTCCCCTACATCACCGATGCGCTGAAGGCCTACCGCTTCACCGTCCGGCTGGGCCAGGCGACCAACACCGACGATGCCGAGGGCGAGGTGATCGCGACCTCCGATCTGCGCCCCTCCGATGCCGAGATCAAGGAAGCCCTGCACGGTTTCGTGGGCGAGATCATGCAGATCCCGCCGCAATATTCCGCGGTGAAGATCGACGGCGAACGCGCCTATAAACGCGCCCGAGACGGCGAGACGATGGAGATTGCCGCCCGCCCGCTCTGGGTCGAGGAGCTGGTGATGACCGGGCGCGAGGACGCCGATCACGTCACGCTCGAAATGACCTGCGGCAAGGGCGGCTATGTGCGCTCCGTGGCGCGCGATCTGGGCGCGGCGCTGGGCTGTCGCGGCCATGTTCGCGAGCTGCGGCGCCTCTGGTCCGGGCCCTTCGATGCCGCGGACGGCATAAGCCTTGAGGAGATCGAGCGCCTGGCGAAAGATCCTGCCCTCGACGCGCATCTCCTGCCCATTGAGGCAGGCCTCACCGATCTGCCGGAACTGCGCTGCGCCGCGGCCGAGGCCAATCGCATCCGCAACGGCAATCCCGGCGCGGTGGCGGCCTCCGATCTCGACTACGGCGAGGAATGCTGGGCCTCCTGCGACGGCGTTCCCGTGGCTGTCGGGCGCTACCGGGCCGGGACTTTCCACCCCGACCGGGTCTTCGTCACCCCGACCTGAGCCGCCCGCGCGTCCCACCTGCGGACGGCGCGCCCGCCCTGTCACGACCGGACCGAAAATACCTCCAGAGAGCGCGAGAGACAGCGTCTCTCGCAGGCCGCGGCACGCGGCCTTGCCCGGCCTGCCAAACGGGATCCTCAGAAAGGTGGCTTGGCGCGAAACTGCATGCCCCGCCCGCCATCGGGATGGCGCAGGCGCAATTCCTCCGCATGCAGCATCATGCGCGGAAACTCCGCAGCACTTTCGGGCGCGTAAAGCGGATCGCCCAGAATCGGATGGCCGAGCGCCAGCATATGCACCCTGAGCTGGTGCGACCGGCCGGTCTTCGGAAACAGCCGCACCCGCGTCTCGTCCTCCTGCGCCTTCATCACCCGCCAATTGGTCAGCGCGGGCTTGCCCGTCTCGTGATCGACCTTCTGCAAGGGCCGGTTCGGCCAGTCGACGATCAGCGGTAAATCGATCTCGCCCGTCTTTTCAGCGATGCGCCCGGCCACCCGCGCAAGATAGGTCTTCTTCATCTGCCGCTTTTCGAATTGCAGCCCAAGATGGCGCTGGGCATGGGGTGTCAGCGCGAAGACCATCACGCCCGACGTGTCCCGGTCGAGCCTGTGCACCAGCAGCACCTCCGGAAAGGCGATCTGCAGCCGCGCGATCAGGCAATCTGCCAGGCCTTCGCCCTTGCCCGGCACCGACAGGAGCCCCGCGGGCTTGTCCACGACGAGGATCTCGTGATCGGCATGCAGGACGGGAATTTCGCCCTGGGGCGGGTCGTAATCGGTGCCGGGGCCGTCAGACAATCTCGTGCCCCGCATTGCGCAGCCGCTCGGCGATGGCGGCGATATGCTCGGGCCCCGTCTCGCAGCAGCCGCCGACGATGGTCGCGCCTTGCGCCACCCAATCCATCGCGAAGCCCGCATAGCGCTGGGGGCCCATGTCGCGCCGGGCGGCCAGTGCATTGACCGTGGCCTCGGCGTCAAGGAAGTCCTTGGTGATCTGGGTGAAGGCATTGGCATAGGCGCCGAGCCGCAGACCGGAGGGCGCCATTTCCGCCAGTGCCGGACCCATCGCCTCGGGGGCGGAGCAATTGGCCAGAAGTGCGGCGCATCCGCCCTCGGCGGCAAGGGCGGCGGCTTCGGCCACAGGCTCGCCCGAGCGCAGTCGGGTGCCGTCCTGATCGTCCACCGTGATCGCGATCCAGACCGGCTTCGAGGTTTCCTGCCCCGCCGTCAGCGCCGCGCGCAGCGTGTCGAGCGTGGCCAGCGTCTCGAAGGCGATGAGATCGACCTCGGGCGCCATCTTGCGCACGATCTCGGAATAGGTCGCGACGGCCTGTTCCATGCCGGGGAACATGTCCGTGCGGTAGGAGCCGCCAAGCGGGCCGATACAGCCCGCGATCCGGCCCTTGCCATGGGCATCGCGCGCCGATTGCGCCTCCGCAATGGCCGCCGCGCGGAAGGTGTCGATCTGATCGAGAAGCCCCGCCCGCTCCAGCCTGTCGGGCAGAAGCGCGTAGGTATTCGCCATCGCCACGCTGGCGCCTGCCGCGAAAAAGTCCCGGTGCACCTGCTCCACGAGGCCGGGCCGGTCGATCATCACGCGGGTCGCCCAAAGCGGTGTCGGCTCGTCGCCCGAGCGCTTGATCAGTTCCTGACCCATGCCGCCATCGAGCAGCGTTATCTTGGCCATGAGGGCCCCCCATTCTTCCTGCGAAACGTCATCCCCAAGCCAACCTAACCGCCAGGGCGGCAAAGACCAGCGCCGCAACCCGGTTCATCGCGCGCGCCCGTGCGCGCAGCACCTCCGCCAGCGCGCCCGCCGCGGCACCGTAAGCCGCCGTGATGACGAAGCCGGTGGTCATGAACACGGCACCCAGCGCAAGAAGCTGGCTCCAGACCGGGCCACGGGCGGGATCGGCGAATTGCGGCAGGAAGGCCAGCACGAAAAGCGCCACCTTGGGATTGAGCAGGTTGGTCACGAAGCCCCGGCGGAAGGCGCCCGGCAGATCCGCCATGCCGCGTTCGCGGCTCGCAGGCGGCGCGCGCCACGTGCTGACCGCGAGATAGAGAAGGTACCCCGCTCCCGCCCACCGGATCACGTCAAAAGCGCCGGGCAGTGCGCGCAGCGCCGCCGCGACCCCGAAGGCCGTCAGCGCCACATGCACGAACGCCCCGGCGGCGATCCCGGCCGCTGCGGCAATGCCTGCGCGTCTGCCGCCCCGCGCGCCCGAGGCCAGCGCGAACATCACGTCCGATCCGGGCGTCAGGTTGAGCAGAATGCCTGCGCCCAGAAAAGCCAGGAAACTTGCCGGATCGGGCAGCGCGATCATGGCGTGCAGGGCACGTCATCCGGCAGATCGTAATAATCGCCGCGGCTGTCGGTGAAGATATGCTTGACGATACTCAGGTCGGTCGGCCCGTCGATCGCGCCCATGGCGAAGCTCATCGTGTCCTCGTCATGCGCCTTCCAGAACAGGAACGAGCCGCAGCGCGGGCAGAAGCCGCGCTTGGCGTTGTCGCTTGCCGCGAACCACTGCACCGGTCCGTCGATGGCGATATCGCCCTCGGGCACGTAGGAGGAGGACCACAGATGCCCCGACATCTTGCGGCATTGCGTGCAATGACAGACCGCAGCGCCCTTGGGCGTGCCCGAAACGGTGAAGGTGATATCGCCGCAGCAACAGCTTCCGGTCAGCATGGTCCTATCCTCCTCAGGCGAAAATGCTCGCACCCAGCGCCAGACCATAAAACACGAAACAGCCCGCGAGAACACGGCGCACGCGTCTGTCCGCCACAGCCCCCAGTGCCGCGCGTCCAAGCGCCGTGCCAAGGACCGTGTAGCCGATGTAGCTCATCGCGGTGATGCTCAGCGCCGTGGGCACGATCACCCCCATCTGCGAAAGGATCGGCACGTTCGGATCGACGAATTGCGAGAACGCCGCGAGGTAGCCCGCGACGCTCTTGGGATTGATCGTCGCGATCGCGAAGGCGCGCAGATAGATCGAGCCCGGTGCCGCCGCGACCTCGGTCAAGGGCTGGCCTGCGCGCCGCCAGCCGCGGATGCCGAGCCAGATCAGCACCGCAGCCCCGGCGATTTTCGCGGCAAGGAACGCCGTCGGCGCCGTGGTCAGAAGGGCGGTGATCCCCAAGGCCGAGAGCGTCAGAAACAACAGCGCCTGCGTCAGGATCGCGGCGACGCCCCAAAGCGCGCGCCAGAAGCCGTGCGTCATGCCGTTCTGGATGCAGTTGACCGCATTCGGTCCCGGCGATGTGACGAAGAGAACCCAGAAGCCCGCGAAGATCAGCCAGGCCTGTCCGCTCACGCGGCATGCTCGAAACTGCGGGCGAGGATCGCGGAGAGCGCCTCGGCATCTGCCTCATCGAAAGCCGCAGGCCGGTCGCTGTCGATGTCGAGCACACCCAGCAGCACGCCCGCGCCGTTCCAGACCGGCAGCACGATCTCGGACCGGGTGGAGGTCGCGCAGGCGATATGGCCCGGAAAGGCCTCCACATCGTCGACGAGCTGAACCTCGCCCGTACGCGCCGCCGCACCGCAGACCCCGCGCGCAAACGGAATGACGAGGCAGCCATGTCCGCCCTGATAGGGCCCGATCTTCAGCGTCTCGGGGGCCGTCACGCGGTAAAAGCCCGTCCAGTCGAAGCGATCATCGGCGTGGTGCAGCTCGCACACGATCGTGGCCATGAGGGCGACCGCGTCGGTCTCGCCCTCGGTGAGGGCCGCGATGGTCTTGGCAAGGTCGTCGTAATTCGCGCGCATGGGGCCTCCTGTCGATTGTCTGCCGTGTAATGCGGCAGGTGCCGCGCGACAAACGCATTTCCCATTCGGTTTCCGCGCGTTTAAAGCTCCGTCCCATGACACCTGATCTCTTCACAGCGCTCATCGCGTTTGCCTTCGTCACCGTGATGACGCCCGGCCCCAACAACTTCATGTTGATGGCTTCGGGGGCGAATTTCGGCTTCCGCCGGACGCTGCCGCATATGGCGGGCGTGGGTCTGGGCTTTCCGGCGATGTGTTTCTGCGTGGGGCTCGGGGTGATGCGGCTCTTCGATCTCTGGCCGCCGGCCTATGCGATCCTGACGGTGCTGTCGGTGGCCTACATGCTGTACCTGGCCTGGAAGATCGCCAATGCCGCCGCGCCTGCGCGGGGCGAGGAGGATGTGAGCGTTGATGGCACGCCCTTGTCCTTCCTGCAGGCGGCCGCCTTCCAATGGGTCAATCCGAAGGCCTGGTCGATGGCGCTGTCGGCGATCACGCTCTATGCGCCGGGCAAATCGCTGGGCGCTGTGCTGTGGGTGGTGGGCGCCTATATCGCCTGTTCCATGGTCTCCACCACAAGCTGGACCAGCATCGGCACGACCCTTCGGCGCTTTCTGCAGGAGCCGCGCCGCTTGCGGCTCTTCAACTGGACGATGGCGGGCCTTCTGGTGGCCTCGCTCATCCCGGTGATCCTCGGCTGATCTGGTCCGGTTCTGTTGCAACTGGCGCCGCGCGGCGGCATATAACCCGAAGCGAACAGGCAGGGGCGTCCATGACCCATTATCTCGATTTCGAAAAACCGCTGGCCGAGATTGAAGGCAAGGCGGAAGAGCTGCGCGCGATGGCCCGCAGCAACGAAGAGATGGATATCGAGGCCGAGGCCCGCGCGCTCGACAAGAAGGCCGCGGACATGCTGCGGGACCTCTACGGCAAGCTGACGCCCTGGCGGAAATGCCAGGTGGCGCGGCATCCGACCCGGCCGCATTGCCGCGATTAT
Organism: Roseivivax sp. THAF197b; assembly: GCF_009363255.1. Taxonomy (NCBI): domain Bacteria; kingdom Pseudomonadati; phylum Pseudomonadota; class Alphaproteobacteria; order Rhodobacterales; family Roseobacteraceae; genus Roseivivax; species Roseivivax sp. THAF197b. Next base: position 3,369,155 of record NZ_CP045318.1, on the reverse strand, counting down.
ATCGAGGCGCTGTTCTCGGAATACACGCCGCTCGCGGGCGACCGGGCCTTCGGCGAAGACGACGCGGTGATGGGCGGGCTCGCGCGCTTTGGCGACCGGCCCGTCGTGGTGATCGGCCACGAGAAGGGCAACGACACGCAGTCGCGCCTGCACCACAATTTCGGCATGGCCCGGCCCGAGGGTTACCGCAAGGCGATCCGCCTGATGGACATGGCCGACCGCTTCGGCCTGCCGGTCATCACACTGGTGGACACGCCCGGCGCCTATCCCGGCAAGGGTGCCGAGGAGCGGGGCCAGTCCGAGGCCATCGCGCGCGCCACCGAGAAATGCCTGCAGATCGGCGTGCCGCTTCTGTCCGTCATCATCGGCGAAGGCGGATCGGGCGGGGCCGTGGCCTTCGCCAGCGCGAACCGCGTGGCGATGCTGGAGCATTCGGTCTATTCGGTGATCTCGCCCGAAGGCTGCGCGTCGATCCTGTGGAAGGATGCCGAGAAGATGCGCGAGGCGGCGGAAGCGCTGCGGCTCACGGCGCAAGACCTGCAGAAGTTGGGTGTCTGCGACCGAATCATCCCCGAACCCCTGGGCGGCGCGCATCGCGATGCGGACGCCACTATCGCCGCGGTAGGAGAGGCGATCTCCGCCATGCTGGGCGAGATGGGCGAGAGCGACCGCGCCGGATATATCGCGGCACGGCGGAAAAAGTTCCTCAGCATCGGCTCCAAGGGCCTCGCCGCCTGAGCGGGGCTGCCTGATCCGGCGGTCGCGCGGGGCAAAGCCCCACGCGGCATGATATCTCGAAAATGGCTTTGGCCATTTCCTCGGGATTGTGCGTTTTTCTGGAAAGGTGAAGGGCTGGCGGTGGCGCATGGCGCGGCGGTGTGGCCCAGGTCGCGACGGGGGCGCTGCGGTCAGCGTGGGGTTTCGGCATCCGGCACAGCACCCGCGCGCCGCAGGGCGAGTGTGGTCAGCAAAGGTCCCAGAAGTTCGAACAGGACCGTCGTGCCGATGGTCAGGCTCAGGATCGTCTCGCCGTGTTCGGGTAGCCGCTCCGCCGCGATCAGGCCCATGCCCACGGCCACGCCCGCCTGCGGCAGCAACGCAATGCCGATCCAGCGCCGTTCCATCGCGGGCAGGCCGCCTGCAAGCCCGCCGATCCAGCCGCCCAGCATCCGTGCCGCTACTCGCAGAGCCACGAAGCCCGCGCCCAGAAGTCCGAGCTCCGCAAGGCTCGACAGTTCCAGCGTCGCGCCCGCGAGCAGGAAAAACAGGATCAGGAACGGCCATTCGATATGCTCGATCTCGTGGAAGGCGTAATCGTGATGCCGGGCGCGGTTCACGATCACAGCACCCACGGTCATGCCTGTCAGCAGGAAGGACAGATCGAGCCAGAGCGCCAGCCCCGCCACCAGGAAGACGAGGCCCAGCGCCTCGGTCTGGAGCGGCTCTCCGGGGCTGAGCCGCCCGGTCAGATGCGCCGCGGGCAGCCCGATCGCGAGCCCCAGCGCGATGGAACCGCCGATCTCGTACGACGCGCCGAAGAGCGCCGCGGCCCCGCCCGATGTCGCGCCGCCTGCGAGGATCTGCGCGCCGACCATCGCCAAGGCGAAGGCCACCATGCCCCAGGCATCGTCGATGGCCACGACGCCTTCGACCGTTTCGGCGAAAGGGCCGGTCGCGCCGGTATCGTGCAGCACTGCCCGCGTCGTGGCGGGGGCCGTGGCGCAGGCGATGGCCCCAAGCAGCAGCGACACCGCAAGGGGCGCGCCCATGGCCCACAGCCCCATTGCCACAATGGTCTGCGTCACGAGCACGATGGACAGCGACACCGCAAGGATCGCGCGCCCGCGCCGCCGCAGCGTCTCGAGCCGGAGCGCGCCGCCCAGAAGGAAGGCCACCATGGTCAGCGCGACGATGGAGACAGGCTCGTAGAGGGCTGTGATCTCGGCGGGGACCAGATCCAGCCCGGAGCCGCCGATCAGGATCCCGAAGATCAGCAGGATCGTCACGCGGGGCAGGCGGGTGCGCCGCCCGAGCATATCCGCCGCGAGGCCGGTCAGGAACAGCGCTCCGATGGCGATCAGCGCGATGTCGCGGGACATTTCAGGTGGCCAGCATCTTCAGGCCCTGCGTCACGTCCGAGCGCACCGCGAGCCTGAGCGAGGGCTCGTCGCCCGCCTTGAGCGCGGCCACGATCAAGCGGTGGTATTGTGGGGCCTCCGACCTGCGCAGGCGGGCATAGAGCGCGCCCATGGTCGGGCCAAGCTGCAGCCAGACCGTTTCGGCCATGGCCAGCATCGCGGGCGCCTGGGCGCGCAGATAGAGCGTGCGGTGAAATTCGAGGTTTGTGCGGATATAGCCCACCGCGTCGCGGTTGGAGACGACGTCGGTCATCGCGCTGTTGATGCTTTGCAACCGTTCGATCAGCGCCATGTGGGCGCGCGGCAGGGCGCGCGAAGCCAGCTCCACCTCGATGAGAGCGCGCAGGGCGGCCAGCTCCTCGATCCGGTCGGGGGACAGTTCCGGCGTGGCCACGCGGCCCGAGGCGGACATCGACAGCGCCCCTTCGGCGACAAGGCGCTGCACCGCTTCGCGTGCGGGTGTCATGGAGACGCCGAATTCCCGGCCGATCCCGCGCAGGGTCAGTGCGGCGCCGGGGGCCATCTGGCCGAACATGATGCGCGACCTGAGGCCTCGGTACACCTTGTCATGCGCCGATGGCGTGACCTCGGCCACGCGGGGGGCAGTCACGGGGGCAGGGCGCGGTGGTGTCAACATGACCCGAATGTGATCACATGCATGTGCCGCGTCAATCGTCGAAGCGGTAGCGGTGCAATTCGGACCCGTTTTCGCGCAGCCAGCGGCGCGGTGTGCGCCAATCGCCGTAAAGCTGCGTGACCTGCCGCCAGAACCGATCGGAATGATCCATATGCGCCAAATGCGCGACCTCGTGCGCGGCCACGTAATCGAGGATCTCGGGCGGGGCGAGGATGAGCCGCCAGGAATAGCTCAGCCCGCCCTGGCTGGAACACGACCCCCAGCGCGAGCGGGTATCGCGCAGGGTGATCCGCGCGTAAGGACGCCCCAGCGCCGCGGCATAGCGGTCGGATGCCGCGGCAAGGCGGTCCCGCGCCAACCCCTTCAGATGGGCCTGAAGCCGGGCCGCGATGCGAGGCTCGGGGCCGGGCACTGCGATCCGGTCGGCCTCGAGAAGGAGCCTGCGCCCTGGTGCTGCCTCCACCCGGCGGGGCACGCCCTCCACCGGCAGCACGGCGCCTGCCGCCACCGACACGGGCTCTGCCCTGCGGTCCAGGTGATCGCGCAGCCAGGCTTCCTTTTCGCGCAGGAAGGCCAGGCCTTCGCGCTCAGGCACGAATCGGGGCAGGGTGAGCGTCACGCGCCCGTCGATTCCGGACATCCGCAGCGATATCCGCTTGGCCCGTGCGGAGCGGCGCAAGGTGACCGGGATCGGCGGGTTGCCATGCAGTTCGATGATGCCCATGTAGCCTCGTAACGGAGCGCGCGCGCATACCCGGCGTCAAAGGCTTTGACACCGCCCGGACCTTATGGCAGGTGCCCCGAATTGTCCGCAAGTGTGACCAGATGGAAAGGACCTCCCATGGCCAAGGAAGAATGGGGCGTCAAAAGGCTGTGCCCGACCACGGGCAAGCGATTCTACGACATGAACCGCGATCCGGTCGTCAGCCCCTATACGGGCGAAGTCGTCGAGATCGAGACCGGCAAGCGTTCGATGATCGCTGCTGACGCTGCCGACGGCGCCAGCCGCAAGGCCAAGAAGGCCGATACCGAGGAGACGGATGTCGTCGAAGATGACGATGTCGATGTGGATCTCGGTGATGATGACGTGCTCGATGACGACGATGACGATGAAAACGTCTCGCTCGACGAGATCGCGGACGTCGCGGACGACAGCGACGATTGATACGATGCACAAAGCGGGCGGGGTGAAGATTTTTGCCTTGAACCCGCTTTGGGCTTTGCGTATCTGACGCCGCACAACGCAGCCTTCGGGCTGCGCGGAACGGGGCCTTAGCTCAGCTGGGAGAGCGCTTGCATGGCATGCAAGAGGTCAGGGGTTCGATCCCCCTAGGCTCCACCATTCCCCTTTCCCAAGATCACCCGATCAACCCGGTACTGCCTCCGGGCCGCCGAGTGAGACGTCGGCCGAGACTGCGCGCCACACGACTCGACCGGGCGTTAGTTCGGTGCAGCAACCATTTCGGCAGCGACGAAATTCCAAATTTCGGAACAATTGCGCTCCGCGGTTGGTTTCCCTTCGGAATTGCGGCATGGGATCGCGCGCCTAGATGGGCGACGCGGTCCATTTTTGCATCGCAGGATATAAAAAACGAGGGGACAGGGCATGACGAGCACCCGCACCGCAATCCACGCGCGCCTATTCAGTTGGATGGCGATTTGCCTGATCGGGCTTGTTGCGATCTTCGGCGCCGACCGCGCGGCCGCACAGATGCTTCCCGGCATGGGCGGCAGCTCAAGCAGCTCCGGTGGATCGCAAGACAGCGGCCAATCCGGCGAAGGCGGATCGTCAGCCCCCCTTGAGAGTCTGCTGGAAGTCTTGCGCGACGATCAGGCCCGCCAGACGCTGATCGACGAGTTGGAGCAGGTCGTCTCTGGCGAGGGCTCCGGTGAAGGCTCGGGCGAGAACTCCGGCGGGGGCGAAAGCTCCGGCTCGGAAGGCGGCAACGGGTCGGGTGAAGGCTCCGGCAGCGAAGAGGGCGGTCAAAGCGCCGCCGATGCGGTGCAGGCGGTCGAAGCCTTCGGCACGCGTATCGCCCGCTTCACGCAGGAGACCGCCCAGGGCGCCGCCACCAGCGTGATCGGCTTCGCCGAACGGCTCATGTCCGGCGATACCGTGCTGAGCGGGCTGTCCGGCGACGAATTGGGCGTGATCCTCGAGGCTCTGAAGAACCTCGCCATCGTGATCGCGATCACCGTCGCCGTGTACGTGACCTTGCGCACGGTCATGCGCCCGGTCTTTCACAAGGCGAGCCAGCGCGCGGCGGAGGCGAATGCGCTGCGCACGCTCTTCGTCTTCCTGTCCTGCATCCTCATCGACGTGGCGATCGTCGTCACGGCCTGGGGTCTGGGCTATGCGATCACGCTCCTCGCCGTCGGCGATTCCGGACAGATCGGGCTGCGCCAGGCGCTCTATCTCAACGCCTTCCTGCTGGTGGGCCTGATCCGCGTGGCCTTCCGCGTGATCCTGTCGCCCCATGCGCGCAATCTGCGCCTCATCAACGTTTCCGACAGCGCGGCGAAACGGCTGACGCGCCACATGAGCGTTGTCGTCGGTGTGCTGGGCTACGGCTATCTTCTGGTCGTCCCGCTGATGGAGCGGGGCGTGTCGCAGGCGGCAGGTACGGCCGTTGCGGCGATCCTGTCGATCTTCGTGCTGACTTATCTTCTCGTGCTCGTGATGCGCTTCCATGAGCCCGTGGCCAACTGGATCGCGAGGCGCCTGATGTCCCGCGACAGCGCGCCCGAGGAAGACGAGACCCGCATGCCCAGCAAGCGGCTGGGCGGCCTTCTCGGCACCCTCACACGCACATGGCACTGGTTCGTTCTCATCTACCTGGCCTTCATGGTGACGGTGGTGCTGACGCAATCCAACGATGTCGTGCTCGATTACGTCATCGGTTCGGCCAAGGTGTTCGGCGCGATCCTTCTGGGCTCCGTCATCGTCGGAACGATTGGCGGCTGGCTGCGCTCCGGCGTGGTGCTGCCCGACAGCCTCAATGAGCGCCTGCCGCTCCTGCAGACACGTCTCAATCGGATCGTGCCGAAGATCCTGATCGGTCTGCGGCTCTTGGTCGGCGCTGCCGTTGTGCTCTTTGCCATCGACACGATGGGCCTGATCGATTTCGGTGCCTGGTTCGGCACCGATTTCGGGTCCGAAGCCTCGGGCCGCGTCATCACCGTGGCGTTGATCCTGCTCGTTGCCGGGCTGATCTGGCTCGCGCTCAATTCCTGGATCGATTACCGCCTCAGCCCGGATATCGGCGCGGTGCCCACATCGCGCGAAAAGACCCTTCTGTCGCTGCTGCGCAATGCCGCGACGATCCTTCTCATCATCCTGACGCTGATGTTCGCCCTGTCCGAGATCGGCATCAACATCGGCCCGCTTCTGGCCTCCGCCGGTGTGCTGGGCCTCGCCATCGGTTTCGGTGCGCAGAAGCTGGTGCAGGACATCATCACCGGTGTCTTCATCCAGTTCGAGAACGCGATGAATGTGGGCGACGTGGTCACCGTGGGCGGCACGACGGGCGTCGTGGAGAAACTGACCGTGCGCTCCGTGAGCCTGCGCGACCTGCAGGGTACCTTCCACATCATCCCGTTCTCCTCGGTGGACATGGTGTCGAACTTCATGCGCGATTTCTCCTACTTCGTCTGCGACATGGGCATCGCCTACCGCGAGGATATCGCCGAGGCGAAACAGGCCATGTTCGACGGGTTCGAGCAGCTGAAACAGGACGAGACGCAGGCCAAAGAAATCATCGGCGATCTGGAATGGTTCGGCCTGAACTCCTTCGGCGACAGCGCCATCGTGCTGCGCGCCCGGATCAAGACCGTGCCGGGCAGCCAATGGGGCGTCGGGCGGGCCTATAACGCCATCCTGAAGGAGCTCTTCGACGAGCGCGGGATCGAGATCCCGTTCCCGCACCAGACCATCTTCTTCGGCGAGGCCAAGGACGGTCGCACGCAGGCGTTGCGTCTGGCCAATGTCACCGAGGAGGTCGAAGGCCAGGCACACGAGGTCGAGGAGACACCCTCCGCCGACAGCGATGCGGGCCGCAAACCCACGCAGGACGCGCCGCCCGACGAGGAAGGTCCCGACGCGGCGGAGCGCTGATCGCGGGGCCGGGGTCCGAAAGGTGATGCGAGAAGCGGCGTCCGGCACATTCCGGGCGCCGTTTTCATGTGTGGACTGCCCGCCTGTCCATGCTCCGTCTTTTCCTACGGCGGCAAAGCGGGCATCCTGCGCTGCAGCGCGACAGGGCGCAGGGTTTCCCAAAAGGAGAAGGCAATGGGATTAGGCGACATGCTGGGCAAGGCGGTGGACGCGTTCGGCGGCACCGATGAGATCATGGCGAAGATCAGCGAAAGCGGCATCGACCTGACCGCCTTGGCAGATCTGGATGCCGAAGCGGTCACGGCGATGCTCGAGGAAAAAGGGATCGACCTGTCGATGCTCGAGGGTTTCGGTCTCTCGGTCGAAGACGTGCTGGCCAAGGCCAAGGAACACTTCGCCTGAGCAAGAATGCGCGACGCGAGGCGTGCTCCCGCGTCTCCGTCTGCTAAAGGACTGTGGCGGTCTGCGCATGATAGCGGCGCAGACCGCCACAGCTCACGCGTCGATCAGCAGACTGCCCAGCACGTCCAACCGCGCGGGCCCGGCCGTGGCGATCAACACCTCACCCGACCGCGTCGACTGCCCGGTCAGCGCCCGGATATTCACTTGGTGCGAGACGATCATCGGCGGACGCGCCAGCCCCGCGATCAATTCGAGGGCCGCCGCTGTCTGTGCAGGCGCATCGCCGCGCCCCGCGAAGAAGGAATTGAACGGCGGCGCATCCTCGACCGGCCCCACATCCAGAAGCTCCGCGGTCTCGCGGCAGCGGCACCATTGGCTCGTCAGAACCCGCTCGAAGCCGATCCCCTCGCTCCGCAAAGCCGCGCCGATGCGGCGCGCCTGATCGCGCCCCGCCGCGTCGAGATTGCGCTGCGTGCTGCAATCGCCGATCTCGAAGTCGTCCGGATCGCCGATGCCCGGCGCCAGGGCGTGGCGCATGATCGCCAGCGCCTCGCCGCGCGCAAGCCGCGACAGCGCCGCATCCTGCGCCCCGGCAGGGCCGACCCAGGCAAGGGCCAGCCCGCCGAGCATCACATGCCTGCGGGTCAGCATCAGAGCTGGGCGTCGAGGAAGTCCATGAAGCCGTCCCAGGACCCCTCATCCGCGGCCAGATCGTAATCGTCCGACCCCCAGACGGTGAAGCTGTGCCGCGCACCGCCGAAGATGCGCGCGTCATGGGTAACACCCGCCTCCTGCATTTGGCTCAGCGCCGCAGCCATTTCATCCATGCCCGAGACAGGATCGGCCGAGCCGTGGAACAGGACGATAGGCGCGGTGGTGGCGCTGTAATCCTGCCCTTCGGGCGTGCCGAGCCCCGCATGGAAGGCCGCGAAGCCATCGATCTCGGCGCCTGCGCGGGCGGCTTCCAGAACCGCCGCCCCGCCGAAGCAATATCCAGCGATCACGATGTTCCCGGTCGCGCCGGGGATGTTCGCGGCCTCGGCGATGGAGCCCATGAGCCGCTCGCGGAACAGCTCCCGATCCTGGTAGAGAGCGCCGGACAGGGCGCGGTTTTCATCGACGCTCTGCGGGTTTTCATCCGCGCCGTAGACATCGATCGCGAAGGCCGTGTAGCCCGCCGCGGCCAGCATCTCCGCGCGGCGTTCCTCATAGGCGGTCATGCCGTCCCAATCATGCACGATCAGCACCGTGCCCTTGGTCTCTTCCAGATCGCTGTTGCGCGCGACATAGCCCTCGAACTCGGTGCCGCCGACGCTGTAGCGATAGCTTTCCCCGGTGATCTCGGCCCCGGCCAGCCCGGCGCTTGCGATGAGCGGTAATGCGATGAATGCAGTGCGGATCATGATGAACCCCCTTGGATTGAACAGCGATAGAGGGGGAGATAGGGCGATTTTCCCCAAGACGAGGGCCGAGCCGCCCCGGGACCCGCCCCCCGATCATCCGTGTGTCCCACGCCCCGATCGAAGCGCCGACCCCCTGTCACGACCGGACCGGAAATACCTCTCGGGGGAGCGCGAGGGGGCAGACAGCCCCATCGCTCCCGCCGCCGGATCATGTGCCGCGTCCGGAATGGCAGCACGGCATGCCCGACTTGCATCGCAGCAGGAGCCGGGTCAAAGACGGACCCATGATCCGGCGTACCCATACCGAGAGCGGCACCTTTTCAGAGGCGCTCTATTCGCCCTGCGAGGCGTATCGCTACGGCCTGTCGCGCCGCTGGTCCGAGGCGCCACCTGTGCTCTTCATCATGCTCAACCCCTCCACCGCGACGGAGCGCGCCAACGATCCGACCATTCACCGCTGCGAGACGCGGGCGCGGGCGATGGGGGCGGGTGGTGTGCAGATCGCCAATCTGTTCGGGTTTCGCGCGACGCGGCCCGCCGATCTCAGGCGCGCCCCGGATCCGGTCGGGCCCGACAATGACGCGCTGGTTCTGGACTGGCACGCGGCCGCCACGATGACCATTGCCGCCTGGGGCGTGCATGGTGCGTATCAGGGCCGGGCGGGGGATCTGGCCGCGCGCATGGGGCCGCTTTGGCATCTGGGTCTGACCAAGGCCGGGCATCCGCGCCATCCGCTCTACGTGCCCTATGCCCGTGCGCCGCAAGCCTGGCCCGCTGCGGCGCGCTATCCCGCGACGTCGATCTTGACCGCGCCTTAACCATCCTCTCCGAGAAGCTTTGCTTCGACGCCTCCGGCGCGGCATAGTCCGGGCCAGCCCGTCGGGGCAATGATGTTGGAGGGCGCGATGCTCTTTCTTGCAGGTCTCGTGGGCGCGATGGTCGTCGGATCGGTGGCGATCCTGTCGGTCGTGCCGGAGGAGTCGAGCTCCGAGGACGCAGAGGCGGACGAAATCGCGGCCTCCGATGAGACCCCGGCCGACGCGGTTTCCCCGGATACAACCAGCCCCGCCAGTTCCCAGATCCTCGACGCGGCAGCACAGAGCCTGACCATGTCGCCCGAGGGCGGATTGATCACCGCGGGCTCGGCCGATGCCGATGCGATCACCGGCACGGATGTCACCGATCAGATCTCGGGCGGAGCCGGACAGGACAGTGTGCAGGGCCTTGGCGGGGATGACGAATTGCGCGGCGGTGCAGATGCGGATGACCTCTCGGGCGGGGCCGGTCAGGACAGCCTGCATGGCGAGGCCGGTGCGGATCTCCTCGATGGCGGCAGCGGCGCGGATGTGCTGTTCGGCCATGACGGGAACGATACGCTGCTGGGGGGCGATGGCGCGGACAGCGTTGAGGGCGGGTTGGGCGATGACCTTCTCTCCGGTGGCGCTGGCGCGGATGCGCTCCATGGCCGCGAGGGGGCCGATACGATCCGGGGCGATGCCGGTGCCGATACGCTCTTCGGGGGCGATGGCGATGACCTCGTCCAAGGCGTCAACGTGCGTGCCATCAACGGCGGGCCCGATCTGTCACCTGAGGAAGGTGCGCAGGCAGACGAGGAGACCGCTGCTGATCCCGATTTCGTCAATGGCGGTGCCGGTGACGACATATTGCTCCTGGGCGATGGCGATACCGGTGATGGCGGGGCAGGGGCGGACAGCTTCGTCACCGGATATTGGATGGGTGCCGATGGCGCTGCCCTTGCCGATTTCTCTCCGTCCGAGGACCGGATGATCGTGGTCTATGACGATGCGCTCGGCCCGCCCGCGGATCTCGCTTTCCAGACCGACCCGGATGCCCCGGATCAGGTCCAGCTGACCTCCGGCGACCAGCTCTTGGCGACCTTGCCCGTCGCGGATGCCCCGCCGCTTGGCGATATCATCCTCATCGCGGCCAGCGAAGCGACGTCGATCCTCAACCCGGCCTGATCGCGGCGCGCCCCCTGAGCGCGGGCCGCTCCCGAAGCCCGGCCGCCGCCGACAGCGCGGAGCGTCGTTGCAGCGCAGGCCCACCCCCGCAGCTTTGGTCTTTCCAAAGCCGGTGAATCACCCTATACGCCCGCAATCCGCGCCGCTCCCGGCGCAGATACACCTCCAACGGCCTTGCTGGACGACATCCCGGCTCGTGCCTTCACACCAAGTTTCAAAAGGAGACCCCGATGTCGATCACTGCCGAGACGAAACAGCAAATCATGAAGGAATACGCGACGGCCGACGGCGATACCGGTTCGCCGGAAGTCCAGGTTGCGATCCTGACCACGCGCATTACCGCGCTGACCGAGCATTTCAAGACCCACAAGAAGGACAACCACTCCCGTCGTGGCCTCCTGAAGCTCGTTGCACAGCGCCGCAAACTGCTCGACTACCTCAAGTCGCGCGACGAAGAGCGTTACAAGACCCTGATCGGCAAGCTGGGCATCCGCCGCTGAGCCGCAGGACACCGAATTCGGAAAGGCCGTCTTCCCCGCGAAGGCGGCCTTTTTCGTTGCGCCTTGCCCACGGCCCGGACTAAGCCCGCGCCATGGCAGACCCCCTCGACATCTTTCTGATCACCGCCCCCGGGCTTGAGCATTTCCTGGGCGAGGAGGCGCGCGCGGCGGGCTTTGTCGTCACGCAGATCATCCCGGGCGGCGTGTCGCTGAAAGGCGGCTGGGACGAGGTCTGGCGTGCCAATCTGGAACTGCGCGGGGCGACGCGCGTGCTGGTGCGGCTCGCAGCCTTCCATGCCCACCACCTGAGCCAGCTCGACAAACGCGCGCGCAAGCTGCCCTGGTCCGATTGGCTGCGCGCCGACGTGCCGGTCCGGGTGGAGGCCACCAGCCGCAAGTCGAAGATCTACCATGCGGGCGCGGCGAAGGAGCGGATCGAAAAGGCCCTCGCTGCGGCGCTCGGCGCGCCGATCTCGGACGACGCGCCCGTGACGATCAAACTGCGGGTCGAGGACGATCTCTGCACGCTCTCGGTCGATACGTCCGGGGCGTCCCTGCACAAGCGCGGCCTGAAGGAGCAGGTCAACAAGGCCCCCATGCGCGAGACGCTGGCGAGCCTCTTTCTGCGCGCGGCAGGCTTTGACGGTGCGGAGCCCGTGGTCGACCCGATGTGCGGCTCGGGCACCTTCGTGATCGAGGCGGCGGAGCGGGCGGCAGGGCTGATGCCGGGCCGGGCGCGCAGCTTTGCCTTCGAGCACCTCACCAGTTTCGATCCTGCAGGCTGGGAGGCCGCGCGGTCCGCGCGAACGACCATGGCGCCGCCCGCGGCCCGCTTTGCAGGCTCCGACCGCGATCAGGGCGCCATTGCCATGAGCCGGGCCAATGCCCTTCGCGCAGACGTTGCCGAGCATTGCGACTTCGCCTGCCATCCGGTGACCGAGGCGCGCCCGCCGGACGGCGCGCCCGGCCTCGTGATCGTGAACCCGCCCTACGGGCTCCGGATCGGCGCGAAATCCCCGCTCTTCGGGCTTTACGCGGCCTTCGGTGCCCGGATGCAGGCGGCCTTCCCGGGCTGGCGCGTGGCCATGATCACCTCCGAGGCCAAGCTCGCCCGAGCAGCAGGTCTGCCCTGGCGCAAACCCGGGCCGATCGTCGATCACGGCGGCACGAAGGTGCGGTTGTGGCAAACCGGCCCACTCTGAGCGGAAGACTTTCCAAATCGCCAATTCTCGTGTAGGGGCGACGCTATCTGAGACGTGACGCCCAGAGCCCCCGGGCCATGCAATAGGATAGGGGGCGGCGGCAATGGGGCCGCCAATCAAATCGGAGACCCGGGATACGCCTGGGAGTGCTCCGCCATAGGATACGATGATGTTCAATACGACGACGAAAAGCATGCAGTGGGGCGAGGAAACGCTCACACTGGAAACGGGCAAGGTTGCCCGTCAGGCCGACGGTTCGGTGATCGCCACGCTGGGCGAAACCTCCGTCATGGCCAACGTGACCTTCGCCAAGAAAGCGAAGGAAGGGCAGGATTTCTTCCCGCTCACCGTCCATTACCAGGAAAAATACTACGCCGCCGGCAAGGTGCCGGGTGGCTTCTTTAAGCGCGAGGCGCGTCCGACCGAGAAAGAGACGCTGACCGCGCGCCTGATCGACCGTCCGATCCGCCCGCTCTTCGTGCCGGGCTTCAAGAACGAAGTGCTCGTGATGTGCACCGTTCTGTCCCACGATCTGGTCAACGATCCCGATATCGTGGCGATGATCGCGGCCTCCGCGGCACTGACCATCTCGGGCGCGCCCTTTATGGGGCCGATCGCGGGCTGCCGCGTGGGCTATGAGGGTGGTGAATACATCCTCAACCCCGAGGTCGAGGATATGCAGAATCTGCGCAACAATCCCGACCAGCGCCTCGATCTCGTGGTCGCGGGCACCCGCGATGCGGTGATGATGGTCGAGTCGGAAGCCTACGAGTTGACCGAAGAGGAAATGCTGGGCGCGGTCACCTTCGCCCATGAGCAACTCAAGCCCGTGGTCGACCTGATCGTGTCGCTGGCCGAGGATGCCGCGAAAGAACCTTTCGACTTCCAGCCGCCGGATTACGCAGCGCTCTATGACCGCGTGAAAAGCCTGGGCGAGACGCAGATGCGCGACGCCTATGCGATCACCGACAAGCAGGAGCGCACCGCAGCCGTTTCCGCGGCGAAGGAAGCGATCATCGCGGAGCTCTCCGAGGAAGAGCAGGCCGATGCCAATCTCGGCGCCGCGCTGAAAAAGCTCGAATCGACCGTTCTGCGCGCCGACGTGGTGAAGAACTCGCGCCGCATCGATGGCCGTGCTCTCGACGAGGTGCGCTCCATCGTGTCCGAAACGGGCGTTCTGCCCCGGACGCACGGCTCCGCGCTCTTTACCCGCGGCGAGACGCAGGCGCTTGTGGTCAGCACGCTGGGCACCGGCGATGATGAGCAGATGATCGATGCGCTGCACGGCACGTATCGGTCGAACTTCCTGCTGCATTACAACTTCCCGCCCTATTCGGTCGGTGAAGCCGGTCGCGTGGGCCCTCCGGGACGCCGCGAAATCGGCCACGGCAAGCTCGCATGGCGCGCGCTTCAGGCCGTGCTGCCCGCCGCGACGGACTTCCCCTACACGATCCGTCTCGTCTCCGAGATCACCGAGTCCAACGGCTCGTCCTCGATGGCGTCGGTCTGCGGTGGCTCGCTGTCGATGATGGATGCGGGTGTTCCGCTGAAATCCGCGGTTGCAGGCGTGGCCATGGGCCTCGTGCTGGAAGAGGACGGTGACTACGCGATCCTGACCGACATCCTGGGCGACGAGGATCACCTCGGCGACATGGACTTCAAGGTCGCAGGCACCGAGAACGGCATCACCTCGCTGCAGATGGACATCAAGGTTGCAGGCATCACCCCGGAGATCATGCAGAAGGCCCTCGCCCAGGCGAAGGATGGCCGGATGCATATCCTCGGCGAGATGAACAAGGCCCTGTCCTCGGCAGGCGAGTTCTCCGAACACGCGCCGCGCATCGAGACGATGCAGGTTCCGACCGACAAGATCCGTGAAGTGATCGGCTCGGGCGGCAAGGTCATCCGCGAGATCGTGGAAGTGTCGGGTGCCAAGGTCGACATCAACGACGAAGGCATCATCAAGATCGCATCGCCCAACGCCGAGGCCATCCAGAAGGCCTATGACATGATCTACTCGATCGTGGCGGAGCCGGAAGAGGGCAAGATCTACAAGGGCAAGGTCGTGAAGATCGTCGATTTCGGCGCCTTCGTGAACTTCTTCGGCAAGCGCGACGGCCTCGTGCATGTCAGCCAGATCGAGAACCGCCGCCTGAACCATCCTTCCGACGTGCTGAAGGAAGGCCAGGAGGTCTGGGTCAAGCTTCTGGGCTTCGATGATCGCGGCAAGGTGCGCCTGTCGATGAAGGTCGTCGACCAGGAGACCGGCGAGGAAGCCGCGCCCGAGAAGAAGACCGAAGACGCGGAGTAATCCCGCTGTCATGAAAGATCGAAAGGCCCCGGCATCGCGTCCGGGGCCTTTTTTTGTGGCTGCGGCCGCGCAGTACAGACCGCCTGCGACATACTGATCCGGCACGGAACGGCGCGGCGACTTTTGCATTCGCAATGCAAAGGAGACACGCCATCACGTATTTTCAGACCCTCTCAGCGGCCGGGTTTGCCGCAACCGCGATCAGCTACGGGCCCGCCCGGATCGGCTTCGGCCTGTTCGTGCCGGAGTTTCGCGCCGCGTTCGATCTGTCGAGCTCGGCCATCGGCTTCATTTCGAGCCTCGGTTTCGCGGGCTTTTTCGTGGGCCTCGTGATCGCGCAGGCCCTGCTCATGCGGCGCGGTCCCGAAAGTCCGGTCCTGCTGGGCATGGTGGCAGCCACCCTGGGCATCGCGCTGGTGGCCATGGCGACCGGCGTTCCGATGCTGGCGCTCGGCGTCTTCATCGCCGCATCGAGCGCGGGCTTCGCCTGGACACCCTATAACGACGCGGTGCACCGCAAGATCAATGACGAAGATCGCCCGACCGTCCTGTCGCGCATCAGCACAGGCACCAGCATCGGCATCGTCCTGTCTGGCGCCGCCGCCCTCGCCATGGTGCTGACCGGCATCGACTGGCGCATCTGCTGGGCGGCTTTCGCCATCGCAAGTCTGGGCGTTCTGGCGATCAATCGCCGCGCCCTGCATCCCATCGAGAAGGCACCGGATCGCGGCGACGGCAAGCGCTGGCGCGAATTGCTGACCTCCGCCGCGATGCCGATGTATGCCGTGGCCTTCATCTACGGCACGACCGCGGCGATCTACGTCTCCTTCGCGGCGGATTGGTTCACCGAAACCGGCGGCGTGCCCGGATTGCCCGCGACGGCGGCACCGGCGATGATCTTCATGATCCTGGGCGCGTTCGGATTGTCGGGCTTTCTCACCGAAGATGCGCGCAAATCCCTAGGCCTGACATGGCTTTTGCGGGTGATGATGCTCACGGGCGCCGGGTCGCTCGCCGCCGTGTCCCTCTGGGCAGGCAGTTGGGCCGCGCTTGCCGTGTCGGCGGCCCTTCAGGGGATCAACGTGATGATGACGAGCGCGGTCCTCGCCTTCTGGTCGGAGCGGCTGTTCCCGACGCTGCCTTCCATGAGCTTCACCGCCGCATTGCTCGCCACCGCGGCAGGCAGCATCATCGGACCGGCACTCGCGGGATTGGCGGCCGATGCCTACGGCACGCCCGCCATGTTCCTCGGCGCGGCGCTTCTGCCGCTGGCAGGGGCAGTGCTTTTGCGGACGTCACTGGTGCGCGAACGCCCGGTGACGCCGTTCAACGCGATGCCGACCTGACACGTTCGACCCGGAGGGCGCGGGGCAGATCCCGCGCCTGTTTTCATGCGCGCACAGAGGTCGCGCCAAAGCCTCGGCCAAAAAAAAAAACCCGGGCTCAAAGGCCCGGGCTAGTCCAACAGGGAGGTGCATGTGAGGGTCCGCACATGCGACGGCTGTGAAGGAAACACGCATCGCGCGATGGCGTTCCCGGTGGTTCGAAAAAATTACGACATGAGCCGATAACCGCCGCTTTCGGTCACCAGCAGCTGGGCGTTCGAGGGATCCGGCTCGATCTTCTGGCGCAGCCGGTAGATATGCGTCTCGAGCGTGTGGGTGGTGACCCCGGCATTGTAGCCCCAGACCTCGTGCAACAGCACGTCGCGCGGCACCACGCCATCGGGCGCACGGTAGAGGAACTTGAGAATGTTGGTTTCCTTCTCGGTCAGGCGGATCTTCTTTTCGGCCTCGTCGACCAGCACCTTCATCGAGGGACGGAAGGAATAGGGCCCAAGCTGGAAGACCGCGTCTTCGGATTGCTCGTGCTGGCGCAATTGCGCGCGGATCCGGGCCAAAAGGACCGGGAATTTGAACGGCTTGGTGACGTAATCATTGGCGCCGGAATCGAGGCCGAGGATGGTATCGGCGTCGCTGTCATGGCCGGTCAGCATCATCACCGGCGCCTTCACGCCCTGCTTGCGCATCAGCTTGCAAAGCTCGCGGCCATCGGTATCCGGCAGGCCCACATCGAGGATCACCAGGTCATGGTGCTGTTCCTTGACCTTCTGCATCGCCTGCGCGCCGCTTTCGGCCTCGAACACCTCGAAATCCTCTGTCAGGACGAGCTGCTCCGCCAATGCCTCGCGGAGGTCCTCGTCGTCGTCCACGAGCAGGATATTCTTGAGTTGAGCCATGTCGCGATCTCCTTTTATCGTGACAGAAATGTGAGCGGCCGGGAGGTCCGGCAAGTTTTGCTGCAACTCTCTCACGGCGTCGTGTAAACCGCCCAGAATTGTTACAGAATTGTATGCCGATGACCTCCAGCACCGCCTTTTCGCCCGACCTGACAGAGACGATTGCCCGCGCGCGCGGCGATCTGCGCATGGGCGTGCCCGTCCTGTTGGAAGGCGCATCCGGGGCGGCGCTCGTTCTGGCCGCCGAAACGCTGACGCCGGAGCGTCTGCGCGCGGTGCAGGCCCTGTCGCTGCCGGTCGATCTGACCCTGACCGGACGGCGGGCCGCGACCTTACGCGCCCGGGCCTATGACGGCGATGTCGCGCGGGTCATCCTGCCTGACGCGGCCGATCTGCCTTGGGTTCAGGGCGTGGCCGATCCGGCGGATGACCTCGATCAGCCGATGAAGGGCCCGCTCCAGACCCGGCGGGAGGGCAGCGCGGATCTGCACCGCCTCGCCGTGACGCTGGTGAAATCCGCGCGGCTTCTGCCCGCAGCCCTCGTCGTGCCGCTTGGGCGCGCGCCCGCGCCGCAGGGTCTGACCCGGATCGACGCGGATATCGCAGCACCGCATCTGTCGGTGCTCGCACCCCTGTCGCGCGTGGTGTCGGCCCGCGTGCCGCTTCGCCATGCCGAACAGGCTCGGCTCCATATCTTCCGTCCCGATGACGGGTCGGAGGAACATTACGCCGTCGAGATCGGCCGCCCGGATCGCGACGCGCCGGTTCTGGCGCGGTTGCACTCGGCCTGCTTCACGGGCGATCTTCTGGGCTCGCTCAAATGCGATTGCGGCCCGCAACTCAATGCCGCCCTGGCCCAGATGGGGGCCGAAGGGCAGGGCGTGCTACTCTATCTCAACCAGGAGGGGCGCGGCATCGGGCTCGCCAACAAGATGCGCGCCTATGCCCTGCAGGATCAGGGCTTCGACACGGTCGAGGCCAATCATCGCCTGGGCTTCGAGGATGACGAACGCGACTTCCGCCTCGGCGCGCAGATCCTTCAGACGCTGGGCTTCGGCGCGGTGCGGCTTCTGACCAACAACCCCGCCAAGATCGCGCGGATGGAGGATGAGGGCATCACCGTCACCGAACGCGTGGCGCTGAAGGTCGGCGAGACCCGGTTCAACGCGCATTACCTCGCGACCAAAGCCAAGAAGTCCGGCCATCTGCTCTAGCGGCCACATATCCGCGCGCCCGCTTTCCGCCAACGCGGCCCACCTTTGGGGGATGTCCCGTCCACCTGTCACGACCGGACCAGAAATACCTCCGGGGAGCGCGAGGGGCTGGCCCCTCGCTCCGCCGCCCGGGCCAGGCGGGGCACGCAGAGAGGGGCGCCACCCCCTCCAAAGCGCGCATTGACCCGGGCGTCGCCTGCGGTATCACTCGTGCCATGATCGCACGTTCCCACGACATGGTCCTGACCCCGACCGCGCTGCGGTTTCTCGGCCGCCGCTTCCCGGTCACGATCGGGCGGGGCGGGGTGCGCGCCGAGAAGCGCGAAGGCGATGGTGCGACGCCCGTGGGCGTGCACCGCATCGTCGGCATGCTCTACCGTCCCGACCGGCTGGCGCGGCCCGCGGATTGGGCGCTGCCGATCCGGCCCGGCGACCTCTGGTCCGACGATCCAGAGGACGAGGATTATAACCTCATGGTCCGCGCGCCCTATCCGCACAGCCATGAGCATCTGCGCCGCGCCGATCCGCTTTACGACATCGTGATCCTGACGGATTGGAACTGGCCGCGGGCGGAATATGCCCGGGGCTCCGCGATCTTTCTGCACGCACAGCGTCGGCCGGGTTTTCCCACCGCAGGCTGCGTGGCTTTCCGCCCCGCGGATCTGCGCTGGATCGCGCCGCGCATCCGCTATGAGACCCGCCTAATCGTCCCCGAGACGCTCGCCCGGTGACGATTGCCCAGTGAAGGTCTCCCCGTGAAGCTAACCCCGTGAAGATCGCCAGGGATATCCGCGCCTGCCGCCTCTGCGCGGATCGCTTCGCCGCCACGAAAACCGCCCATGCGCCGCGCCCCGTGACCTGGTTCGCGCCCGAAGCGCGCATCCTGATCGCGGGCCAGGCACCGGGCGCGCGCGTACACGCCTCGGGCAAGCCCTTCGACGATCCGTCCGGGGTGCGTCTGCGGGACTGGCTCGGCATCGATGCGGCCAGCTTCTATGACACGTCCCGGATCGCCATCGTGCCCATGGCCTTCTGCTTTCCCGGTTATGACGCGAAAGGCTCCGATCTGCCGCCCCCGCCCGTCTGCCGCGCGACCTGGCATGATGCGGTCATGGCGGCACTGCCCGCGATCCGGCTGCGCATCGTGATCGGCGGCTATGCGCATCGCTACCACCTGGGCACGAAGGCCGGCGTGACCGAGACCGTCGCCGCCTGGCGCGATCATGCGCCGGACACCATTCCCCTGCCGCATCCTTCCTGGCGCAACACCGCCTGGCTGAAGAAGAACCCCTGGTTCGAGGCCGACCTCCTGCCCGAATTGCGCGCCCGCGTGGCGGAGGCGCTGGGGTAAGGTTTCCCGCGCTTGCCTGAAATCGGGCGCCGTGCCAGCATCGTCGCATTGTTTCGAGACCGTATTTCAATGCGTTTTGTTGACCGATCCCGCGTCCCCGCGCCCAAGCTCCTGTCCTCTGCACCGTTCCAGAATGCAGGCCGGGAAATGCTGAATTATCTCGCGCTCGATGAGAAAGAGCGCGCCCAGACCCGTGTGCCGGATCGCACCCTGCCGGAAAAGCCGCCCATCCTGCCGGAGCTTCTGACCCTCTTCGATGGCAAATGCGCCTTCTGCGAGGAGGCCCGGCCGGATCTCGTGCCGTTCCGCTTCCGGCCGCCCAACGGCATCGATGATCCTGACCTGCCCGATGCGCATATCTATTACGGCTGGATGGCGCAGTTCTGGCAGAACCTCTATCCGATCTGTCGCGAGTGTCATCCCGGCGAAAGGCAGAGCTTCCCCATTACCGGGACACGCATGCCTGTGCCAACGCCCGAAGACTACGAGATCCAGCTCAAGTACGGCGCTGTCCCCGACGCCTGGATCGAGGCAGAGGAGGCGCTTCTTCTCGACCCCTGCATCGATGACGATATCTTCGAGACCCATTTCGAAGCGCGCCCCATGGCCGGACAAGCGCTGGCAACCGGCCTTTTCTATCCGATCAGCGAACGCGGGCGGGCGACAGCGCTTCACTTCAATCTCAACCGTCCCGATCTGGTCGCGCGCCGCAATCAGGCGATCGCGGATGCGCTGAACAACCTAATTGTAAACCCGCTATGGTCTCCCTTCCCGACGGAGCCGTTTTCCGGGCTTCTCACCTTTCTGAAACCCTTCCTTTTTGAGCAGAGGCCAGGTCGTGAGGCCTTTATCGAGGCCTTGAAAGTCGGCAGCGCCGCACCGTCCCCCGAGGCTGTCTCAACCCAGACGCCGCCCCATCGCCTGACCGAGATCCGCATCACGAACTTTAAGGCCCTCTCCGAAATCACGCTCACCCTGCCGGACGCGCCCGATCCCGACACGGCGGCCGCACTTTTGATCCTGGGCGAGAATGCCACCGGGAAAAGCTCGCTGCTCGAAGGGGTCACGCTTGCGGCGCTGTCCGATGCCGGACGCGACAAGCTGGGGGAGACGGCGCAGCAATATCTGCTCGATCCGCGCTATATGGGCGTCGAATGGATGAAGCCGCGCGAGGCCGCCGAGGTCCGCCTGACCTACCGCGCGGGCGACACCACCTCCGAGCGGGTCTTGACCGTTACGCCGGAGGGCTTTGCCACAAGCGGCCCCGAGATCTCGAATCTGCCGATCTTCGCCTATGGCGCCTACCGCCACTACCAGTCCGCGCAGCGCAATTGGCGGGCGGACCGGCCCGTACGGTCGCTCTTTCATTCCGATGATCTTCTGTCCAACCCCGAACGATGGCTGCTGGAGCTCGATGAGGCCCCTTTCGACATGGTCGTGCGCGCGTTGCGGGTCGTCATGGGCGGCGGGTTCCGCATCATCCAGCGCGAGGAGGAGCGCTGCCTCGTCGTCGTCGAGGAGGATGGCGTGTCGCTGCGCACGCCTCTGGCGACGGTGTCGTCGGGTTTTCGCACGATCCTTGCGCTCACTTGCGACATGATGCGCTGGATCATGGCGCGGGACGACTTCACCACGCTCGAAGCCGCGCGCGCCCTCGTGCTCATCGACGAGGTCGAGGCGCATCTGCATCCGCGCTGGAAGGTGTCGATCATGGACGGGCTGCGCCGCGCCTTCCCGTCGATGACCTTCATCGTCACCACCCACGACCCCCTCTGCCTGCGCGGCATGCGCGACGGCGAGGTCATGGTGCTGCAGCGGGTGCCGGGGCAGTCGCGCGACACCGATCTGCCGGTCTTCGTCGACACGCTGCGCGAGCTGCCGGATGTCACGAAGCTCACGATCGAGCAGCTTCTGACCTCGGATCTGTTCGATCTCTTCGATACCGACGATCCGCGGACGGGCCATGCGATGGCGGATCTGGCCGACGCGCTGGCCGTGGGACGCGCCGCGGGCGAGGTTGAGACGCCCCTGCCTGCCGATGTGCAATCCACCCTCGCGCGGTTTCGCGCCGAGGTGCAGGGCGCGCTGCCCGTGGGCTCCACCGAAGTGGCCCGCATCGTCGAGGAGGCGGTCGCGGAATATGTGATCGAGGCTCGCAATGCGCGGACCGAGACGCGCCGCGAATTGCGCGAAGAAACCAAGGCCCGGATCAAGCGCGCGCTCTCGCAGGAGGCGGGGTGATGCGCCAGGTCAATCGCCGCGACATCCCCGCCCCGAAGGCGCTGACGGAAGACGGACGCCCCGGTCGCAACGAGCTGGAGCGCGTCCGCGCCCATCGCGCAGATCCCGCCACGCGCGACAAGAGCTTCTCCTTCAAGGCCTACAAACATGATGAGGTGAAGGCCGCGCTCGAACATCTGTTCCATGGCAAATGCGCCTATTGCGAGACGTTCTATTCGGCCCAGGCCCCCGTCGATGTCGAGCATTACCGCCCGAAGGGGGCGGTGGCGGACGATCCCGAACATCCGGGCTATTGGTGGATCGCGATGGATTGGGACAATCTCCTGCCGTCCTGCATCGACTGCAATCGCCGCCGCAAGCAGCAGGCGCCCGATCCCTCCGCCTCTCTGGCAGAGCTCGTCGCAGGCGCGATGACCGACGCCAAGTCCGGCAAGAAGGATGTCTTTCCCGTGGGTGGCACGCGGGCTGCGCGCGACACCGATGCGCTGGAGCGCGAGGAGGCCTTCCTGCTCGATCCCTGCCGCGACGACCCGATGGAGCATATCGCCTTTCACCTCGATCCGGGCGACCTTTGGCCGCTGGCCCTGCCCAAACGTGCGCCGGGGGCTGCTCCCGCCGTGGCGGCGCTGGGCGATGGTGCGGCGATTGCCGATCATGCCGCCGCGCTCGATCTGTCGCAGCGTGGGGCGGTGTCGATCCAGGTCTACGGGCTCAATCGGCTGGGCCTCGTGCAGGATCGCGCGCGGGTGCTGAAGCACCTCGAATTCCTGCGCGGTCTCATCTTCGAGATCGACGCCATGGCCGCGGATCTCGAATCCCATGCCGACCCGGCGGTGCGGCGGGTCGGACGCACGCTCTCGGCGCTGAGCGACCGGATCGTCGAAGAGCTGCGCGAGATGTCCGACCCTGCCGCCCCCTATTCCGCAATGGTCCGCCAATGGTGCGACCGGTTTCTCGAAGATCTGTCCGCCTGAGTGAAGGAGCGCACGCATGCCAAAGAAGATCATTCTCCTGCTTGATGGCACGTCGAACCAGATCGACGCCAAGCAGCGCACCAATGTCCTGCGCTTCTATCAATGCCTGCTCAAACGCGACGACCAGGTTGTCTATTACGATCCGGGCGTCGGGACGATCGGCGACGAAAACGCCTGGCTTTCTGCGTGGCGCAAGGTTCAGGAGGTCTGGGGCATGGCCACGGGCTGGGGCCTCGACCGGAACGTGAAGGACGCCTACCGCTTCCTCGTGGAGCATTACGATCCGGGCGGCGAGGATGCAGAGGGCAACAAGATCCCGCCGGATGAAATCTACCTCTTCGGTTTTTCGCGCGGGGCCTATTCGGCGCGGGTGCTCGCGGGCTTCCTGCACGCCTTCGGCATCATCGAGGCGCGCAATCTCAACCTGCTCGACTACGCCTACCGGGCCTACAAGCGCATCGGCGAGGGCGGCGGCGCGCATGCCTTCGAGGAGATCCGCCTTTACGAGAACATCCTCGATCCGCACCGCCCGACGATCCGGTTCATGGGGCTCTTCGATACGGTCGCGTCGGTCATCGAATGGGGCCGCTTCGGACCGCGTCTGAAATCCCATGCCTTCACGAAAACCAATTCCTCGGTGCAGGCCGTTGCCCATGCCGTCGCCATCCATGAGCGGCGCACGATGTTTCGCGGCAAGCTCTGGCCCGAGGGCCAGCCGTACAAGCCGAACCGCTTCATGAAGACCGAGGACGCGCCCCCGCAACATGCCCGCGAAGTGTGGTTCTGGGGCGTGCACGGCGATATCGGCGGGGGCTACGGCGAGGCGGAATCGGGTCTCGCGAAGCTGCCGCTCGTCTGGATGATCGAGGAGGCCCAAGCGCAGGGCGCGGAGTTCTGGACGCCGACCGTGAACAAGCTGGCCCGCGGTGCGCGCGAGGGTGACGCGTACGTGAAGCCAAACCCGCTGGGCAAAGCGCACGATTCGATGACGATCTGGTGGTGGCCGGTGGAGATCCTGCCGCGCCGGAAGCCCGAGGATTCGAAGAAGGCGTCGATCTTCGGCTGGTACCTGCCCCTGTCGGACCCGCGCACGATCCCGGAAGATGCCCGCATCCACTGGTCGGTGAAGGTCCGTGCCGAACATGAGGGCCGCTGGCCCGTCAACATGCCCGAAACCTACCGGATCGAAGGCACGCCGCCGGAGGAGTGAGGGGGCTGTTTGCCTCGCCGTGCTTTTGCTTGAGAAATGGCGCACCAAAAGAGCGAGGGGGCTGTCTGCCCCCTCGCGCTCCCCCGAGAGGTATTTCTGGTCCGGTCGTGACAGGGGGGGCGCACTCTTTTCTGATGCGTGGGGCACGCGGGCGGCGAGGGGGGGGCGCGGCGTTGATGGCGCGGGCGACCTTGGGCCGGGCTGCGACTTGCCACCGGGCGCCGGCACCTCTACCTGACAGCGGATGGATCATGAAACTCCCCTTGATGCGGCCTTTGCCGCGATGGAGGCCGCGCCCGAGGATGACGCGGCGCGCCTGCGGTTTTACGAACGGCTGGCCGATACCGAACTGCATCTGCTGCTGGCCAAGGAGATGGAGGGCGAAACGCTCGATCCCGAGATCTTCGAGGTCGAGGATGCGTCCTTCGTGCTGGTCTTCGACAGCGATGCGCGCATCGCGCGCTTTGTCGGCAAGCCGGCACCCTATGCGGCGCTGCCGGGGCGCGTGATCGCGAACATGCTGGCGGGGCAGGGCGTGGGGCTCGCGCTGAATATCGAGGTGGCGCCTTCGGCCTACCTGGTGCCGCCCGAAGCGGTGGCGTGGCTTTCCGAGACGCTGGGCCATGGCCCGCAGGAAGCCGCCGCGCGGCCGCAGGAACTGCATCCGCCGCGGGGTCTGCCCGAGGATCTTCTCTCGGCACTCGATGCCAAGCTCGGTCGGGCGGCGGGGCTGGCGCGGAAGGCCTATCTGGCGGCCGTGACCTATGACGATGGCAGCCGCGGGCATCTTCTGGGCATCACCGGTGCCAAGGAGGGCGCGGAGGGGCCGCTGGCCCGGGCCGTGAACGAGGCGCTGGTGTTTTCGGGCATCGAAGCGGGCGCGCTCGACGTGGTATTCCTCGCCGATAGCGACGCCTTCACGGCGCGGATCGCGCGGGTCGGCTTGCGCTTCGATCTGCCCGAGCCCGAAAGCCGCGCGCGCGTGGTGCCTGCGCCCCCGGGTAGCGATCCGGACAAGCCGCCGCGTTTGAAGTGAGCTTGCGAGGCCCGAGCCGGACCTTCGTAAACTCTGTTAGAGGTTGCGTGCGCGGCATGGTCGGAGCGAGGGGGCTGTCCGCCTCCTCGGTCGCCATTGTCTCTCGGACCAATGGCGCGACAATGCCGACCCCCGAGAGGTATTTGTAGTCCGGTCGTGACAGGGGCGCGCGCCCTTGGCTGATGCGCGGGGTGCGCGGATGTCGGCGGGTCAAATCGCGATGTTGTCGATCAGGCGAACGCCATCCAGCCACGCCGCCGCGAAGAGGCGCGCGGGGGCGTCGAGGCGGGTGACCAGCGAGAGGTCCGAGACCGCGCGTGCCTCCAGATATTCGACGCGCTCGAACCCGGCCGCGATCAGGGCGTTCGTGGCGCGCGCGATCTCGGGGGACGCCTCGGCGCCACCGCGCATGGCAGAAGCGATCTGGCGCATCTCGCGATGCAGCGTGGGGGCGATCAGGCGCGCCTCGGGTGAGAGACGGGTGTTCCGCGACGAAAGCGCCAGCCCGTCCGCGTCGCGGATCGTCGGGCAGCCCGTGACCTCGATGTCGATGTCGAGATCGGTCGCCATGCGGCGCACCACCTGCAATTGCTGGAAATCCTTCTCGCCGAAGAAGGCGCGGTCGGCGCCCGTTTGCAAAAAGAGCTTCGCCACCACGGTCGCCACCCCGTCGAAATGGCCGGGCCGGTGCGCGCCGCACAGCACATCCGTCATCGCGGCGACGGAGACATTGGTGACAAAGCCCTCAGGGTAGATCTGATCGGGGTCCGGCACGTAGATCGCATCGACGTCGAACGGGGCGAGCTTTGCCGCATCGCTGTCTTCGGTCCGGGGATAGGCGGCCAGATCGCCCGCATTGTTGAACTGCTTGGGGTTCACGAAGATCGTCACGATCACGCGCCGGGTCGCGTCCTTCGCGGCGGCGACAAGGCTGAGATGCCCGTCATGGAGCGCGCCCATCGTGGGCACCACGCCGATCGTCTCGCCCGCCGCGCGCCAGCCTGCCACGACTTGGCGCAATTCGGCCCTGGTCCGGAGGATCCGCGTCATCAGCCGCGCCCCGGCGCCGTGTCGCCGAAGACATGTTCGGGGCCGGGGAAGCGGCGCGCGCGGACCTCTTCGGCATAGGCGGCCACGGCGGCAGCCGCATCGTCGCCGAGATGCGCATAGCGCTTGACGAATTTCGCCTTGAACGCGGTGAAGAGCCCCAGCATGTCATCTACGACCAGCACCTGGCCGTCGCAACCTGCGGAGGCCCCGATGCCGATCGTCGGGATCGCGACATTCTCTGTGATCCGGTCGGCCAACGCCTCGGGCACCTTCTCGAGGACCACCGCGAAGGCGCCTGCCTCGGCCACGGCGCGGGCATCGCGGAGAAGCATATCCCCCGCATCGCCGCGGCCCTGCACCTTGTAGCCGCCCAGCGTGTTGATCGATTGCGGCGTGAGCCCGATATGCGCCATCACGGGCACGCCGCGCGAGGTCAGGAATGCGATCGTGTCGGCCATGCCGGTCCCGCCTTCAAGCTTCACCGCGCCCGCGCCGGTCTCAGCCATGATGCGGGCGGTGTTGCGAAAGGCCTGTTCAGGGCTTTCCTCGTAGGAGCCGAACGGCATGTCGACGACCATCATCGCGGAGGCGAGGCCGCGGCGCACCGCCTGACCGTGCAGGATCATCATCTCCATCGTCACGCCCAGGGTCGAGGGCAGGCCGTGCAGCACCATGCCGACGCTGTCGCCCACCAGCACGAAGTCGCAATGCGCGTCCATCAGCTCTGCCATGGGCGTCGTATAGGCCGTGAGGCTGACGATGGGCGTGCCGCCCTTCATCGCGCGAATATCGTCGGGAAGGGGCGCGGTCTTGCGGGCGGTGGCGCTCATGGGCTGTCTCCTGCGTCCGGTGTCGCAGGGGCCTGTAACACCCGCAGGCAGGCCGCGCCACAAAAACGAAAGCGGCGCCCCGCTCCGGGACGCCGCGGCATTTCGTTCGGGACAAGCGCCCCGGCAATCAGCGGAAGAGGTCCTGCTCCACCCCGGCCGCCGCGAAGAGACGGTCGCGCGAGGCCACGATGCGGCTGCGCAGCGCTGCGATATCATGGCCCAGAAGCTGGCCCTGCCACTTGCGGAACTGCCCCGCGACCATCACGCTTTCGACATTCGAGCGCTCCATCAGGCTCACCACCGCGCCCGGCACGTTGTTGAGCGGGGCGACGTTGATCGCGGTCGCGTCGAGCAGGATGATGTCGGCCTCCTTGCCGGGGGTCAGGCTGCCCACCTTGCGCGACAGGCCAAGGCCGGTGGCGCCGTTCACCGTCGCGTATTCCAGCACGTCGCGGGCCCGCAGCAGGGGCGGGCGATCCTCGATGCCCTGCAGGGCCATCTCGTTCACTGCCATGCGCTGCATGGTCATCGCGCCGCGCATCTGCGTGAAGAAATCCGCCGTCATCGTGCATTCCACATCCACCGAGAGCGAGGGCGCCATGCCCATCTCCTGGAGCTTCAGCATGGGCGGTGTGCCGTGGCGCATGTTCATCTCGATGGGCACCGCGAGCGAGACATGCGCGCCCGCATCGCGCGCCGCGCGCCAGACATCGTCGGGCATGCCGGTCATGTGAATGAGGATCTGGTCGCCCGCGATCCGGCCCTCGGCGGCCAGCGCCGACATCGGTTCGGCCATGCCGAGGCTGCCCACGACGTGATAGGCGACCGGCAGGTCGAGATCGCGCCCGATGCGCCACAGCTCGTTGTAATCCACGTCCTGCAGGTAGATCTCGCCGCCCATGCTCATGGTGACGAGCTGGTCGTCCGAGGCGAAGTAGCGTTCGCGGATGCGCGGCGCATCGGTCGGGTAGCGCGCGGCCTCGCCATAGCCTTCGAAATAGCCGAAGACGGCGCGTCGCCCGGTATCGAAGAGCGCCTCGATGGCGGCATCGGAATGCTCGGGCGAATGGTGGATCTGCGAGACGTCATGCACCGTGGTCACGCCCGCATCGAGCTGGCTGAGCCCGCCATATAGCTCCGAGATATAGACGTCCTCGGGGGTGTATTGCATCGCGAAGCGGCCCAGGATGTCGTCGAGGTAATTGGGCGATCCGGCCTCGGTGCCGTCATTGTACATGATGCCGTCAGCGAGCCAGCCACGCAGGGCGGTCTCGAACTGGTGGTGGTGCGTGTCTATGAAGCCCGGCATCACGACGCGGCCCGTGGCATCCACGACCTCGGCATCGGGCGCGTCGATCTGGGCCGCAACCTCCACGATGCGATTGCCTTCGATCAGCACATCGCCCGTCTCGAAATTGCCGACCTCGGGGTCCATCGACATGACATGCCCGCCGCGCAGCAGGATGCGGCGGCCGTCCTGGCCCGGCACGGTCGCGTTCGCGGGTGCGGTCGATTGTTGTGCCGCGGCGGCCGTCGCGAAGGGGGCGGCGGCAAGCGCGGTGCTGCCCGCGAGGAAACGACGGCGGGACGGAGAATGGCTGAGATCGCCACAGGCCTTGCACATGGTATGGGTTCCTTCTTAAGTTACTGTTAGTGCGTTACGTCGGATCAGATATCGCACCCTGAAAATCGGACAAGAAGGCACGTCGATGCGCTTAGGTCACATGAGTGTTCCCGGGGATTGCGAACGGATCTCCCCGATGCTGTCCCGGGTCGGGAACAAATGGGCAGCCCTCCTCATCCTCGTGATGTCGGAGCGACCCAAACGGTTCAACGACCTGCGCCGCGAGGTGGAAAGCATCTCGCAGCGGATGCTGACGCAGACCCTGCGCGGGCTGGAACGCGACGGGCTGGTGAGCCGCACGGTGGTGCCGACAACGCCGCCGCAGGTCACCTACGCGCTGACGCCCCTGGGCGAGACGCTGATCGAGCCGCTTTATGCGCTGTGCCTCTGGTCGGCGGAAAACGTCGATGCGGTCGAGGCACATCAGCGTGATTTCGACGCGCGGGGCGGGCCCGCCTGACGAAAGGGCCGAGGGCGTTCCGCCCTATGGTCCGGATATCGCCCGAAAGGGGGGCTGCCTTCCGGCGGTGCGGCGCACGGGTGGTATCCTGCTTTGTCGCGTCGTGGAGGACACGCCGTACTCCGCACTGGCGGTCAAGCCAGGTCCGAAAAGGCCAAAATACCGCCACTTTGCGTTGGTAAGTCTTCTTCTGTGCAAAGTGACGAGTGGGAAAAGCACCCGATATGTTCGACGAGGGTTCAAAGATCACCCTGTTCGCGATTGCGATGGGATTGTGGGCGCTCTCTTTGGGCGTCGAACAGAGTGCACCTCGGGCCGAAGTGGAAACGGCGGTGAACCTCGCGCGCCTTCCGCCTTTACCACATGCCGCGGCACCGGACGGCTCACCCGCGCAAACGTCCGTGCCCGCAAGGCGTGTTGAACTGGGCAATGGGTTCAAGGCGGAGCTCCTCTACGGCTACGTGATCGAGGGGCGTGTCGTGACCCGTCGCAGGTACCGCTTCACTCGGATGGGCGAGATCGCGCCCTTGGACCTCGGCATCGTCTGGGGTGAGCTTGCCGAACCCGGTGGCACCGACGCGATCCGGTTCGGAACGGGACACAGAAGCCTTCGGTGGAATTCTCCGCCCGGCGCCACCTTGCCCGACAATGTGAGAGAGCAGATCACGAACAACCATCTCATCCCGGCAAACCAGGCCGTGTACGATGCGCTCCGTGCTATCGATGTCGGATCGCATGTCAGGATCAGCGGATATCTGGTGGAGGTCACCGGCGATGGGATATCGCCTTGGCGCTCCTCGACAATACGCGACGACGCGTTTTCGCTCACAGGATGCGAGATCATCTTCGTGACCAAGGTGCACAGGATGCCGAGCCGGGCAAAGCCCAAGGAATGGTCTTGACCGCGCACGGTTCTGCACATGGTTTCTGCCGAACGCGCTGACCGTGAATCCCTGCTGTTCTGGCGGCCTTGCGGATGTCCGACTTGGTGGACAGCCCGGTCCGGCCACGGGGCTCAGGGCTGCGCACGCCTTCTGGGCCGCGCTCTTTCGTTGATGCCCCTGGTTCGAGGCGCGCTTTCCAACAACCTTGATCCCGACTTCGATCCGCCCGACACTGGTCCGAACCGCCAAGGAGGGCCTGTTTTATGTTCCGTCGTACCCTGACCGCGCTTGCGCTTTGCGCGAGCCCCGCGCTTGCGCAACAGACCGACCTGACGCTCGCGTTGCAGCTCGAGCCGCCGCATCTTGACCCGACCTCGGCAGCGGCGGGCGCCATCGACAGCGTGCTCTATTCCAACGTCTTCGAGGGGCTCACGCGCTTTGCCGCCGATGGCAGTGTCGAGCCCGCGCTGGCGGAAAGCTGGGAGATCTCGGAGGACGGCACGGTCTACACCTTCACCCTGCGCGAGGGCGTAACCTTCCATGACGGCTCCGCGATGGATGCGGAGGATGTGAAATTCTCGCTCGACCGCGCGCGGGCCGAGGACAGCGTGAACGCGCAGAAGGCTTTGTTCGAGGGCATCGCGGAGGTCACGGTGGTCGATCCGCAAACCGTCGAGGTGACGCTTTCGCAGCCCGACGGAAATTTCCTGTTCAACATGGCCTGGGGCGATGCGGTGATCGTCGCACCCGAAACCATCGAAGGGATCAAGCAGACGCCCATCGGCACCGGGCCCTTCACCTTCACCGAATGGGTGCAGGGCGACCGGATCGAGCTTGCGCGCAATGCGGAGTATTGGGGCGAGGCCCCGGCGCTGGAGACCGCGACGTTCAAGTTCATCTCCGATCCGACGGCGGCCTTTGCCGCGATGATGGCGCAGGATATCGACGCCTTCGCGGGCTACCCCGCGCCCGAGAACCTGCCGCAATTCGAGGTCGATCCGCGCTTCCAGGTCATCGTGGGCTCCACCGAGGGCGAGACGATCCTAGCGATGAACAACGCAGAGCCGCCCTTCGACGACCCGGAGGTGCGCGAAGCGGTGGCCCATGCCATCGACCGTCAGGCGATCATCGATGGGGCGATGTTCGGGCAGGGCACGCCCATCGGCACGCATTTCGCCCCGCACAATCCCGATTACGTCGATCTCACGGGCCTGTCTGCTTATGACCCGGACCTCGCGCGCCAGCTTCTGGCCGATGCGGGCCATGGCGAGGGGATCACCACGACGCTGAAACTGCCGCCCCCGTCCTATGCCCGGCGCGGCGGAGAGATCATCGCAGCGCAGTTGCGGGAGGTCGGGATCGAGACGCAGATCACCAATCTCGAATGGGCGCAGTGGCTCGAGGAAGTCTTCCGGGGCAAGGATTTCGGCCTGACCATCGTCAGCCATACCGAGCCCTTCGATATCGGCATCTATGCGCGGCCGGATTACTATTTCCAGTACGACAATCCCGAGTTCCAGTCCTTGATGGAAGAGCTGACGGCCACCACCGATCCCGCCACGCGCTCCGAGATGATCGCCACGGCGCAGACCACGATCTCGGAGGATTTCGTCAACGCCTATCTGTTCCAGCTGGCCTATCCCACCGTGGCCGATGCGCGGTTGACGGGTCTGTGGGAAAACCAGCCGACGCAGGCGAACCCGCTGGCGGGGGTGTCCTGGACCGAGTGACGCGCCGGGCCCGAACCTTTCGCATGCGAAAGGTAATGTATTAACAGATAGTTAACCTCTTATCGCCGGGCGGCGCTGTGATCGCCCGGCGGTAATGCGGCCCCGTGGCCCGTTCTTGCATGTGCACCCTTGTGAACCGGCAGGATCCGGCGCTTCCGGCCGCGTCCCATGCGCAGAAAGCGGGCTACAGGACGCGTGCGGGCGTGAGTTTCGTGCTATGCTGCGTCCGGGAGGATTTGCCATGCTCGATATCCGGACCGACACCCAGCATCAGACGGTCATCACCACGTTCGAATGCTCGCCCGGCACCTGCGGGGATCTCTTGGCGCTGTTGCAGGCGGCCTATGCGGAGTTCATCTCGGACCAGCCGGGGTTCCTCGCGGCGGGTCTGCATGTGAACGACGCCGAGACGCGGATTGCCAATTACTCGCAATGGCGCAGCCGGGACGATTTCAAGGCGATGCTGCGCTCGGACGAGATGCGCCGCCGCAACCGCGAGATCGCCGCTTTGTGCAGCCGGTTCGAGCCGGTCATGTACGAGGTCGCGGCGCTGTATTGACGCCGCGGGGCCGCATCCCGCGGACTGCCCTGCGCCGGGGGCATGTCGGCGCTGGACCGCCGGGATCGCGCGCCCTACCGTGGCCCACATGCTGCGCTACGCCCTCCGCCGATTGATCTCGCTTGGCCTGTCCCTGCTGGTGGCCTCGCTCGTCATCTTTCTGGTGGTCGAGGTGGCACCCGGCGATCCGGCGAGCTTCATGCTGGGCATCAATGCGCAGCCCGATACGGTGGCGGCCTTGCGCACCGAGCTGGGCCTCGATGTGCCGAAATGGCAGCGCTACGTGGATTGGCTGGGCGGCATGGTGACGGGCGATTTCGGCACCTCCTACACCTATCGCACGCCCGTTGCGGAGATGGTCGCGGACCGGCTCTGGATCTCGTTGCCGCTGGCGCTTTATGCGCTTTTGCTGTCGACCGCTCTGGCTTTTCCGGCAGGATTGTACGCCGCTTCGCGCCGGGGGGCGCCCGGTGACATGGCGTTGATGGGGGCGACGCAGCTCGGCATCGCGGTGCCCAACTTCTGGTTCGCGATGCTCCTGGTGCTGTTCTTCGCGATCAATCTCGGCTGGTTTTCAGCGGGCGGCTTTCCGGGTTGGTCCGATCCCTTGGCGGCGATCAAGGCGCTGACCTTGCCTGCCGTGGCGCTGGCCCTGCCGCAAGCCGCGATCCTCGCGCGGGTCATGCGCTCCGCGCTCATTGACATTCTGGGCGAGGATTTCATGCGCACCGCGCGCGCCAAGGGCCTGACGCGCGGCCAGGCGCTCTGGCGGCACGGGCTCAGGAACGCGCTGATCCCCGTGCTGACCATCATCGGGCTGCAGTTTTCCTTCCTCCTCGCAGGCGCAATCATCATCGAACAGGTCTTCTTCCTGCCGGGGCTCGGGCGGCTGATCTTCCAGGCGATTTCGCAGCGGGATCTGATCGTGGTCGAGTCGGTGGTGATGCTCCTGGTCTTTGCGGTGATCGTCGTGACCTTCCTGACCGATCTGGCCTATGCGGCGGTCGATCCGCGGTTGAGGCGGCGGGCATGAGCCGTACGCTTGTCATCGGCGCTGTGCTATCGGCGATTGTGCTGCTGGGCGCTGGGCTGTCCTTTGTCTGGACGCCCTACGCGGTCGACGGCATGGCGATCCCGAACCGGCTGCAGCCGCCCTCGGCCGCGCATCTTCTGGGCACCGATCATTTCGGACGCGATATCCTGTCGATGCTGATGGTGGGTGCGCGCACCTCCATTGCGGTGGCACTCGTAGCCGTCGGCATCGGCATGGG
Organism: Roseivivax sp. THAF197b; assembly: GCF_009363255.1. Classification (NCBI taxonomy): domain Bacteria; kingdom Pseudomonadati; phylum Pseudomonadota; class Alphaproteobacteria; order Rhodobacterales; family Roseobacteraceae; genus Roseivivax; species Roseivivax sp. THAF197b. The sequence continues at coordinate 3,335,793 of NZ_CP045318.1, read as the reverse complement.
CGTGGGCGTGCCGCTGGGGCTCGCGGCAGCCGCGCGTCATGGTGGCTGGCTCGACGAGGTCATCATGCGCGGCAACGATCTGGTCTTCGCCTTCCCGAGCCTTGTCATCGCGATCCTGATCACCGCCATTGCGGGGCCTTCGGCGGTGAATGCGATCATCGCCATCGGCATCTTCAACATCCCGGTCTTCGCGCGGCTCACACGCGGTGCCGCGCTGTCGATCTGGGCGCGGGAATTCATCATGGCGGCGCGCGTCGCGGGCAAGGGACGCGCGCGCATCTCGGTCGAGCATATCCTGCCCAACGTGGTGAACCTCCTGATCGTGCAGGGGACGATCCAGTTCTCGCTGGGGATCCTCGCGGAGGCGGGGCTGAGCTATGTGGGCCTTGGCGCGCAGCCGCCGGTGCCGTCCTGGGGGCGGATGCTGGCGGATGCGCAGACCATGGTGGCGCTGGCGCCGCATGTGGCGCTGATGCCAGGGCTCGCCATCGTGGGGACGGTTCTGGGGCTGAACCTTCTGGGCGACGGGCTGCGCGATGCGCTCGATCCCCGCCTGAAGACGGTGCGGGCATGAGCGTGCTGGAGGTCGCAGGGTTGAGCGTGCGCTTCGGCGATGCGGCCGTGGTAGAGGATGTGTCCTTCTCCATCGGCGCGGGCGAGATCGTCGCGCTGACCGGTGAAAGCGGGTCGGGCAAGTCGATGACGGCGCTGGCGGCGATGGGGCTCTTGCCGCGCGCGGCGGAGGCAGAAGGCGCCGTTCGGCTGAATAGCCAGGACCTGATGGCGCTGTCGGAGCCTGCCCTCTGCGCCTGGCGCGGGGCCGAGATGGGGATGGTCTTCCAGGAGCCGATGACCGCGCTCAACCCCGTTCAAAGCATCGGGCGGCAGGTGGCCGAGACCGTGCGTCTGCATCAGGCGACGACGCCCGCCCGGGCGGAGGAGGTGGCCCGCGCCGCGCTCGACCGCGTGGGACTCGAGGAAATCCCGCTCACGCGCTACCCGCACGAATTGTCCGGCGGGCAGCGTCAGCGCGTGGTCATCGCCATGGCGACCGCCTTGCGGCCAAAGCTTCTGATCGCGGACGAGCCGACCACGGCCCTCGATGTCACCACGCAGGCGCGTATTCTGGGTCTCCTCAAAAGCCTCGCCCGCGAGGACGGTATGGCGCTTCTGCTCATCACCCACGATCTGGCCGTGGTCCACGGGCTGGCCGACCGGATCGCGGTGATGAACAAGGGCCGGATCGTCGAGTCGGGCCCCACGGCGGAGGTCTTCAGGGCGCAGGCGCATGACTATACCCGCGCGCTTTTTGCCGCCTCGCGCCACCGCGCGCATCTGATGCCGCGCAAGGCCGATACGCCGCTCCTCGAGGTTGCGGGCGTCAGCCAGAGCTTCGCCCTGCCGCGCAGGCGCCTTTTCGGCACGCGCCCGCATTTCGATGCGCTGCGCGACGTGACCTTCTCGATCCGGTCGGGGGAACGGGTGGGGCTCGTGGGGGAATCGGGGTCCGGCAAATCCACCCTGACCCGGGCGATCCTCGGGCTGGAGGCCGCTCGCGCGGGGCTGGTGACGCTGGACGGCATCACGATCGCGCCAGGGCGCACGCCGTCTGCCGCGCAGGCCAAGATGCAGGTCGTCTTCCAGGATCCTTACGGCTCGTTCAATCCGCGCCACCGGGTCTCGCGACTGATCACGGAGCCATTTCACCTCATGGCCGATCCGCCGCGCGGTGCCGAACGGCAGGCCGCCATCGCGGAGGCGCTGCGCGCGGTGGGCCTGTCGCCCGAGGATGCGCATCGGCATATTCACGCCTTTTCGGGCGGGCAGCGCCAACGGATCGCCATCGCGCGCGCGCTCATCACCAAACCCGAATTCATCATTTTCGACGAGGCGGTCTCCGCGCTCGATGTGCGGGTGCGGGCGCGGATCCTCGACCTGATCGCGGATCTCTCCGAACGGTACAATCTGGCCTATCTCTTCATCAGCCACGATCTGTCCGTGGTGCGCGGGATCACCAGCCGGGTGCTGGTCCTGAAAGCGGGCCGGATCGTCGAGGAAGGGCCCACCGAAGACGTGCTGACCCGGCCGCGCCATGCCTATACGCGCGCGCTGATCGACGCGGCCCCCGTCCTGCCCGAGACATTTTCCGAAGCCGAGCCAACCCGAGGGGCCTCATGAGCGATCAAGATCCGATGCGTCCCGGTGCGCGCAACCTGATTACCGACGTGGCGGGGCTGCGCGTCGGCCATGCGGAGGACCGGGCACTGAAATCCGGCACGACCGTTCTCGTGGGCGACGCGCCGTTCACGGCGTCGGTCGCGGTGATGGGCGGCGCGCCCGGCACGCGGGAGACGGACCTTCTGGCACCCGACAAGACCGCACCCGGCGCCGACGCGCTGGTCCTGTCGGGCGGATCGGCCTTCGGCCTCGCCGCGGCGCAGGGGGTGATGGATGCGCTGGCTGAGGCGGGGCGCGGCTTTCCCGTCCTGTCGGCGCGGGTGCCCATCGTGCCTGCGGCGATTCTGTTCGATCTCTTGAATGGCGGTGACAAGGAATGGGGCGAGAACCCCTATCCCGCGCTGGGCCGGTCCGCGCTCAGCGCCGCGTGCGCGGACTTTTCGCTGGGATCCTGTGGCGCCGGGACCGGCGCGCAGACGGCGCAGGTGAAAGGCGGGCTTGGCTCGGCCTCGCTGGTGCTGCCCTCGGGCGTGACCGTGGGCGCGCTGGTGGCGGTCAATCCGATGGGCTGCGTCACGACGCCCTCGGGGCGGCATTTCTGGGCGGCGCCTTACGAGGTCGACGATGAATTCGGCGGGCTGGGGCCGGACCTGGCGCATGGGCTGCAGCCGCTGCCCGCCTCGAAGAAGCTCGCCGCGATGGCCGCGCTCGGCAACACCACGATCGGGATCGTCGCCACCGATGCCGCGCTCGACAAGGGGCAGTGTCACCGGATGGCGGTGGCCGCGCATGACGGGATTGGCCGCGCCATCCAGCCCGCGCATTCGCCGATGGACGGCGATCTGATCTTCGCCGCCGCGACAGGCGCGCGGACGCTTGACGCGCCCGGCATGGAACTGGCGGGTCTGGGGCATGCAGGGGCGATCTGCATGGCTCGCGCCATCGCGCGCGCCGTCTGGGAGGCCACGCCCGAGGATGGTGATACGCTGCCTGCCTTCCGCGCGCGCTGATGTCGCGGGGGCGGATCGGGGACTCAACAAGAGAACAAAAATAGAACATACTGGGCGCCCATCCCCGATTCCCCTTTGTGGCATGTCCGTCGAACTCAGCATCACGTCGAATTTCACCTTCCTGCGGGGCGCGTCGCACCCCGAGGAGTTCATGGAGCGGGCCGCGCTGTCGGGGCTCGACGCGATTGCCGTGGCCGATGAGAACTCGGTCGCGGGGATCGTGCGGGCCTATCAGCGCGCAAAGGAGATCGCCCGTGTGGTCGGGGAACGCGCGGAGGCCGAGGCGGCGAATGGTCCCATCGGCCCGCCCGCGCCAGAGGGCGCCCCGCGCGCGCCGTCACTGGCCATCGCCAACGTGCCGCGGCTGATCCCGGCGGCGCGGCTGACCTTCGCGGAAGGGGTGGAGATCACGGCACTCGCGGCCACGCGGACGGGCTGGGCGCGGCTGTGTCGGCTGTTGTCGAAGGGGCGGCTCAGGGCGCCCAAGGGCGATTGCGACCTGCGGCTCGACGACCTGATCGAGGATGCCGAGGGGCTGGAGCTGATCCTGTCGGGGCCCGAGCCCGACGACGCGGCGCGCTGGACGCCGCAGGCGCGCAGGCTGGTCGCGCGGTTCCCCTGCCAGGTGCATCTGGCGCTCAGCCCGCGCTATGACGGCGGCGATGCGGCGCGCTTCAACCGCTTGGCGCGACTGGCCGTGCAGCTTGGCATCGAGACGGTGGCGACCGCGCGGCCGCTCATGCATCACGGGCGGCGGCGCAAGATGGCCGATGTGCTGAGTGCGGTGCGGCTCGGTTGCCGGGTCGACGATCTGGGCCGGGCGGCGCTGGCCAATGGCGAACAGCGATTGCGCTCGGGCCCCGAGATGCGGCGCATCCTGGGCCGTCACGAAGATGCGCTGGACCGGGCCGCGGCGCTGGCCGCGCGCTGCACCTTCGATCTGGGCACGCTCAAATACGAGTATCCGTCGGAGATCACGGGCGACGAGACCGCCGATCAGCGGCTTGCCCGGCTGGCGCGCGAAGGGCTCGACTGGCGCTACCCGATGGGCGCGCCCGAGAAGGTGCGTGGGCTGCTGGAACATGAGCTGGCGCTTATCGCGCAGCTGTCCTACGCGCCCTATTTCCTGACCGTGCGCGATATCGTGGCCTTCGCCCGCGAACGCGGAATCCTTTGCCAGGGGCGTGGATCGGCGGCCAATTCGGTGGTGTGCTACTGCCTTGGCGTGACCTCCGTCAGCCCCGAGATCGGCACGATGGTCTTCGAGCGGTTCGTCTCCGAGGCGCGCGACGAGCCGCCCGATATCGACGTCGATTTCGAACATGAGCGCCGCGAGGAGGTGATCCAGCACATCTATGCGCGCTACGGGCGGCACCGCGCGGGGCTGTGTGCCACGGTCATCCATTATCGCGGCAAGCGGGCGGTGCGCGAGGTGGGCAAGGCGATGGGCCTGTCCGAGGACACGATCGGCGCGCTCTCCTCGCAGCTTTGGGGGTTCTTCTCCACCAACGGGCTGGAGGCGGACCGCATGCGCGAGATCGGGCTTGATCCGAACGACGCGCGGCTGCGCCTGACCATGGAGCTCATTTTCGAGATCATCGGCTTCCCGCGGCACCTGAGCCAGCATGTGGGCGGGTTCATCGTCACCGAAGGGCGGCTTGATGAGCTGGTGCCCATCGAGAATGCCTCGATGGAAGAGCGCACGGTGATCTGCTGGGACAAGGACGATATCGACACTTTGGGCATCCTGAAGGTCGATGTGCTGAGCCTTGGCATGCTGACCTGCATCCGCAAGGCCTTCGATCTTTTGCGCCAGCATCACGGCGAGCGGCACAGCCTCGCGACGCTGCCGCCCGAGGATCCGAAGGTCTACGACATGCTCTGCCGGGCCGACAGCATCGGCGTCTTCCAGGTGGAGAGCCGCGCGCAGATGAACTTCCTGCCGCGCATGCGTCCGCGCAGCTTCTACGATCTGGTGATCGAGGTGGCGATCATCCGGCCCGGCCCCATCCAGGGCGACATGGTGCATCCCTATATCCGGCGGCGCAACGGCGAGGAGGAGGTGCATTTCCCCTCGGACGCGCTGGGCGAGGTTCTGGGCAAGACGCTGGGCGTGCCGCTGTTCCAGGAGCAGGCTATGCAGATCGCCATCATCGGCGCGGGCTTCTCGCCGTCCGAGGCCGACCGCCTGCGCCGCGCGCTGGCCACGTTCAAGAAGAACGGCAACGTGTCGGAGATGCGCGACCGGTTCCTGCGCGGCATGCGCAAGAACGGCTATGACGCGGAATTCGCGGAGCGGTGTTTCAGCCAGATCGAGGGCTTTGGCTCCTACGGCTTCCCCGAAAGCCACGCGGCGAGCTTCGCGCTCTTGGTCTATGCCTCGGCCTGGATCAAGTGCCACCATCCCGGCATCTTCGCCTGTTCGCTTCTGAACGCGCAGCCCATGGGGTTCTATGCGCCGGCACAGATCGTGCGGGATGCGCGGGAACACGGCGTCGAGGTGCGGCCCATCGACATCAACGAAAGCTATTGGGACAACGTGATGGAGCCGGACGGGCGGGGCGGGCTCGCGCTGCGGTTGGGGTTCCGGCAGATCAAGGGGCTGTCCGAGGAGGATGCGGCCTGGATGTGTGCCGCGCGCGGCAACGGCTATCGCTCGGTCCGCGATGTCTGGCGGCGCGCGGGGATCGGGCCGCGGGTCGTGGCGCGGCTGGCCGAGGCCGACGTGTTCGCGGCATTGGGCCTTACCCGGCGGGAGGCGCTGTGGGAGGCCAAGGCGCTGGCGGGCGACAAGCCGCTGCCGCTTTTTGCGGGCGACATGGAGGGCGAAGGCATCGTCGAGCCTGCCGCCCACCTGCCGCAGATGAGCGAGGGCGAGGAGATCGTGGAGGATTACGTCGCGATGCGCCTCACGCTCAGGCGGCATCCGGTGGCGCTGCTGCGGCCCTTGCTGACACCGCCGCCAGAGACAGGACGGCAGACAGAGCGGCGCGGATCAGGTTAAGATCATTGCGGCGCCCCGGAATTTTCGCGGCGCAAGATGGAATGGTCGCGGTGCAGGCAGCGGCGCCTCCGTGGTCGGTTGCATGCTTGCCTTTGCGGCCCCATGACGGCTGCGATGATGGGTGAGACGCCCCGGCGCGTCCCGGCGGCGCGCTTGAAAGGTGATCGGGTCAGTCCACTTGTGAACCTCCTACACAAGGTCCGGATGCTGCGCGCCGAGGGCGGGGTTTCGGGCGATGCGGGCCGCGCATCGAAAGCGGACGTGGATTTCGACATCGGCAAGAACGGAATGGAACTGACCCTATGATCTCGTCGAAATACCTGTGGTTGCTCGTGCAGCAGCTTCGCAAGATCTGGGTCCGCGTGGTCAGCTTCGCGGTGCTTGCGATCGTGACGCTGATCGCGGCGCAGCTTCTGGGCGATGTCATACCGGAGGCGTGGACCGATCAGGTCGGCCCCGACGCGGTCGATCAGGTTCTGGGGATCCTGACCTCCTCGATGCTGGCGGTGACGACGTTTTCGCTGTCCATCGCGGTCTCGGCCTTTGCCGCGGCCGCAGGCTCGGCCACGCCGCGCGCGACGGCGCTGTTGCAGGAAGACCCGACGACGCAAAACGTGCTCGCGACCTTTCTGGGCACGTTCCTGTTCAGCCTTCTCGGGATCATCGCGCTCAAGGCGGGCTATTACAGCGAGGCGGGGTTGCTCGTCCTTTATATCGCGACCGTGGGCGTCATCATCTTCGTGGTTGTCGCGTTGCTGCGCTGGATCAGTCACCTGATGAGCTTCGGGCGGATCGAGGACACGCTCGACCGGGTGGAGGCGGCGGCGGACAACGCGATCAAGAAACGCATGGCGCGGCCCTGGCTCGGGGGCACGCCGCAGACCGGCCCGCCATCGCCGGGCGAGAAGAAGGTCTTTCCGGAGGCCATCGGCCATGTGCAGCATGTCGACATGCAGGAATTGTCCAAATGCGCCGAGGCCATGAAGGCGCGCGTCCGGCTTCTGGTGCTACCGGGCAGCTTTGCCCACCGCACGACGCCGATCCTCTCGGTGGAGGGTGGACCACCCAGCGAGGCGCAACTGACGGCGCTGCGCGCAACCATCACCATCGGACGCCGCCGCGACTTCGATCAGGACCCGCGCTACGGCATCGTGGTGCTGGCCGAGATCGCATCGCGGGCCCTGTCGCCCGCCGTCAACGATCCGGGCACCGCGATCTGGGTGATTGGCCATCTCGTGCGGGTGCTGTCCCAGTGGCATTCCGATGTGACGCCCGAGGTCGATTACCCCAACGTGATCGTGCCCACCCTTCGGGCTGCCGATCTGATCGAAGACGGCTTCCGCCCGATCGCCCGCGACGGGGCGGGCTTCATCGAGGTGCAGATGGGCCTGCATGGGGCGCTGTCGGCCCTGCGCAACCTGCATCCGCAGACCTATGACGAAATAGGCCGCGACATGGCGCGCGACGCGCTGCAACGCTCCATGAATGCCGGGTTGCCCGAACGGGAGCTTGCAAAGCTGCGGGATATCTCCGGGATCGCGCCCGAGGAAGCGGAGGAAGGACGCGCGGCGGTCTGATCCGGTTGGCCGGGCCGGACGGGCACGAGGCGGAGACCCCATTCGCGGCGAGGACCGCGCCGCTTTTCCCGAGTGCCGGTTTGTCCTATCACGCGCAGAGGAAGGGAGGGCCAACATGATCGCGATCATCTTCGAAGTGATCCCCGCAGAGGGGAAGAAGGACGCCTATCTCGATATTGCGGCCGAGATGCGGCCCATGGTTCACGACATCGAGGGCTTCATCAGCGTGGAGCGGTTCCAGAGCCTGACCAATCCCGAGAAGCTGCTGTCGATCTCGTTCTTCGAGGATGAGGACGCAGTGCAGCGCTGGCGCCAGCTCGCCGCGCATCGGGGGGCACAGTCCAAGGGGCGCAAGGGCATCTTTGCCGATTACCGGCTCAAGGTGTGCCACGTCCTGCGCGATTACGGCATGTTCGACCGCGATGAGGCGCCAGGGGACAGCCGCGCCGCGCATCACGCATAGGCATAGACCAGAAGGGCCGCGCCGAGGATCAGCCGGTAGATCACGTAAGGCGTGAAGCTGACAGAGCGCAGGAGCCGCATCATCAGCGCAAGGGCCGCCAGCGCCGCGACGAAGGCCATGGCCGCCCCGATGGCGCAATCGCGGAGCGGCAGCGCTTCGGTGCCGGTGACGGCCTCAAGCCCCAGAAGCCCGCCCGAGGCCAGGATCGTCGGGATCGACATCAGCATCGCGAGTTTCGCCGCCGAATGCCGGTCATAGCCCAGTTGCCGCCCGCCGGTGATCGTGATGCCTGACCGGGACGTGCCGGGAATGAGCGCCAGCACCTGCCACAACCCCATGATCGCGGCATGCTTCAGCGTCCATCCGCCCGCCTGCCGCGTCTCGCCGCCGGTCTTGTCGGCCCAGTACAGAACCACGCCGAAGATGATCATCGCCCAGCCGATGACAGCGACGGAGCGCATCATCTCATCAAGGCCGGTGAGCCGCAGCGCCAGCCCCGCCGCCATGACGGGGATCGTCGCGATCAGCAGGCAGAGGGCGAGGAACGCGCCCGGCGTGTCGATCTTGCCGCGCAGGAGCCGCAGCGTGCCGCCAAGGGCCACGCGCACATCCGCCCAGAAATAGAGGATGACCGCGAAGAGCGTGCCCACATGCACCGCGACATCCAGCGCAAGACCCTGATCCGCAGCGCCCGTCACCTGCGGCAAAAGGATCAGATGTCCCGAGGAGGAGACCGGAAGAAACTCGGTGATGCCCTGGATGAGCGCCAGAATGAGCAGGTGGAAGAGCGTCATGAAGGTGTCACCGCGAAAAGGGAGAAGGGACGTATCCTGCTATAAAGCGCTGATTCTCAGAGGGAAGCGGGAATATGGGTCGCAAAGCGGACCTAATTTTCTGCAGGACAGCATGACGCAGTTGCCTTTGCAGGCAAATTTCTTCGATATAGGACAGCTTTGCTGACTTTTATTTTCCGCGCGTGCTGTATATCAGACGGGAACACCTAGAATTCGAGGGAAGATTCATGGCGAAACAGCCGATGCTGAAGTTCGTGTCCGTTGACCGGGACATGCCCGATAAACGTACCGCGGAAGAGCGCCGCCGGGACTTTCAGGAAATCTATGGCGAGTTCGCCGAGGAGAAGGCGGCCGAGCAGGCCAGCCGCTGCTCGCAATGCGGCGTGCCCTACTGCCAGTCACATTGCCCCTTGCACAACAACATCCCCGACTGGCTGCGCCTGACAGCCGAGGGTCGCCTGCAGGAGGCCTATGAGGTCAGCCAGGCCACCAACACCTTCCCGGAAATCTGCGGCCGCATCTGCCCGCAGGACCGTCTCTGCGAAGGCAATTGCGTGATCGAGCAATCGGGCCACGGCACCGTCACCATCGGCGCGGTGGAAAAGTACATCACCGACACGGCCTGGGAAGAAGGCTGGGTCAAGGACATCGTGCCCGCCGAGGAGCGCGCTGAGAGCGTCGGCATCATCGGCGCGGGCCCCGGTGGTCTGGCGGCAGCGGATGTGCTGCGACGCGCGGGCGTGCAGGTCACGATCTATGATCGCTACGACCGCTCGGGCGGGCTGCTGACCTATGGTATTCCGGGCTTCAAGCTCGAGAAGGACGTGGTCATGCGCCGCAACGAACAGCTCGAGCGCGCGGGCGTTGAGTTCGTTCTGAATTGCAACGTGGGCGAGGACATCACCTTCGCCGAAATCCACGAAAAGCATGACGCGGTCATCATCGCGACCGGTGTCTACAAGACGCGCGATCTGCAGGGCCCGGGCTCGGGCGCCGACGGCATCGTGCGCGCGATCGACTTCCTGACCGCGTCCAATCGCAAGAGCTTCGGCGATGCCGTGCCCGAGTTCGAATCGGGTGAGCTGAACGCTGAAGGCAAGCGCGTCGTCGTGATCGGCGGCGGCGATACCGCGATGGATTGCGTGCGCACCGCGATCCGCCAGGGTGCGACCAGCGTGAAGTGCCTCTATCGCCGCGACCGCGCGAACATGCCGGGCTCGCAGCGCGAGGTGCAGAACGCCGAGGAAGAGGGCGTGCAGTTCGAGTGGCTGACCGCGCCCAAGGGCTTCAAGGGCGAGCCGGTCAATGCCGTGATCGTCGAGAAGATGCGCCTCGGCGCGCCGGATGCCACGGGCCGTCAGAGCCCCGAGGTGATCGAGGGATCGGATTACGACGAGCCTGCGGATCTGGTGATCAAGGCGCTGGGTTTCGAGCCCGAGGCGCTGCCCACGCTCTGGGATCAGCCAGAGCTGGAAGTGACCCGCTGGGGCACCGTGAAGGCCGATTTCACCACCGGCAAGACTAGCCTCGATGGCGTCTACGCGGTGGGTGACATCGTGCGCGGTGCCAGCCTCGTCGTCTGGGCGATCCGCGACGGGCGCGACTGCGCCGATGCAATCCTCGCTCAGCTGAACGGCGCCAGCGCCATCGCGGCGGAGTAATGCGCCCCTTGAGACAGAAGGCGGAGCGGCCCTGACGGGCCCCGCCTGTTCCCGACACCGGCCGCACGCGGCCCTCGCATGGAGAAACGCCATGACCAAGTATGATGCAAACTGGGCCGCCGAGATGGAGGCCAAGCGCCAGTGGCTTGAAGAGAACGGGCTCTATTCCGAAGCGGAGGAGCATTCCTCCTGCGGTGTGGGCCTCGTCGTGTCCATCGACGGCAAGAAAAGCCGCAAGGTGGTTGAATCGGGCATCGCGGCGCTGAAGGCGATCTGGCACCGCGGCGCGGTCGATGCCGATGGCAAGACCGGTGATGGCGCGGGCATCCATGTGCAGATCCCGGTGTCGTTCTTCTACGACCAGATCGAGCGCACGGGCCACACGCCAAAGAAGGATCAGTTGATGGCCGTGGGGCAGGTTTTCCTGCCACGGACGGATTTCGGCGCACAGGAAACCTGCCGGACCATCGTGGAGACCGAAGTCCTGCGCATGGGCTATTACATCTACGGCTGGCGCCACGTTCCCGTGAACATCGAGTGCCTGGGCGAGAAGGCCAACGCGACCCGTCCCGAGATCGAGCAGATCCTGATCTCGAACTCCAAGGGCGTGGATGAAGAGACGTTCGAGCGCGAACTCTATGTGATCCGCCGCCGGATCGAGAAGGCGGCTGCCGCGGCCTCGATCAACCAGCTCTACATCGCCTCGCTCAGCTGCCGGTCGATCATCTACAAGGGCATGATGCTGGCGCAGGATGTCGCGGAATTCTATCCCGACCTTCAGGACGAGCGTTTTGAGTCGGCCTTCGCGATCTATCACCAGCGCTATTCCACCAACACCTTCCCGCAATGGTGGCTGGCGCAGCCCTTCCGCATGCTCGCCCATAACGGCGAGATCAACACGCTCAAGGGCAACATCAACTGGATGAAGAGCCACGAGATCCGCATGGCCTCGGCCACGTTCGGCGACATGGCGGGCGACATCAAGCCGATCATCGCGAGCGGTGCGTCGGACTCGGCGGCGCTTGATGCCGTGTTCGAAGTGCTCGTGCGCGCGGGCCGGAATGCGCCCATGGCCAAGACCATGCTGGTGCCCGAATCCTGGTCCAAGCAGGCCGAGGAGCTGCCGCAGGCTTGGCGCGACATGTATTCCTACTGCAACTCGGTGATGGAGCCGTGGGACGGCCCCGCAGCCCTGGCCATGACCGATGGCCGCTGGGTCTGCGGCGGGCTTGACCGGAACGGCCTGCGCCCGATGCGCTACGTCGTGACGGGGGACAATCTGCTGATCGCGGGCTCCGAGGCGGGCATGGTCCCCACCGACGAGGCGACGGTGCGCGAAAAGGGCGCGCTTGGCCCCGGCCAGATGATCGCCGTGGACATGCAGGAGGGCCTGCTGTTCCACGATGTGGAGATCAAGGACCGCCTTGCCGCTGCACGGCCCTTCGGCGAATGGGTCGGCAAGATTACCGAGCTTGACGAGCCGCTGTCGGATGTGACCGAGACGCCGCTGTTCGAGGGCGGTGAGCTGCGTCGCCGCCAGATCGCTGCAGGCTACTCGATCGAGGAGATCGAGCAGATCCTCATGCCGATGGCCGAGGACGGGAAGGAAACCGTCGTCTCCATGGGCGACGACACGCCGTCGGCGGTGCTGTCCAAGCGCTACCGCCCGCTGTCGCATTACTTCCGTCAGAACTTCAGCCAGGTCACCAACCCGCCCATCGACAGCTTGCGCGAATTCCGCGTCATGTCGCTGAAGACACGGTTCGGCAACCTCAAGAACGTGCTCGACGAAAGCTCGTCGCAGACCGAGATCCTGGTGCTCGACACGCCCTTCGTCGGCAATGCCCAGTTCGAAGCGCTGAAGGGCCATTTCAACGCCGAGATGGTCGAGATCGACTGCACCTTCCCGGCGGGCGGCAAGCCCAATGTGCTGCGCGAGAACCTCGAACGGATCCGCGCGGAGGCCGAGGACGCGGTGCGTTCGGGCGCGGGGCATATCACGCTGTCCGATCACACGGCGAGCGAGGACCGCGTCGGCATGCCGATGATCCTTGCGACGAGTGCCGTGCACAGCCACCTGACGCGCAAGGGTCTGCGGACCTTCTGTTCGCTCAACGTGCGCTCGGCGGAATGTATCGACCCGCATTACTTCGCGGTGCTGATCGGTGCCGGTGCCACGGTGGTGAACCCGTATCTGGCGGAAGACACCATCGCCGATCGCATCCGGCGCGGCCTGATGGATGGCACGCTGACCGAAGCGATGAAGCGTTTCCGCGATGCGATCGATCTCGGCATCCTGAAGATCATGTCGAAGATGGGGATCTCGGTCGTGTCGTCCTATCGCGGCGGTCTCAACTTCGAGGCGGTGGGCCTGAGCCGCGCCATGTGTGCGGAGTTCTTCCCGGGCATGATCTCCCGTATCTCCGGCATCGGCGTCTCGGGCATCCAGAAGAAGGTCGAGGAAATCCACGCGCTGGGCTTCCGAGGCGGGCAGGACGTGATGCCCATCGGCGGCTTCTACAAGGCGCGCAAGTCGGGCGAGACCCATGCCTGGGGCGCGCAGTCCATGCATCTGCTGCAGGCGGCCTGCAACAAGGCGTCCTACGAGATGTGGAAATCCTATTCCAAGGCGATGCAGGCCAACCCGCCCATTCATCTGCGGGACCTTCTGGCGATCAAGCCGCTGGGCAAGTCGATCCCCATCGAGGAGGTCGAGAGCATCACCTCGATCCGCAAGCGTTTCGTGACGCCGGGCATGTCGCTGGGCGCGCTGTCGCCCGAAGCGCACCGGACGCTGTCCATCGCGATGAACCGGATCGGTGCGAAGTCCGACTCGGGCGAGGGCGGCGAGGATCCCAAGGATTTCACGCCCGATGCGAACGGCGACAACCGCTCCGCCAAGATCAAGCAGGTGGCCTCGGGCCGCTTCGGCGTGACCGCGGAATACCTGCTCAATTGCGAAGAGCTGGAGATCAAGGTCGCGCAGGGCGCCAAGCCCGGCGAGGGCGGTCAGCTTCCGGGGATGAAGGTTACCGATCTCATTGCCAAGCTGCGCCATTCGACGAAGGGCGTGACGCTGATCTCGCCGCCGCCGCATCACGACATCTACTCGATCGAGGATCTGGCGCAGCTGATCTACGACCTGAAGCAGATCAACCCCAAGGCCAAGGTGACCGTGAAGCTGGTGGCCTCCTCGGGCGTCGGCACGATCGCGGCGGGTGTCGCGAAGGCCAAGGCCGACGTCATCCTGATCTCGGGCCATAATGGCGGCACGGGGGCGAGCCCCGCGACCTCGATCAAGTATGCGGGTCTGCCCTGGGAAATGGGCCTCACCGAGGCGCATCAGGTCCTGTCGATGAACAACCTGCGCTCGCGCATCACGCTGCGCACGGATGGCGGTCTGCGCACGGGCCGCGACATCGTCATGGCAGCGATGATGGGCGCCGAGGAATACGGCATCGGCACCGCAGCACTCATCGCGATGGGCTGCATCATGGTGCGCCAGTGCCAGTCCAACACCTGCCCGGTGGGTGTGTGTACCCAGGATGACGCGCTGCGCGCCAAGTTCACCGGCAATGCGGACAAGGTGGTGAACCTCATCACCTTCTACGCCCAGGAAGTGCGCGAGATCCTCGCCTCCATCGGCGCGCGGTCGCTCGATGAGGTTGTCGGCCGGGCGGATCTTCTGAACCAGGTCAGCCGTGGTTCGGACCACCTGGACGATCTGGACCTGAACCCGCTTCTGATCCGCGTCGACGGCTCGGAGGAGACGACGTACAGCCGCACCGGCCCGCGCAACGAGGTGGATGACACGCTCGATGCGGAGATCGTCAAGGATGCCGCGCGCTTCCTCGATGACGGCGAGAAGATGCAGCTGTCTTACGCGGTGCAGAACACCGACCGCACCGTGGGCACCCGTACCTCGAGCCACATCGTTCAGCGCTTCGGCATGCGCAACGCGCTGCAGCCGGATCACCTGACGGTCAAGCTGACGGGCTCCGCCGGTCAGTCGCTGGGCGCCTTCGCGGCACCGGGCCTCAAGATTGAGGTGTCGGGCGATGCCAACGATTATGTCGGCAAGGGCCTGTCGGGTGGCATCGTGGTGGTTCGGCCGCCGATGCATTCGCCGCTCAAGGCGTCGGAGAACACCATCGTCGGCAATACCGTCCTTTACGGTGCGACCGATGGCCATCTCTTCGCGGCAGGCCGCGCGGGCGAGCGGTTCGCCGTGCGCAATTCCGGCGCGAAGGTCGTGGTCGAGGGCTGCGGCTCCAACGGGTGTGAATACATGACCGGCGGCGTCGCGGTGATCCTGGGCACGATCGGGGCCAATTTCGGCGCGGGCATGACCGGCGGCATGGCCTATCTCTACGATCCCGAGGGACAGGCGGATGCGCTGATCAACCGTGAAAGCCTCGTGACCTGCCCGGTCACCGTGGCGCATTGGGAGAACGAGCTGAAGCGCCTGATCGAAGCCCATGCGGAGGAGACGCGCAGCGTGAAAGCCGCCGACATCCTGCAGCATTGGGATGAGGAGAAGGGCAAGTTCCTGCAGGTCTGCCCGATCGAGATGCTCGACAAGCTGCCGCATCCCGTGGGTGTCGAGAACGAGGCGGTTCCGGCGGAGTAACCGTCCGCCGACCGAAAGACATGACACCGCGCGAGGCCCCGGTCTCGCGCGGTTTTTTCTGCCCAGCCGCATCCCGTAGGGAAATGCGGTATTTTGCTGTATCCTCTGCAGCAGAATCCGAGGGAGGGCGTCATGGCATCGGATGGTCTGACCGTGCTCGTCGGCACGACGAAAGGGGCCTTTCTGCTCAGGGGCGATGCCGCGCGCCGAGACTGGGAGGTCGAGGGGCCCCATTGCGACGGCTGGGCCATCAACCACTTCGCCTCCGATCCCGAGACCGGTACGCTCTGGGCGGGGGGCGGTGGCGAATGGACCGGCGCGGGGGTCTGGCGCTCCGAGGATGGCGGCGCCACTTGGGAACTTACCCGACTGACCCGCGGCATGACCGACGACTGGGCCGAGAACGATCCCGACTTTGCCGCGATGATCGGCTGGGAGAATGTGCCGCTGCCCTTCGGCACCGATTTCGCGCAGGTCTGGTCCCTGGGTTATGCCCATGGCGCTTTATATGCCGGGACGAAGCCCGCGACCTTGCTGGTCAGCCGGGACCGTAGCGTCACCTGGGAGCGGATCGAGGCGCTGACCGATCATCCCTCCGCGGAAAGCTGGGCGCCCGGAGCGGCCGGGCTGACGCTGCACACGATCGTCAGCGATCCGGGCAATGCGGATGCGTTGTGGGTCGGCATTTCCGCCGCCGGGGTCTTCGCGACCGAGGATGGTGGCAAGACATGGCAACGGCGCAACCGGCTGTCCAATGCAGAGGCTTGCGGCGATCATCCCCATCCGGCGGCCCCGCGCGACGGCGAGACCGGGCATTGCGTGCACAACATGATGAAAGCGCCGGGACCGGGCGCCGTGCTGTATCAGCAGAACCATCACGGGGTCTGGCGGTCTGCCGATGGCGGGCGGTCCTGGGACGACATCACCCAAGGCCTGCCCTCGACCTTCGGCTTTCCGATCCGAGTCCATCCGCGCGATCCCGAGACGATCTGGACGCTGCCGCTCAACGGCGACAGCCTGGGGCGCTACCCGCCCGAGGCCGCTGCGGCGGTATGGCGGTCGAGCGATGGCGGGAAAAGCTGGGAGGCCCAACGCGAAGGCCTGCCGCAGAAGGCGTGTTTCTTCACCGTGCTGCGTCAGGCGATGGCGGGCGATCGGCAGGAGCCGGCCGGAATTTACTTCGGTACCAATTCCGGGTCGGTCTTCGCCACCCGCGACGAGGGCGCGGAATGGCACGAGATCGCGCGGCATTTGCCCACGATCCTGTCTGTCGAAGTGGCCGCGCCCGCCTGACGTTGCGCGCGCGGGGCCGGTCCGGCGGTGTCCAACTCTTGCCACGATTGGACCGTAATCCCGTCCAAAACCCGCAATAGAAAGGTATTGTCCGTAAATCGTGGACAATTCTCCCACGGTTCAGCACCCGGCATCGTGGCTATTATCACCCCCCACATAACGGTCGTGATGCCGGGACCCTTTCCGATGCGATGCCCCGAGGCTAAGACGCAGACATGGCCGCCAAATCCCGCACGACCAAAAAGACCAAGCCGCGCATCCGCCCCGTGCGGTTCATGCTGAAATGGAGCTTTCGCGCGGTGTTGGCGGTCATTGTGCTGATCGGGCTGGGCGTCGGGCTCTACCGCGTCGTGAACCCGCCCACGACGCCCTACATCATGGCCGAGGCGCGCCGCCTTGACGGAGTGCAGCGCGACTGGGTCGATGCGGACCGGATCGCGCCGGTGATGTTCCGCTCTGCCGTGGCGGCGGAGGATGCAAATTTCTGCACCCATTGGGGCTTCGACATGAACGCGATCCGCACCGCCATCGAAGAGGGGGGCAATCGCGGCGCCTCGACGATCAGCCAGCAGGTGGTGAAGAACGTCTATCTCTGGCACGGGCGGTCCTGGCCGCGAAAGGCGCTGGAGGCGGTCATCACGCCCGCGATGGAGGCCGCATGGCCCAAGCGGCGCATCCTCGAGGTCTACCTGAACATAGCGGAGTTCGATGAAGGCGTCTTCGGCGTGGAGGCCGCAGCGCGGCATTATTTCGGCACCACCGCGCTGGATCTGACGCCCGTGCAGGCCGCCCGGCTGGCCGCGATCCTGCCCGATCCCAAGGGTCGCTCGGCCAGTGATCCGTCGCGTTTCGTGCGCAATCGCGCGGCCTCGATCCGGGACGGGGCGGCCACGATCGAGCGCGATGGACGCGCGGATTGCTTCGAGCGCGCATAAGCCTGCGCAGCGCCGCCGGGCCTCGCGACGAGGTGTTGTAACCGACCCGCCGGCAGGAGTATGACCGACGGGTATTCTCAAAGAAAACGTGTTCCCGAATGGCCAAGCTTTACCACGTGCCCCTCTCCCCGTTCTGCCGCAAGGTCCGTCTCAGCCTTGCCGAGAAGAGGATCGAGTGCGAACTGATCGAGGAACGGTACTGGGAAAAGGATCCGGATTTCATCCGGCGCAATCCCGCCGCGAAGGTCCCGGTCCTGAAGATCGACGGCAAGACCATGGCCGAGTCGGCCGCGATCTGCGAATGGATCGAGGAGGCCTATCCCGAGCCGTCGCTAATGCCCAAGAACGCCGATGCGCGCTATGAAGTGCGCCGCCTGATCGGCTGGTTCGACGACAAGTTCCACGCCGAAGTGACGTCGAAACTGCTTTACGAGCGGGTGAACAAGAAGGTCATGAAGGCGGGCTTTCCGGACAGTTCCAACGTCAAGGCGGGCGCCAAGGCGATCAAGTATCACCTCGATTACATGGCCTGGCTACTGGATCACCGCCGCTGGCTCGCGGGCGACGTGATGACGCTGGCGGATTTCGCCGCCGCCGCGCATCTGTCGTCGCTCGACTACATCTCGGACGTGGACTGGAACCGGCAGGCGACGGTCAAGGACTGGTACGCCAAGATCAAGTCGCGGCCCGCCTTCCGCCGCATCCTGACAGACCAGGTGCCGGGCTTCCCGCCGCCCAAGCATTATGCCGATCTCGACTTTTGAGCGCCACCTGCGCCGGGGGCCGTTTTGGACCTGACGGAGCGCCTGAAGGATGAGGCGCAGGCGGTGGGCTTCACCCGCTGTCGTATCACGGGGCCCGATGCGATCCCGGACGTGCCGGAGCGGCTGCGCGCCTTTCTCGACGAGGGCTATCACGGGCAGATGGGCTGGCTCGAGGATCGCGCGCATTGGCGGGGCGATCCGCAGACGCTCTGGCCCGAGGCGCGGTCGATCATCATGCTGGGCGAGGCCTACACGCCCGATCACGACCCGCTTGAGATTCTGGAGCAGCCCGAGCGTGCAGCGATTTCTGTCTATGCGCAGAACCGCGATTATCACGACGTGGTCAAGAAGCGGCTGAAGCGGCTCGGACGCTGGCTGATCGATGCCGCCGAGGGGGCGCCGGAAATCAAGGTCTTCGTGGATACCGCGCCGGTCGCGGAAAAGCCGCTCGGGCAGGCCGCGGGGCTGGGCTGGCAGGGCAAGCACACCAACCTCGTCAGCCGCGAGATGGGGTCGTGGTTCTTTCTGGGCGCGATCTTCACCACGCTCGATCTGACCCGCGACGCGCCCGAGACGGATCATTGCGGATCCTGCCGCGCCTGCCTCGATATCTGTCCGACCGATGCCTTCCCGGCCCCCTACAGGCTCGATGCGCGGCGCTGCATTTCCTACCTGACGATCGAGCACAAGGGCCCGGTGCCCGAGGATCTGCGCGCGCAAATGGGCAACCGCATCTATGGATGCGACGATTGCCTGGCGGTCTGCCCGTGGAACAAGTTCGCCGCCGAGGCGCGGGAGGTGAAGTACCACGCGCGCGACGATCTTCTGGCGCCGGATCTTGCGGAATTGGCAGCACTTGACGATGCGGGGTTCCGTGCGCGGTTCTCCGGCTCGCCCATCAAGCGGATCGGGCGGGACCGTTTCGTGCGCAACGTGCTTTACGCCATCGGGAATTCCGGATCGTCCCGGCTGCGCGCCGTCGCGGCACGGCTTCTGGAGGATCCCGACGAGACGGTGCGCGATGCGGCAGAATGGGCGGTCGGGCGGCTGTCCGGCCCGGATGTCGCGCGCGCGTGAGGCGTTCTGTCATACCGCTTTGTTTTTGCCCGCCGCGCACCCACATTAGGCGGGACCAGGAAAGAAAGGGAACTTCATGGCAGAGTACCGCAAAGACCCTGACGTGATCGCCACGCTCGATCCCGAAAGCTACCGGGTGACGCAGGAAAACGGCACCGAACGGCCGGGCACGGGCGCCTATCTCGGCAACAAGGAGCCGGGCATTTATGTCGATATCGTTTCGGGCGAGCCGCTTTTCGCGTCGTCGTCGAAATATGAATCCGGCTGCGGATGGCCGAGCTTCGTGAAGCCCATCGCGCCCGAGAACATCACCGAGCTGCGCGACACCACCCACGGGATGATCCGCACCGAGGTCCGCTCCAAGCATGGCGACAGCCATCTTGGGCACGTCTTCCCGGACGGGCCGCAGGACCGGGGCGGTCTGCGCTATTGCATCAATTCCGCGGCGCTCCGCTTCGTCCATCGCGACGACATGGAGGCCGAGGGCTACGGCAAATACCTTGATCAAGTGGAGGAACGGGCATGAGTAATCTTGAGCGCGCCGTCCTGGCGGGCGGCTGTTTCTGGGGCATGCAGGACCTGATCCGGAAGATGGACGGCGTCGAGAAGACGCGCGTCGGCTACACGGGCGGCGACGTGCCGAACGCGACCTATCGCAATCATGGCACCCATGCGGAAGGGATCGAGATCTGGTTCGATCCCGCGCGCATCTCGTACCGGCGGATCCTGGAATATTTCTTCCAGATCCATGACCCGACCACCCGTAACCGACAGGGCAACGATATCGGCATGTCCTACCGGTCGGCGATCTACTACGTCGATGAGGCACAGAAGGCCGTGGCTCAGGACACGATCGCGGATGTGGAGGCCTCGGGCCTCTGGCCGGGTCGCGTGGTGACCGAGGTGGAGCCCGTGGGCGATTTCTGGGAAGCCGAGCCCGAGCACCAGGATTACCTGGAGCGGATTCCCAATGGCTATACCTGCCACTTTCCGCGGCCCGACTGGGTGCTGCCGCGGCGCGACGCGGCTGAATAAAGGGCTCGCCATCGCCCTGAGAAAAACCCGCCCGGCAGAGAATTTCCGGGCGGGTTTCGCGCTGTCAGGGGAAACGAGCGTCTGGACCTGGAGGGTCCGACCCAACCTGAGCGAGAAACCCTTTCGCATTGGTTAATGGCGCGCCGGAAAAACGCGAAAAGGCGATTAACGCCGCATTAACGTCCCGTGCGCTAGTCAGACCCCATGACATATTCAGGCTTTTCAGACGCGCAGGGCACCCTGTTCGAGGCGCCGCGCCGGGATGCGGGCGGGCCGATTCTGCCGTCCTATATCCGGGATCATCGCCAGCGGCTGCGCGAGCGGTTTACCAATGGCGGGGCAGACGCGGTGCCCGATTACGAAATGCTGGAACTGGTGCTGTTCCGTGCCATCCCGCGACGGGACGTGAAGCCGCTGGCGCGCCTTCTGATCGACACGTTCGGCGATTTCGCGCGGGTCCTCTCGGCGCCGCGGGCGCGGCTTCTCGAGGTGGCGGGGATCGGCGAGGCGGTGATCTGCGAGTTGAAGATCGTCGAGGCGGCAGCGCAGCGGCTGGCCCGTGGCCGCGTTCTGAACCGGCCGGTGGTCTCAAGCTGGGACGCGCTTCTGGAGTATTGCCACGCCGCATTGTCCCACAAGGATATCGAGGAATTCCGCGTGCTGTTCCTTGATCGCAAGAACGTTCTCATTGCCGACGAGGCACAGGCGCGGGGCACGGTCGATCACGTGCCGGTCTACCCGCGCGAGGTCATCAAGCGCGCGCTCGAGATCAACGCCTCGGCGCTGATCCTCGTGCATAATCACCCGTCGGGGGATCCGTCGCCGTCTCAGGCCGACATCGCCATGACCGAAGAAATCGCACGAGCGGGCACGGCGCTGGGTGTGACGTTGCACGACCACCTTGTCATCGGCAAAAGCCGGGAGCTGAGTTTCCGCGCCGAAGGCCTGATCTGAGCCGCGGGGTGCGGGCTCAGTCGAGCCAGATCTCGACCCGACGGTTCGCGCCGCGGCCCCAGGTGGTGTCATCGCAAGCCATGGGCATCGCCTCTCCGAAAGCGTCGGCACTGGTGGACAGGCGCGTGGGATCGGCAGCCTCCGCGGCATCGAGGACGGCCTGCCGCACTGCCTCTGCCCGTTTACGGGCAATGGCGCGGTTGGCGCTGGCCGGTCCGACCCCATCGGAAAAGCCCGCGAACAGGATATCCCGCGTGTCGTAGACCCCGGCTTCGATGGCGGCGGCCAGCGTTTCCACATTGGCCCGCGATTGCGCATCAAGCCGGGCCGATCCCGGCTCGAACCGGAACGAGGTGGTCAGGCGGCGGCGCGGGCCCAGCGTGCTCTGCAGGCGCTTGAGTTCGGCCAGCCCGGCCTCGCCGTCGGCCACGGCAATCGCATTGGCAAGCCGCGCGCCCTGATCGGCCACCGGCACCTCTTCGGCCGCCTGATCGGTAAAGCCCACGCGGCGGATCACGTTCTGCGCGGGCGCAGAGGCCGAATAGGCGAGGAAATCGCGGGCGATCTTTGGTAGGCGCCGGGCGGGCAGGTAGAGGAACATGGGCGCGGTGAGCGGCCAATCCTCGGTCTTGATGGTCCGACGGGTCGCGCGCAGGCTGAACCCGCATGCGCCCGTGAGCGCAAGCGGCCGGGCCAACCCGGTCTCGGAGAAGCTGGCAATGCCCAGGCCGAACGGGTCGATCGCAACCGCGCCGGCCAGCACGTCCTGTGCGCCATGCCGGATCACGCTGCCCGCAACGCCATCCGCGCGGGCATCGAGCAGCCGTCGTTCGATGGTCTGCGCCAGACCCGAGGTCGCGGCGGGCAGGTGCAGGGTGATCGGCGCGTCGGGCCCGCCGAGATCGGCCCAATTGTCGATCCGTCCGGCCAGAATGCCCTCGAGGGCCGCGATGGATATCGCCTCCACGGGGTTCGTCCCCGACACGACGGGCACCAGCGCATCGAGGGCCAGGACCCGGCTCCACTTCGCCTGCCGCAGATCGCCGAGACCCGCCTCCGCGGCACGGGCAGCCTCGTCGGGGCGGATCTCGCGCAGGGCCATGACCATGTCCGCCTCATCCGCTAACAGATCGGCGAAGCCTTCATCGGTGTTGGAGTTCGTCAGGTAGAAGCGCGCAAGCCGTTTGCCCGTGGCGCCATCGCTCAGCGTGTAGATCGTCTGGCTGTCGGAGGGGGCTTCGCGCGTGCTCTCCAGTCCTTCGCGCAGCGCAAAGCCTTCGATGAGGGCGGGCAGCAGAACGCGGCCGATGGTGCCCGATCCGGACAGGCGCAGCTCCGCGACGAAATCGGTCAGCGACGGGCACGCCACGCCTTCGCAGCGCACGCCCGAGCTGTCGACCGTCAGCTCGCCATATTGCGAGGCGATGCGGTAGAATTCGCCATCGAAGCCCAGCAGCGTGCCGGTGATCGACACGCCGCCATCCTGGCTGCGCAGCACCACGTCATCGGCCTGCGCTGCGGCCGCGGACAACCATGCCGCCCATGCCAGTGCGATGCACAAACCATGGCGGATCAGTCTGACGAAATGCGGGATGACCGCCCCTCCCAAAAGCCTGGACCGGGCGCGAGTGTCCGCGTCCGGTCCGGGAAGATCAAGTGGCTGGGCGTGCGAAGATCAGCGTGCTGCGACCTCGATGTCGCGCACCACGTCGTCGAGCACGAGGAAATCGCCGACCGCGTCGCATTCGGGCATCGCAAGCGCCAGCTCACGGGTGGCGAGCGCGCCTTCGGATTGCCAGTGCAGGGTCTGTGCGGCGATGTCGCGGGCGCAATTTGCAGAGGTGATCTCGGCCTCGACGCTGAGCGACACGTCACCGTTGGTCTGCGCGGTGCCTGCGGGGAAGGAATAGACCTCCGCCAGGAGCGGCTCCGGGGCCGCGGCATCGCCGAGACGGGTCAGAAAACCACCTTCGCCGCGCGCGGCCGCTTCGACGGAGCCCTGCGCACCGGACCAGATATGGCCGTCGGCGAAGTATTCGGCGCCCATTTCGCGGGCATGGAGCTGCAAGCCGCTTTCGCCGCGCCATTGCAGGGCCGTGCGGTCATAGAAGGCGAGGGATGGCACTTCGGCCTGTGCGATGGCGCCATCGCCCGAGGCATAGGACAGGATGAACACGGCCCGTTCGGACAGAGCCGGCACATCGAGCGACAAGGTGCCGTCGGGCTGCATCGTCGCGGTAAACATCAGGCCCGAATGGTGCACGGTCAGGCGTTCGGAGCCATGGCAGGGCGCCGTCACGCTGAGGGCGACCATCGCGCCTGCGATGGCCTCCGCATCGGCGGTGATGTCGCAGTCGAATCCGGCCTCGGGCGCCTCATCCGGCAAGGTCGCATCGGAGAGGGTCGCGCTGTCGATGGCCGCCATCTCGACGGGTTTCGCCGGCAGCGTGGCCGGGGCGGCGTCCTGGCTGGGCAGTTGCGGCAGGGCCGATGCACCGGTGATGGGCATCATCTCCGCCGGTTGCGCCGCATCCGTGTTTTCCGCCGTGGGAGCGGAGGTGTCGGTAATGCCGGTCACTTCGACGGGGCCGGTTTCGGAGCCCGTGAAGGGCATGCCGAATTGCATCACATAGCCGATTGCAAAGGCACAAGTTGCAGTGCCGATCGCGAGGGCACGGGTCTTGGGATTGGCCATCGGAACCTCCGGAGGGCGGCTTCATTCGAGAGTAACGTGCCCGCCCATCGTGGCGGCGATGAGGCGATGCGATGCCATCTGTAGGACATTATGGTGACTGCGTGTCCCGCGCGCCTGAGCGCATTTCGAACGGGCTGCAGGGGCGGCCTGATCTCGTTCGCGCCACGTCAGCCGCGGCTGTCACGTGTGCCGCGACTTTCTGAGCGTGGTCGGCTCAGGCGGTGGGAGCGGTCGGCGCCACGGAGCCGATCTCCACCTTGGTTTTCTTCTTCGGGGCGAGCGTGAGAATGCTGTCATAGCTCTGGGCGATGATATCGAAGGAGAGCTGGCACTCGATCCCGCATTCGCAGATGGCCTCGTACCAACGCTCCGCGATCCGGACGGTCTCGGGGTGGGTTTGGTCCCGGACCGAATAGTCGGTCAGAAACAGTTCCTGATCGCTCAATTCCGCACCGTTGCGGATGCTTCTATCGACAAACGGCACGAATTTGTTGACCTGGAGTCGATAGCGTTCCTGCATCATCGTCGCTGCGAATTCCCAAAGGATCGTGCCCGAGATATGCGGCGCGCGGCGCATGGCGATGGCTTTGCCCTCGCTGTCCAGAAGGGCAATATCGGTTTTTACCTTCTCGTGATCGATGCGTTGCTTGTCGTCGGAATAGACCACGAAGCGGTGCTTCTTCAGATCCGGAAAGAGATGCGGCAGGGCTTTCGCGATTTTCGCCTGATGGGCGGATTCCACCGGGTTGTTGCTGACCGGAAGGTTCAACAGGATCGGTTTCCAACCGAACTTCGCGACGATCTTCAGGACGCGCGGATTGTTGGAAATGAAGTAATGCGGGACGTTCTTCGGCTTGTTGTTCTTGTCGAAGGTGAAGGACAGCAACGGGCCGCAAAAGGTCGAATAGACGGCCACGTCGCCGGAGGTCTCATGTTGCGGCGCGCTGTCGATGGCGTGGGGAATTGCCGCCAATCTCAGTTTATCGACGTCGTAATCATCGCTGATCGGATAGAAATAGTGCCCCAGCTTTCGGTTCGCATCCCGGATCGCCCGGCGCGTCTTCCTGTACCTGCGTACAAGCTTCAACGTGGCTATTTCGAACATCTGGGCATTTCTCCGACGTCGATTTGAACTGAGAGAAGCTGCGTCAGGTCAGCCGCCCGTGACAATGCTTGAACTTGTTGCCCGAACCGCAGGGGCAGGGGCTGTTGCGGGCCGGATTGCCCCAGGTATCGGGATTGGTCTCGTCGAAGCCTTCGACCAGCGGGGTCCTTGCTGCCACGGCCGGGCCCGCCGCCTCGGCATCGGGTTCGGCGGCGCCCGCGGGCGCCTGGGCCGCGGCCATCTGAGCCTGCGCCTGCTGGCGGCGCATCTCATCCAGAAGCTGCTGGCGCTGCTCTTCGGACATGGGCTGGATCTGTGACAGCTTCTGCGTGACCTCAGCGCGCAGGCTGTCGAGCATCGCTTCGAAGAGCTGGAAGCTTTCGGTCTTGTACTCGTTCAGCGGATCGCGCTGGGCATATCCACGGAAGCCGACGACGGAGCGCAGATGCTCCAGCGTCAGGAGATGCTCGCGCCACTTGGCGTCGATGGTCTGCAGCAGAAGCTGCTTTTCGATCTGGCGCATGGCCTCGGGGCCGAACTTCTCGGCCTTCTCGGTCATCATCTGCGACGCGGCCTTCTCGATCCGCTCCCGCAGCTCGTCCTGATCGACGCCGTCTTCCTCGGTCCAGGCCTCGATGGGCAGGTCAAGCATCAGCGTCTCCTTCAGGGCCTTGTCGAGCCCCTCGGCATTCCACTGATCGGCGTAGCTTTTGGGCGGCGCGTAGGTATCCACGAGATCGTCGATCACCTCTTCGCGCATGTCGTCGGTGACCTCCGACAGATCCTCCGCTTCCATGATCTCGCGGCGCTGGCCGAAGATCACCTTGCGCTGATCGTTCATCACGTCGTCGAATTTCAGCAGCTGCTTGCGGATGTCGAAGTTGCGGCCCTCGACCTTGGATTGCGCGCGCTCCAGCGACTTGTTCACCCAAGGGTGCACGATCGCCTCGCCTTCCTTCATGCCGAGCGAGGACAGAACCTTGTCGAGACGGTCGGAGCCGAAGATGCGCATCAGGTCGTCATCGAGCGACAGGAAGAACGAGGACCGGCCGGGATCCCCCTGACGGCCGGACCGGCCGCGCAGCTGGTTGTCGATGCGGCGGCTTTCGTGGCGTTCGGTGGCAAGGACGAAGAGCCCGCCCGATTCCTTGACCTTCGCCTCGTCATCGGCCTGTTCGGCCTCGATGCGGGCGCGGATCTCGTCGGGGTTGCCCTCGGGATCGGCGGCCAGCGCCTCCTGCACCTTCATCTCGAAATTGCCGCCGAGTTTGATGTCGGTGCCGCGGCCCGCCATGTTCGTGGCGATGGTGATGGCGCCGGGCAGGCCCGCATCGCCGACGATCTGCGCTTCCTGTTCGTGCTGGCGCGCGTTCAGGACGTTATGCGGCAGATCGGCCTTCTTCAGCAGGTCCGACAGCATCTCCGACTTCTCGATCGAGGTGGTGCCGACGAGGACCGGCTGGCCATTGTCATGCGCCTTGCGGATCTCCTCGACGATGGCGTCGTACTTTTCGCGGGCCGTGCGATAGACGCGGTCATCCTCGTCGATCCGGGCGATGGGCTTGTTGGTGGGTACTTCAACGACGCCTAGCCCGTAGATCTCGGCGAATTCCTCGGCCTCGGTGGAGGCGGTGCCGGTCATGCCCGACAGCTTGTTGTAGAGGCGGAAGTAGTTCTGGAACGTGACGCTTGCGAGGGTGACGTTCTCGGGCTGGATATTGGCGCCTTCCTTGGCCTCGATGGCCTGGTGCAGACCGTCGGAGAGCCGGCGGCCCGCCATCATGCGACCGGTAAACTCGTCGATCAGCACCACTTCGCCGTCGCGGACGATGTAATCCTTGTCGCGCTGGAACAGCTTGTGCGCGCGCAGGCCCTGGCTGAGATGGTGGATGATCGTGGTCGATTCCGGATCGTAAAGCGACTGGCCCTCGGGCACGAAGCCCGCCTCGACGAGCCGCGCTTCGAGAAACTCGTTGCCCTCGTCGGTGAAGGTCACGTTGCGGGTCTTCTCGTCGATCTCGTAGTGATCTTCGGTAAGCTCGGGGATCAGCTTGTCGATGCCCACGTAAAGCTCGGAGCGGTCCTGGCTCGGCCCGGAAATGATGAGCGGCGTGCGCGCCTCATCGATCAGGATCGAGTCCACCTCGTCGACCACGGCGTAGTTGTGGCCGCGCTGGTACATCTGGTCCAACTCGGACTTCATGTTGTCGCGCAGATAGTCGAAGCCCAGCTCGTTGTTCGTGGCGTAGGTGATGTCCGACTGGTAGGCGGCCTTCTTCTCTTCCTCGGGCTGGCGGGGGTAGACGACGCCGGTGGTGAGCCCCAGCGCGCCGTAGACCTTCGACATCCAGTCCGCGTCGCGGCGGGCGAGGTAATCGTTCACGGTGACGATATGCACGCCCTTGCCCGACAGCGCATTCAGGTAGGCCGGGAAGGTCGCGACCAGCGTCTTGCCCTCGCCGGTCTTCATCTCCGAGATATTGCCCTGATGCAGGAAGATGCCCCCCATGAGCTGCACGTCAAAGGCCCGCAGACCCAGCGCGCGCTTGGCGGCTTCACGGCAATTGGCGAAGGCTTCGGGCAGAAGCGCATCGAGGGTTTCCCCCTCGGCGTGGCGCTTTTTCAGCTCCTCGGTCTTGGCCTTGAGGCCGTCATCGTCCAGGGCCTCGAAGTCGGGCTCCAGGGCGTTGATCCGATCGACCAGGGGCCGGGTCGCCTTGATTTTCCGGTCATTCGGGGTGCCGAAGACCTTCTTCGCGATTGTTCCGAACCCTAGCATACGCTCTCTTCCGCCTGTCACTATCTCGTGTGCCGACATCTGCTTGCCCGTCTCGCACCGAGCTCATACACAAACGGGGAGAAAAGACCGGCTTCGCAGAGCCATGTGGCGATGTAAGGGCCGGTCTTCTGACTGTCAACGCTGCCCCAGAGCCGGGCCGCAGAAAGAGGTGTATACATGCCCCGATCGAGCCTGAAAATCGTCACTGCCGCACTGATCGCGCTCGCGCCGCCGGCATTCGCGCAGGAAGAGGTGGCCCTCGACACCGTGATGGCGACGGTCAATGGCGAGGAAATCACCCTGGGCCACATGCTGATGCTGCGCACCACGCTGCCCGAGCAGTACCAACAGCTGCCCGCGAACGTGCTGTTCGAAGGCATCCTCGACCAGATGATCCAGCAGGAAGCGCTGGCGCAATCGGACGATGCCGAGGAGACCGAGGTCGTGCGTCTGGCCATCGAGAACCAGCGCCGCGCGATGATGTCCTCGCAGGCGATGGATGTTCTCGCACCGGACGAGATCCCGGATGCCGACATCCAGGCCGCTTATGAGGCGCAGTTCGGCGGCGATGGGGGCACTGAGTACAACGCCTCGCACATCCTCGTGGAGACCGAGGAAGAGGCCGCTTCCCTCGTGACCGAGCTTGAGAATGGCGCGGATTTCGCAGAGCTCGCGCGCGAGAAATCGACCGGGCCTTCGGGACCGAGCGGCGGCAGCCTCGGCTGGTTCGAGGCGGGCCAGATGGTCGCGCCGTTCCAGGACGCGGTCGAAACGCTGGAGGCGGGCGAGGTGTCCGGCCCCGTGCAGACGCAGTTCGGCTGGCATGTCGTGAAGCTCAACGAGACGCGCATCAAGGAAGCGCCCGCGCTTGAGACCGTGCGCGACCAGATCGTTCAGACCCTCTCCGAGGAGGCCATGCAGACGGCCATCGAAGATGTCGTGGCCGGTGCCGAAGTGACGCGCCCCGGGGCTGAGCTGAGCCCCGAAGTGCTGAACCGGCTGGACCTTCTGGGTATGCAGTAACATGGCCAAGATCACCGCGCGTTCGCCGCTGGCACCCGAAGCCTTCCCGGAACTGCCGGTGATCAAGGGCGTCCGTTTCGCCAGCGCGGCGGCGGGCGTCCGCTATGCCGGTCGGCAGGACGTGATGCTCGCGCATCTGGCACCGGGCTCGACCGTGGCGGGGGTGTTCACACGCTCCGCCACGCGCTCGGCGCCGGTGCTCGATTGTCAGGCGAAGATCGGGCAGGACCCCAAGGAAGGGGACGGCGCCGCGATCCTCGTGAATTCCGGCAATTCCAACGCCTTCACGGGCCGCGCGGGCGAAGCATCCGTGCAGGCGCTGTGCGACGCGGTGTCGGTGGCGATGGACCTGCCTGCGGGCCGGGTCTTCACCTCCTCGACCGGGGTGATCGGCGAACGGCTGCCGCATGACCGGATCACCGCGAAGGTCGCCGATCTGGTCGCGGATCTGAGCGAGGACGGCATCGCGGGCGCGGCCCAGGCGATCATGACCACGGACACCTTCCCCAAGGGAGCAGCCGCCGAGGTGGAGATCGACGGCGCACCCGTGAAGATCGCGGGCATCGCCAAGGGCTCGGGCATGATCGCGCCCGACATGGCGACGATGCTGGTCTACATCTTCACCGATGCGGCCATCGACCGCGAGGACCTGCAGGCGCTTGTCTCGGGCATCAATGACCGGACCTTCAACTGCATCACCGTGGACAGCGACACCTCGACCTCGGACACGCTCCTCATGGGAGCGACGGGGGCTTCGGGGGTGCGTGTGGGCCGCGACACCGCCGTCTTCGCCGAGGCACTGGAGCGGGTCTTTCTGGACCTCGCCCATCAGGTCGTGCGCGACGGGGAAGGGGCCACGAAATTCGTGACCGTCTCGGTCACCGGGGCTGCGAGCGACGCCGATGCGCGGATGCACGCCCTGTCGATCGCCAATTCGCCGCTGGTGAAGACCGCGATTGCGGGGGAAGATCCGAACTGGGGCCGCGTGGTCATGGCCATCGGCAAATCAGGGGCGGCGGCAGATCGCGACCTGCTGACCATCCGTTTCGGAGACGTCCTGGTGGCCGAGAAAGGTTGGGTCTCGCCCGATTATCGCGAGGAGATGGGGGCTGCGGTGATGAAACAGCCCGAGATCGAGATCGCGGTGGATCTTGGACTGGGCGCGGGTTCGGCCACGGTGTGGACCTGCGACCTGACGCATGGCTACATCTCGATCAATGCGGATTACCGGTCTTAAATTGACCGTGTTGGCCTGAAATCGATTGAACGAAGACCCTGAGCGCGGAATCAAGGTTGCCTTGGCAACCGCCGCGCTAGCGCCTGCCCGCCACGGTGGGCTGGCGCTTTGGTGCCGACGGCGCGACGCTCGATCTTGGGAGGGGCTTGGCTGACATAAAGCGCCTGCGTTCCACTGTTGCAGCGCCATCCCGCGGGCAGGCGCACCAGCGGGGGTCTGTTTGATGAGGCATGGAGGGTGAAAACGGAAGGAAGGAGAAACGCCATCTTCGCGCTTGCCCCTAGGATGACGTCTGTTCGCTCCCGTGTAGCGCGATTTGAAAACCGCTCACTCCGCCTCTGGATCCCAGCCGGACACCGCCTTGACCTCGACGAAGTCATGGATGCCCCACGATCCGCCCTCGCGGCCATTGCCGGACATCTTCATGCCGCCGAAGGGCGAGCCTGCCGCGCGGTCCTGGCCGTTCATCTCGACCATGCCCGAGCGCAGCGCGCGTGCCAGCCGGTTGCGCCGCGCGCCATCGGCGGTCTGCACGTAGTTGGTCAACCCGTAGGGCGTGTCATTGGCCACGCGCAGGGCCTCCTCCTCGGTCTCGAAGCGCATGATCGACAGGACGGGGCCGAAGATTTCCTCCTGCGCGATGGTCATGTCGGGCGTCACGTCGGCAAAGACGGTGGGCCGCACGAAGAAGCCCTTGTTCACACCCTCGGGCAGGCCCGGACCGCCCGCGACAAGCCGCGCGCCTTCGTCGATGCCCTGCTGGATCAGGCCCTGGATCTTGTCCCACTGGGTGCGGTTCACCACCGGGCCGATATGGCGGCCTTCTTCCGAGGCGGGACCAACGCCCACCTTGCCCGCGACCTCGGCGGCCTCGTCCACGACGCGGTCATAGACCTGTGCCTCGACCATCATGCGCGAGGGGGCGTTACAGCTTTGGCCCGAGTTCTGCATCATGTGCAACACGCCGCGCTTCACGGCCTTCTCATCCGCATCGGCGAAGATCAGGTTGGCGCCCTTGCCGCCCAGTTCCAGATGCACGCGCTTGAGCGTGTCGGCGGCGGCCTTGGAGATCAGCTTGCCCGCACGGGTGGAGCCGGTGAAGGACACCATGTCCACATCCGGATGCGCCGAAAGCTGCGAGCCTGCGCCCGCGCCATCGCCGTTGACGAGGTTGAAGACGCCTTTGGGCCAGCCCGCCGCCTCCACGCATTCGGCGAAGATGATCGCCGAAAGCGGACTTTCCTCGGAGGGTTTCAGAACCATCGTGTTGCCCGCGACAGCCGCTGCGCCAACCTTCAGGGTGATCTGGTTCATCGGCCAGTTCCACGGCGTGATGAGCGCGCAGACGCCCACCGCCTCGTGGATGATGCGGTCATTGGGCGCGTGATCGCCCAGAGGCGCTTCCCAGGGGAAATCGCGGGCGGCGCGGATGAAGTTCTTGAGGTGGAAGGCACCCGCGCCGAACTGGTTGCGCGAGGCCAGATCCATGGGCGCGCCCATCTCGCGGCTCATGGCTTCGGCCATGTCGGCCGCACGCGCCTTGTAGGCCTCGAGCAGACGCTCGACGGCTGCGATCCGCTCCTCGACAGGGGTTGCCATCCAGCCGGGCAGGGCGGCCTTGGCCGCGGCGACGGCGGCGTTGGTATCGGCCTCGCCGCCCAGCGAAATGGTCGCGAAGGCCTCTTCGGTGGAGGGGTCGATCACCGCGTGATCCGTGCCCGCCTGCGGTGCGACCCAGGCACCGTCGATGTAGAAGTCGCGTTTCTCGATCATCGCTGTCTCCTGTCGCCGGGGATCGGCGCCGGGCCGATCCGCGATATTTGATCAAATTTGCAAAGGCACCATGCCGCTGCATCTCGGGGGATGCAATGGGGCGGGCGACGGCCTAGGTACATCCCCAGACCCATATTCGCACGGAGGCTCAACATGGCTTTGCGCATCAACGATACCATCCCCGATCTGACCGTCGAGACCGATCACGGCCCGATTTCGCTGCACGATTACGTGGGCGACAGCTGGACGGTGATCTTCTCGCATCCCAAGGATTTCACCCCGGTCTGCACCACTGAATTCGGGGCAGTCGCCCAGCTCAAGGATGAGTGGGAAAAGCGCGGCGTGAAGGTGCTTGGCGTGTCCGTGGACAGCGCCGAGGATCACAAGCGCTGGAAGGAGGACATCCAGACCGCGGGCGGCGCCGAGGCGACCTTCCCGATCGTCGCGGATAGTGACCTCGCGCTGTCCAAGGCCTTCGACATGCTGCCCGCCGAGGCGTATCTGCCCGATGGCCGCACGTCCAATGACACCGCCACGGTGCGCGCGGTCTTCGTGATCGGCCCGGACATGCAGCTCAAGCTGTCGATGACCTATCCGATGAATGTGGGCCGCAACTTCGCCGAGGTCCTGCGCGCCATCGACGGGCTGCAGACCGCGGCACAGCACACCATCGCCACGCCCGCCAACTGGGCCGTGGGCGAGGATGTGGTGATCCCCGCGACCGTCTCCGAGGAAGACGCGCGCGAAAAGTTCGGCCAGTACCAGACCGTGCTGCCCTATCTGCGCATGGCCAAGCTGCCGGAATAACTTCCAGCGCGGGGCAAAGGCGCACAGGCCGTGTGCGCCATGCGCCTGCGCGGAACGGTGCCGCCCCGGTTGGCGGGTCATGCAAGGCATTCTATATCAGGGTGAGACCCGGCGCGGCCTTCGCGCCGGGTTTTCCGTTCTCACGATGTTTTTTGGAAATACCATGTCCGTCATTCCCGACCGTCCCGCCGCCGCCCCCACCGAAGCGCCAACCCGGCCCGAAGGCGCTGCCGCGGCACTACCTTACTGGGAATTCATCGCGATCGTGGCGTTTCTCATGGCGTTGAACGCCGCCGCGATCGACGTCTACATCCCCGCCGTGACCGATATCACCAACGCCTTTGCGGTGGTCGACGCCAATGCGGGGCAATTCGTGATCGGCTCCTACGTGATCGGGTTCGGGGCAAGCCAGGTCGTCTACGGCCCCTTGTCGGACCGGTTCGGGCGCAGGCCTGTGCTGTTCTTCGGCCTCGGCGTCTATTGCGTCGCGGCCATCGCGGCGGCGTTCTCGACCTCGTTCGAGATGCTCCTTGCGATGCGCTTCATCCAGGGTGTGGGTGCGGGCGCGACACGGGTCGTGGCGCTGTCCGTGGTGCGCGACCGCTTCAAGGGGGAGGCGATGGCGCAGGCCATGTCGCTTGTCATGATGGTCTTCATGGTGATGCCGGTGATCGCGCCCAATCTCGGCTCGGCGGTGCTGATCTTTGGCGATTGGCGGCTTCTGGCGGGGGCGATGTTCGCCATCGGGGCGGCGGCCTTCCTGTGGAGCTTTATGCGCCTGCCCGAGACGCTGCGCCCGGAAGATCGGCGCGAGTTGAACGGCGCTCGCATCCTGGAGGCCTTCAAGATCATCTTCACCAACCGGCGGGCCTTTGGCTACACGCTGGCGACGGGCGCCTTCTTCGGGGTTCTGTTCTCCTTCGTCAGCCAGGCCGAGCAGATCTACACCGAGGTCTACGGCATCGGGCCGGAATTCACCCTCTATTTCGCGTTGGTGGCCTGTTTCATGGCGGCGTCGAATTTCGCCAATTCGCGGCTCGTGCGGATCTTCGGCACAAGGCGGCTAAGCCATGGCGCGCTTTTGGGCTTCGCGATTCTCGCCACGGTGCATCTTGCGCTGGCGGCGGCCTGGGGCGGCGCCTTGCCGTTCCTGTGGTTCCTGATCCTGTCGATCCCGCAATTCAGCTTCTTCGGCTTCATCCCGGCGAATTTCAACGCGCTCGCGATGGAGGAGCTCGGCCATGTCGCGGGCACGGCCTCGGCGGTTCTGGGCACGGTGCAGACGCTGGGCGGTGGGCTCATCGGAGCGGCTTTGGGCTACCTCTACGACGGGACGGTCTTGCCGATGTTCCTGGGCTTCGCGGCGCTGGGCTTCGTGTCGCTGACGCTTGCGGCTTATGCCGAAAACTGGGGCCTTTTTCAGCGCCGCAGAGCGTGACACGCGGCCCCGGTGCCCGCAGCCATTGGCACCGGCCGCCCTATGGCGTATCGCGCGGTAACCCCTCCGCGAGGACCGCATGA
This sequence comes from Roseivivax sp. THAF197b, assembly GCF_009363255.1. Taxonomy (NCBI): domain Bacteria; kingdom Pseudomonadati; phylum Pseudomonadota; class Alphaproteobacteria; order Rhodobacterales; family Roseobacteraceae; genus Roseivivax; species Roseivivax sp. THAF197b. Next base: position 3,301,478 of record NZ_CP045318.1, on the reverse strand, counting down.
CGTCTAAAGCCTTCGAGATTGGTGAAATGACCGTGGCACCGGGCACGCGCGCCAGCGTGGATCTGCCGGTATCCGTCCTGTCCGATCACACGCCCGTGCACCTGTCGGCCGAGGTCATCCACGGGCGCAGGCCTGGCCCTGTCGTGTTCGTCTCGGCGGCGGTGCATGGCGACGAGGTGATCGGCGTCGAGATCGTGCGCCGCCTCCTGCGTGCGCGACCGCTGGAGCGGTTGTCGGGAACGCTGATCGCGGTGCCCGTGGTCAACACCTTCGGCTTTCTGAACCAATCGCGCTACCTGCCGGATCGGCGCGATCTGAACCGGTCCTTTCCGGGCTCGGCGCATGGGTCGCTGGCCGCGCGGCTGGCGGATATCTTCATCACCGAAATCGTGCAGCGCTGCGACGTGGGTATCGATCTGCATTCCGCCGCCGTGGGCCGGACGAACCTGCCGCAGATCCGGCTGACCCCCGGCGACAAGCGACTGGCCGAGCTGGGCGCGGCCTTCGCCGCCCCCGTGACCATGACAAGCCGCGTGCGTGACGGATCGCTGCGCGAGGCCGCCGACAAGGCCGGGGTCGATGTGCTGCTGTATGAGGCAGGCGAGGGGCTGCGCTTTGACGAGACCGCCGCGCGGGCGGGCGTCGCGGGCATTCTGCGCGTGCTGCAGCATCTGGGCATGATCGGCGGGCGGGGCGTGCCGCGGGCGCGGGGCGCCTCGGTGTTCTGCGATGGCTCGTCCTGGGTGCGGGCGCCCTCGGGCGGGCTTCTGCGCACGCTCAAGGCCGCGGGCGATTACGTGGAGGAGGGCGCGGTGCTCGGGATCGTGTCCGATCCGTTCGGCGTGGTCGATCACGAGATCACAGCCGCCGAGGCCGGCATCGTGATCGGCCGGACCAACCTGCCGGTGGTCAACGAGGGCGACGCCTGTTTTCACATCGCAACGCCCGCAAAGCCCGTCGCGCCGGATGCGATGTCGGATCATCTGGAACTGCCCGCGCTTTACGACGAGGACGAGATCATCTGATCCGTCTCAGGCGCGGTGATAGGGCGTGCCCGCCAGGATCGAGGCCGCCCGATAAAGCTGTTCGGCCAGCATCACGCGCACCAGCATGTGCGGCCAGACCATTTCGCCGAAGCTGAGACTGAAATCGGCCTCCGCGCGCAGGGCCGGATCGATGCCGTCCGCGCCGCCAATGACGAAGGCCACGTCCTGCCGACCGGTATCGCGCCACTTGGCGAGCTGATCCGCGAAGCCCGGCGAGGACAGGCGCTGTCCGCGCTCATCCATCGTGCAAAGAAGCGCGCCCGAAGGCAGGGCGCGGCGCAGGAGCGCGGCCTCGGTGGCCATGCCCCCGCCCTTCTTGTCCTCGACCTCAACGACAGAAACCGGGCCGAGGCCCATGGCCCGCCCGGTTTTTTCCGTACGGTCGAGATAATCATCGACAAGCGCCTTCTCGGGCCCCTTTCGGAGCCGACCCACGACGCAAAGATGCAGCCGCACCTACTGGGCTTTGGCCGCCGTGGGTGCTGGCGCCCACATCTTCTCGATCTGGTAGAAGTCCCGCACTTCGGGGCGGAAGACATGCACGATCACATCGCCGGTATCGATCAGGATCCAGTCACCGGTTTCCTTGCCCTCCATCTTGGACAGGATCCCGTACCGGGTCTTCAGATCGTCGGCGATCTTCTCCGCGATGGCGCCCACCTGGCGCGAGGACCGGCCGGAGCAGACGATCATATGATCGCCCATGGCAGATTTCCCGCGCAGGTCGATCTGCACGACATCTTCGGCCTTCATGTCATCGAGGGTTTCGAGAATAGCCGCGAGGGATTTATCGCTCGACGGCGTCATTGGGGTCTGGCCCGTCATAGGGCCCCCGAGTTCAGCGACATCGGTCGCGGAAGCGTTGGGCAACAGGACATCGTCCTCCTTGGGTTGTCGCGCCGGTATCGCCCCCGACGCGTTGGGATAGTTTCAAGATAGCATCGGGGATGTGAAATCTCAATGACGGGCGTCGTCCTGCGACATGGCGTGCCGTTTGGGTCCTCGAAAGAAGCCGCCGCGTGAGCCGTCCGGGGCGGGGTGGAGGCGCGTTCCGATGCCCATCTCACCACGTCCCTCGGAGCCATCACGCGCCGTAGGGCACCCACACTGTCTTCACCTCGGTCGCGGCATCGAGGAAGGTGCGCGCCGCGCCCTCTGCTCCGGCCCAGTCGCGGGCATGGCCGTCATTGACCCATGTGCGTTTGAGGTTGCCGGCAGACCGCCGCTCGATCTCTGCGGAGATATCCGCGCCCGAGAAGGACCAGACCGCGTCCACATCGGCGTGATCGGCCAGCGTCTTGGCCAGGTCCTCATGCGGTCCGGTCAGCAGGTTCACCGCACCGCCCGGCACGTCCGAGGTCTCAAGCAGTTGCGTCAACTCCTGCGCGATGAGCGGCGCGGCTTCCGAGGCCACCAGGACGAGCCGGTTGCCCATGGCAAGCGCCGGCGCCATCACCGATACGAGTCCCACAAGCGGCATCTCGTCAGGGCAAAGCGCACCGATCACACCCACAGGCTCGCGCAGCGCCATGGCCAGACCGCGCATCGGCACGGCGCGCGCCTCCCCGGCGAACTTGTCGGCCCAGGCGGCGGCCTCGAAAAGCCGCGTCGTGGCCAATGCGACCTCGGCCTTGCCGTCCTTCTTGCCGGTCATGGCATCGAGCCGCGCGGCGAGCTCGCTTTCGCGGGCAGAAAGGTTCTCGCCCAGGTAATAGAGCACCTGCGCGCGGTTATGCGCGGTGGCACCGGCCCAGCCTGACGCGCCGCGCGCCGCTTCGACCGCGTTGCGCACATCCTTGCGGTTGGCGATGGGCGCCTGTCCCAGAAGACGGCCTTTCGCATCGAAGACCGCCTGCGCATAGCCGCCATCAGGCCGCGCCTGCTTGCCGCCGATATAGAGCTTCGCGGTGCGGTCCACGGGCTGCGGCTCTGCCGTGTCGCCGGTGAAGGCCGCGATACGCTTCAGCGCCTTGGGTTTTCCGGCGGGCTTGGTGTAGGCCATCAGTCCCTCGGGTCCGCCTTCGCGCCCGAAGCCCGATTCGCGCACGCCGCCGAAGGGGGCCGCCGCGTCGAACATGTTGGTGCCGTTGACCCAGACCACGCCGGAGGCCAGTTTCGGCGCGATGTCGAGCGCGACGTTGATGTTCTCCGACCAGACGGTGGCCGCGAGGCCGTAGCGCGTGTTGTTCGCAAGCTGCACCGCCTCCGAAGGCGTGCGGAAGGTGGTGGAGACGAGGACGGGGCCGAAGATTTCCTCCTGCATCAGGGGGGATGCGGGCGAGAGGTCGGAGATCAGCGTGGGCGGGTAGAAACAGCCCTCGGGCACCGGGCCCGCGGCGCGGTAGACCTCGCCATCGGCCTGATCGACAAGGGCCGCGATCCGCGCGCATTGCTCAGGGTGCACGATGGCGCCCACGTCGATGGACTTGTCCAAGGGGTCGCCCATGCGCAGCTTGTCCATCCGCGCGCGCAGCTTCGCGTGGAATCGCTCGGCGATGCCCTCCTGCACCAGGAGGCGGGAGCCCGCGCAGCAAACCTGCCCGCCATTGAACCAGATCGCATCGACGAGGCCCTCGATGGCGCTGTCGAGATCGGCATCCTCGAAGACGATATAGGGCGACTTGCCCCCGAGCTCGAGCGTGAGCGCCTTGCCTTGCCCGGCCGTGGCGGCGCGGATCTTGCGGCCCACCTCGGTTGAGCCGGTGAAGGCGATCTTGTCCACGTCGGCGGCGACCAGCGCGGCACCCGTGTCGCCATCACCCGTGACAATGTTCACCACGCCCTTGGGCAGGCCCGCCTGACGGCAGATATCGGCGAAACACAGGGCGGTCAGCGATGTCCATTCGGCGGGCTTCAGCACGACCGTGTTGCCCATGGCAAGCGCGGGCGCGATCTTCCAGGCAAGCATCAGCAGCGGGAAGTTCCACGGCACGATCTGGCCGCAGACACCGTGCGCCACGCGGCCCGGGACGTGATCCTCCATCAACTGCGCGCAGCCCGCATGATAGTAGAAATGCCGCGCGGCAAGCGGGATATCGATGTCGCGCGCCTCGCGGATGGGCTTGCCGTTATCGAGCGTCTCGAGCACGGCGAAAAGCCGGGAATGTTTCTGCAAGAGCCGCGCCAGCGCATAGAGATAGCGCGCGCGTGCGGGGCCGCCGAGCTTCTCCCACTTGCCCTGTGCGGCGCGGGCCGCCGCCACGGCGGCGGCCACGTCGGCCTCGGTGCCTTGGGTGATGTCGGCCAGCACCTCGCCCGTGGCGGGATTGGTGGTCTCGAATGTCGTGCCCGGCTGCGTGAAGGCGCCGTCCACGAAATGACCGAACCGCGCGCCCTGATCGGTGATCCAGGCCAGCGCATCGCCCGCGGCCTCGGGGGCGGGGCCGTATTCCATGCTCTCGAAGATATCCTTGACGCTCATATCCGTGCCTTACGCCATCGCGTGCCGCCAGCTGGCCGAATAGGCGCCGGTGACATGGTGTTCCAATTGCCGCTCGATATCGCCCAGGAGACTGGAGGCGCCGAAGCGGAAGAGATGCGGGGAAAGCCAGTCGCGGCCAAGTTCTTCGCGGATGAGCGCGAGATAGGTGATCGCGTCCTTGGCCTTGGAGATACCGCCCGCGGGCTTGTAGCCGATCCGGAAGCCTGTCGCCTCATGGTAGTCGCGGATCGCCCGGATCATCACGAGGCTGACGGGCAGGGTGGCATTGACGCTTTCCTTGCCGGTCGAGGTCTTGATGAAATCCGCGCCCGCCATCATCGCGACAAGGCTCGCGCGCGCCACGTTCTGGAGCGTGCCGAGCTCGCCCGTGGCGAGGATCGCCTTCACATGGGCAGGCCCGCAGGCTTCGCGGAAGGCGCGCATCTCGTCGTAGAGCGCCTGCCAATTGCCGGTCAAAACATGGCGACGGGAGATAACGATGTCGATCTCCGCCGCACCCGCCGCGACGCTCTCGCCGATCTCGGCCACGCGCAGGTGAAAATGCGACAGGCCCGCGGGAAAGCCCGTGGAAACCGCGGCCACGGGAATCCCCGATCCGTCGAGAAAGCGGGCCGCGGGCGCGATCATGTCGTGATAGACGCAGACGGCGCCCACGGTCAGATCGGGCAGGCCGAGGGCCTTGAGGAGATCCGCGCGCACCGGCTGGCGCGCCTTGGCGCAGAGGCGGCGCACCCGACCTTCGGTATCGTCGCCCGCAAGCGTCGTGAGGTCGATGCAGGAAATGGCACGCGCAAGCCAGGCGGCCTGGTGGTCCTTCTTGACGCTGCGCCGGGTGGGCAGCTGCGCCGCGCGGCGTTCGATGGCCGAGCGATTTGCAGTGGCGCGCATCACCCAGTCGAGATCGAGCGGCAGGCCGGGATTCCGGGGCTCTGTCGTCTGCGGCAGATGGGTCTGGGCGGCTGGTGTGGCGGTCTGCATGATGCATCCCTCCTCGGATCAGGTTCGGCGCGACGCTCGCATGCGGGCTGGCCGAGGGCAAGATGTGCCGCGCCGTCACGAAGCGTGGCGACGGGGGCAAGGACCGATCCCGGCATCGAGCCGGGACCGGCCCTGCGAGAGGTTCTACCTCTCGCGCTCTCCGGAGGTATTTATGGTCCGGTCGTGACAGGGGCGGGGCGCCAACACTGGGGCGTGGGACACGCGGATGACAGGAGAGGGCAGAGTGCGGCACAGAAAAACCCCGCCCTCGCGTGAAGGACGGGGTCGGCGCGACAAGGTCACGTCCGGACGCGGTCATCGGCGCTCCCGCCTGTACCGCAGGCCCTTCGTCTCACATCTTGCTTAACCAAGTGTTACGACCGGACCGGAAATACCTCCCGCCGGAGGCAACCCGGAGATCGAGGCCCCAAGGCCTCGAACGACATGACATGGGCAGGCGCCGTGGCGCCTGCTCCGCTGGATCAGCAGCCGACGTCGATGATCGCGCGAGCCAGTTTCGGCACCGTCTCGGCGTTGAGACCCGCAATGTTCATGCGGCTGTCGCCCACCATGTAGATGCCGTGCTTTTCGCGCAGCGCCTCGACCTTGTCGGGACCGACGCCCAGACGCGAGAACATGCCGCGATGCTGGGCGAGAAAGCCGAACCGATCGGAACCCGACAGATCGCGCAGTTCGCCCGCCAGCTGTTCGCGCAGCTTCAGCATGCCGAGCCGCACGTCCTCGAGTTCCGCCTGCCAATCGGCGCGGAGCGCGTCGTCGCCCAGCACCATCAGCACCAGCCGCGCGCCGTGATCGGGCGGGAAGGAATAGTTCTGGCGGTTCAGATAGGCCAGCGTGCCCTGGTTCAGCTTGTGGCGGCCCTCTTCGTGCGCCACGGCCATCAGGCAGCCGGTGCGCTCGCGGTAGATGCCGAAATTCTTCGAGCAGGAGGCTGCGATCAGCGTCTCGGGGCAATGCGCCGCGATCAGGCGGGTGGCTGCCGCGTCATCGTCGAGCCCGTCGCCAAAGCCCTGGTAGGCGATGTCGATCATCGGCACCGCGCCCTGCTTGTTCAGCAGGTCCGCAACCGCCTGCCATTCCGACATGTTCAGATTGGCGCCGGTGGGGTTGTGGCAGCAGCCATGCAGCAGAACCACGTCGCCCTTCCTCACCTGGGCGAGGTCCTCCATCATGCCGTCGAAATCGACGCCACCCGTCACACCATCGAAATAGCGGTAGGTGGTAAAGGGGATCTCCATGTGCTTGAGGATCGACAGGTGGTTGGGCCAGGTCGGATCCGACACGAAAACGCGCGCCTCGGGGTTGGCCATGCGGATGAGATCGAAGGCCTGCCGCACGGCGCCGGTGCCGCCGGGAGTCGCCACTTTCGCGACCTTGCCCATGTCGACCGCGTCGCCGAGCACGAGCTGCGCCATCCGTTCGCCGAACAGGGGATCGCCCGCAAGGCCGGTATAGGCCTTCGTGGTCTCTTCTTCCCAAAGCTGCTTCTCGGCGGATTTGATCGCCCGCATGATCGGGGTCTTGCCCTGGGCATCCTTGTAGACGCCGACGCCGAGGTCGATCTTGTCCTCGCGCGGGTCCTCCTTGAAGGCCTGCATCAGCGCCAGGATCTTGTCGGCGGGTTGCTCTTTGAGCTGTTCGAACATCAATCGTCTCCGGTTGCGACGGGCAGGGTGGGGAACTGGCCCCATTCGGTCCATGAGCCGTCATAAAGGGAATGGTCGCTCTTGCCGAAACGCTCCATGGCAAGCGACAGGATCGCGGCGGTCACGCCCGATCCGCAGGTGGTGATGGCAGGCTTCGCGAGGTCCACGCCCGCGGCCTCGAACACCGCCTTGAGTTCAGCGGGCTCCTTCATCGTGCCATCGGCGTTCAGAAGGGTCGCGTAATGCACGTTCCGCGAGCCGGGGATGTGGCCCGCGCGCATGCCGGGGCGCGGCTCGGGCTCCTCGCCCCGGAACCGTCCCGGAGAGCGGGCGTCGATCACCTCGTGATCGCCGAGCTTGGCAGCCGAGGAAACCTGCGTGACATCGCGCACCATATGCGCCTGCCGCCGCACGGTCATGTGCCGGTCGCGGATCATGGGAGGCATATCCTCCACGGGTTGGCCCTCGGCCTGCCATTTCGGGAAGCCGCCATCCAGAACGGCGATATCGGCATGACCCATCAGGCGGAAGAGCCACCAGATGCGCGCGGCGGAAAACATCCCCGCCCCGTCATAGACCACGACCTGATGGCCATCGCCCACGCCCATGGCGCGCATCCGCGACATGAATTTCTCGGGCGGCGGCGCCATGTGGGGCAGGTCCGAACGCGCATCGCTGATATCGTCGATGTCGATGTAGCGGGCGCCCGGAATATGGGCCGCATCGTATTCGGCGCGGCCATCTCGCCCCATATCGGGCAGGTACCAGCTGGCATCCAGCACGCGCAGATCGGGGTCTTTCAGATGCGCGGCCAGCCAGTCTGTGGATACCAGTGTCCGGGGATCTTCGTCAGCCATGGCCACCTCGGTTTGCGTCGCTTGCGGGTCATCCTTTGGCTTAGTGCCAAGCAGCCGCAGAGGCAAGTTCAGCCATGCTCCTTGAGAAGCCGCGCCTTCTGGCGGTTCCAGTCGCGCTTGGCGGCGGTCTCGCGCTTGTCGACGGTCTTCTTGCCCTTGCCGAGCGCGATCTTGATCTTCGCGATGCCGCGATGATTGAAATAGAGGACCAGCGGCACGAGCGTCATGCCCTTGCGGTTGGTCTCGCTCCAGAACTTGGCCAATTCGCGCTTGGACACCAAAAGCTTGCGCGGGCGGCGATCCTCATGGCCGAACATCGCCTGCTCGTAGGGCGCGATATAGGAGTTGATGAGCCAGAGCTCGCCATCCTTCACCTCGGCATAGCTTTCGGCGATATTGGCCGAGCCGGTCCGGAGCGATTTGACCTCGGAGCCCTGCAGGACGATGCCGCATTCGACATCCTCCTCGATCGCGTAATCGAAGCGGGCGCGCCGGTTCTCGGCGATCACCTTGTAATTCGGATTGTCCGGTTTCTTGGCCATGGATGCGGGGGCTACCGTGTTGCGATCGATCTGTCCATGCCCGCCATATAGGGCGGGAGAGGCTCGGAATCAGCCCTGCGCGGCGCGAATTTCATCGAGATAGGGCACGGTGATGCCCCGTTTCTCGGCACTCTGGGCGACCGCCTCCTGCATCGCCTTCGACCGACGCAAGAGCCTGCGGAAGCGTTGTTCGTCCAGCGCCAGAAGCGTGCAGGGCGCAATCGCGCGCACCTCTGCGCGGCGGGCGGATTGCGTCAGCATCGCCAATTGCCCGAAAAGCTCGCCCCGGCCCAGCCGGTAGGCAATCCCGCGCGAGCGCAACTCGACCGCGCCCGAGGCGATGAAATAGACCGTGTCGGCCGCGGTATTGCGGCTGACGATCACATCGCCCTCGGCGGCATAGCGCGTGACCAGCGCTTTCGACAGACGGCGCAGCGTAGCCTCGTCCAGTTCGGAGAAGAGCGGGAATTGCCGCGCAATCTCGGCCTTTTGCAGGACGATATCGAGGGCGGGGCGCTTTTCCTCCTGGGCAGCACGGCGGTTGAGCCGCTCCATCAGGTCGGTGTGCAATTCGACGCCGATCAGGCCCTCTTCCAGCAGATCGTCATATTCGCGCTTCTCGAGGCGCAGGGCCGTGCGGCGGATGAAGCGGCGCTCCAACTCCTCGGCATAGCCCGGATATTGCAGGCGCAGACCGTCGAGGGCCTGATCGACCATCTCGATCCGGCGGGCGAGTAGCTCGTGCAGAAGGTCCGCCACGCGCTTGCCGTGGATGCGGCGAATGCGACGATCGATGAACCCGTCGAGATCGCGCAGAACGAGGCCCTGCAGAAGCAGCACCTCGAAGCGGTCGGCGGTCAGGCGCGACAGGGGCCGCGTGATCTTCAGCCGGTTGAACAGCCACACGGCGGCCCGGAACGACGTATTCAGGCCGACAGCTTCGCGGGCGGCGCGCCTGTAGCCCGTACGGCCCGATTGGCGCGCAGCTTCGACGAGCCGGTCGATATCGCTCAGCACCCGGTCGGCGAGCCGGGTCGAGACGGCGCGTTCGCGGAACCGCTCGATCACGATATCCCGCTCGGCGGAGGCCAGGGCCACGAGACCCAGCGTGATGCGGTCGCGGTCGAGGACATCCTCGGAGGTCTCGGCAGCCTTCACCGCGCCATCGAGCCGTTCGCCGAAGGCCTTGGCCTCGGAGCGCACCGTTTCATGGCTCAGGTCGTAGTTCTTGGTGGTCTCGGCCACATCCTCGCGCACGGTCTGGAGGGCCACCGCGATGACCTGCTTGGCGAGTGCTGCATCCAAGGCAGACAGCCGATCCAGCCCCAGCCGTCCGATCACCCAGCGCAAGGTGGAGCCCTGCACCACCAGCGTGAAGAGCGTGTACCCGGTGGCGAGAATGCCGACCATGCGCCGCGTCTCGGGCGGCACGCGCAGGCTTTCGGTGACCGCGAGCGCCAGGACCAGCGTGACGGCCCCGCGCAGCCCACCCCAGAGGATCGCCGCCCGGTAGGGGCGTTCGACCTTCGGCGACAGGCGCAGGAAGCTGAGCGTCGGCAGAAGCCCGAACAGGATCACCGCGCGGGCCATCAGGGCGGCCACAGCCAGGAACAGGATCAGGCCGATATCGGCGAGGGTCACGTCGCTCAGAAGGCGCGGGATCAGGAGCGCGGCCAGAACGAAGATCAACGCCCCGGCCCAATGCGCGAGAAGGCCCCAGACCTCGCGCATGTTGGCCCAGCTCGTGGGGCTGATCGAACCGGGGGCCGTCACGGTCACGGTCATGCCCGCCGCGACGACGGCAATCACGCCCGACGCGCCCAGAAGCTGCTCCGCCGCGATATAGGCGAGATAGGGCAGCGCCACCGACAGCGAGATCTGCGCGGCCTCGTGCCGGTCGAGGAAGGACATCAGGAAGACCATGGCGCGGGCCAGCACCATCCCCACCGCGACGCCGCCCAGGATCAGGACCGGAAAGCGCAGGATCGCATTTTGCCAGGACGGATCCGGCACGCCACGCATCACGAAGCCCATCAGAAGGCCGAAGAGTGCGATGGCCGCGGCGTCGTTCATCAGGCTTTCGCCTTCGATGATGCGCGCGAGGCGGCGCGGTGCCGCGATGGAGCGGAAGATCGAGACCACCGCCGACGGATCCGTCGTTGAGATGATCGCGGCCAAGAGCAGGCAGGCCACAAGGTCGATGCCGCTGACCCAGGACAGGGACCAGCCGACGAAGATCGTCGAGAAGAACACCGCGACCACCGCGAGGACGAGGATCGGCACCCAATCGTCGGCCATCCGCCGCAGGTTCATGCCCAGCGTCACCTGGAACAGCAGCGTCGGCAGGAAGACATAAAGGAAGACGTTGGAGCGGATCGGGAAGTTCAGGATCGCATTGGCAACGGGGTTCAGCGCATCGGTGATCTCCGTGCGCAGAAAGAACGAGGCGGAAACGGCGATCACGATGCCCAAGCCCGCGAGGATCACGGTATAGGGCAGCCTCACGCGCGCCGCGAGCGGCTCGGCGATGCCAAGAACGAAGAACAGGCCCGCGATGATCGCGGTAATGACAACCACATCCATGCTCCTCAGCTAGCGCCAAGACGGGCCGAGCAACATATCAAAAATGTGCGAGAGGGGCCGTGGAGGCGCGTCTTGGCATGAAAAAGCCACCCCGTGTGTGGCTTGCCAGGGTGGCTTTGGTCAGGGTTCGTTCAGGTATGTGGTGTCAGCCGTTTCGGCCGTTGCCTTTACCACCACTATTTCCGCCGCCATTGCCATTTCCGCCGCCAGAATTGCCGCCGCTGTTCCCGCCTCCGGAATTACCGTTGCCGCCGCCTTTATTGCCGCCGGAGTTGCCTTTGGACGAAGCGGTCTCGGTATCATCGCTGCCTTTGCCGCTGTTGCCGGGCCCGGCCTCGCCCCACTTGGCGTTGCCGCGTTCGCCCATCGGGTCATCGGAGGAGCGGACCTCGTCCTTGGTCACGTAGCCATCGCCGTTCTGGTCGAACTTGACCAGTGCCACATTGGCGTTGCCGCCGAAAACATTGGCCAGCTCGCTTTCGTCGAGCACGCCGTCCTGGTTCACGTCGAGATCCTCGAAGGTGATCGCTTCTCCGGTCTCGGGGGTTCCGGCGTTTTTGACTTCGTCGGCGGTCACGAAACCGTCGTCATCGCTATCATAGCTTGCAAAGGCGGACACGCCGGCCTCTCCGAAGACTTCGACAAATTCGGCCTCGGTCAGGGTCCCGCTCCCGTCGATGTCGATGTCGGTGAAGCTCGTTCCCTGGGCGGAGGCCACAGAGGCGAGAGCGACCAGACTGGCCGAAAGGGTAAGGGTGATGCGGTTCATGTCTGCTCTCCTTTGTCGATTGTTGCGGCAGACTGTGTTGCAGGAGACACGCGCTCTCAAACACGTCGGTGCAAGACCTGCATCCTGCGCAAGAACCTGCCGGTTCGGCAGGAAGAGATAGGCAGCGATTGTGCCAGAAGTTTGGCTCGACGGGTGAACAGCAAACGGCCCGCCGGGAGGGGCGGGCCGGGCGTTGTAGATAGGACGGGGCGGGTTCAGGCCGCCTGCGCCTCGTCGGGCACCTTGGCGCCGGTCATGTAGGCCACCGCGTCGTTCATCGTGTGCTCCTTCGGATCGATCACGCAGAGCCGCTTGCCCAGCCGATGGACGTGGATGCGGTCCGCGATCTCGAAGACATGGGGCATGTTGTGGCTGATCAGCACGATCGGGATGCCGCGCGAGCGCACGTCCTGGATGAGCTCCAGCACCTTGCGGCTTTCCTTCACGCCCAGGGCCGCTGTCGGCTCGTCGAGGATGATGACCTTCGATCCGAACGCCGCCGCGCGGGCCACCGACACACCCTGGCGCTGACCACCCGACAGGGTCTCCACCGCCTGGTTGATGTTCTGGATCGTCATCAGGCCGAGCTCGCTGAGCTTCTCGCGGGCGAAAGCCTCCATCGCCTTGTTGTCGAGCATCTTGAAGTACTTGCCCATGAAGCCTTTCTTGCGGATTTCGCGGCCCACGAACATGTTGTCGACGATGGAGAGCGCAGGCGACAGGGCGAGCGTCTGGTAGACGGTCTCGATGCCCGCATTGCGCGCGCCCAGGGGCGAGGTGAAGGTGATGGGTTTGCCTTCAAGCTCGATGGAGCCTTCGTCGACCTGCACCGCGCCTGAAAGCGCCTTGATGAGGGAGGATTTCCCGGCGCCGTTATCGCCGATCACCGCGAGGATCTCGCCCGGGTAGAGGTCGAAGTCGGCGCTGTCGAGGGCGGTCACGCGGCCATAGCGCTTGACCAGACCGCGGGCCTTGAGGATGGGCTGCTCTGTCATTGCGATGCCTTTCCGAACGGGTGCGGACCTGCCGCGGTTGTGTGGGGATGCTTTGCGATGCTCATGCCGACACCTTCCGGATCCATTGGTCGATGGCTACCGCGAGGATGATCAGCCAGCCGATGGCGAAGACCTGCCATTGCACATCAAGACCGGCGAGGCGCAGACCGGATTCGAACACGCCCACGATGAGCGCCCCGAAGAGCGGCCCGAGGATCGAACCGCGTCCGCCGAAGAGGGAGATGCCCCCGATCACCACGGCGGTGATGCTTTGCAGGTTGGCCTCCGCGAAGGCGTTGGGCGAAATCGATCCGACCCGACCGATGGAGGCCCAGGCGGCGATGCCCACGACCAGACCGGCCATCATGTAAACGCTGAGCAGCATCCGGTCGGTCTTGATCCCGGCGAGTTCCGCGGCTTCCTTGTCATCGCCGATGGCATAGACATGGCGACCCCAGGCGGTCTTGTTGAGCATGTACCACAGGACCGCGAAGACGAGGATCATCAGGATCACGCCGAAGGTGATCCGGGCCGAGCCGATCGAGATGAAGGAGCCGAAGATCTTCAGGAATGGCGCAGAGGCGTCGAGATCCTGGCTGCGGATGGATTGCGATCCGGTCAGAAGGCGCAGGATCGACAGGAAGATGTACCAGGTGCCGAGCGTCACGATGAAGGGCGGCAGTTTCACCCGCGTGACGAACAGCCCGTTCATCAGGCCGCCGCCGATGGAGACGATGAAACCCAGGATCAGCGCGATGCCGCTGGGCAGGCCGAGATTGACACCGGTCAGGCCCATGATGACCGCCGAGAAGATCATCAGCGCGCCCACCGACAGGTCGATGCCCGCGGTCAGGATGATCAGCGATTGCGCGGCGGCGAGGATGCCGATGATCGACACCTGCTGCATCACGAGGCTGAGGTTGAACATGGTCAGGAACTTGCCCTCGGTGACCATGGGCAGGCTGAAGATCAGCACGCTCGCCACCAGCACCATGACGGGCACGAGCGTGGGATTGAGGTGCAGAATATGCTGCACGGTGTCCATCACTCCCCGGTGGCGCCGCTCGAACGAAGCCACGTTGGTGTCGCTGGAACTGAGTGAGCTTTCGAAGTCCTGCCCCGACGATTTGCGCGGCTCCGGCGGTGTGTCAGACATGATACGTCCTCCCTCGGTCAAGCGTGACCGAAACGGCATTCTGCGTCAAAGATTTGATGAGTGTGGGGTGGAAAGGGGCGCGCGGCCCCTTTCCGATTGGAAGGTGCGGGCTCAGCCCCAGCACTTCTCCAGCGCTTCGTCGGAGGTGATCGACGGGATGCCCTCGACGGGGGCATCGGTCACCAGCTCAACGCCGGTATTGTAGAAGTCGAGGCCTTCGGTGTTTTCGGGCATGGTGCCGTCCGCCGCGAATGCGGCGATCGCTTCCACGCCGAGGGAGGCCATGAGCAGCGGGAACTGCATGGAGGTCGCGCCGATCACGCCTTCCTTGACGTTCTGCACGCCGGGGCAGCCGCCATCGACGGACACGATCAGCGCCTGATCTTCCATCCCGAAGGAGCGCAGCGCCTCGTAGGCACCGGCCGCCGCGGGTTCGTTGATGGTGTAGACGACGTTGATCTCGTTATCGACCTGCATGAGGTTTTCCATCGCCGTGCGGCCACCTTCCTCGTTGCCGTTGGTCACGTCGTTGCCGACGATGCGCGGGTCGTCTTCGTCGCCGATGTCGGTCGGGTCCTTGATGTCGATGCCGAAGCCCTGAAGGAAGCCGTTGTTGCGCAGGTAATCGACCGAAACCTCACTGGCATTGAGGTCCAAGAGCGCGATCTTGGCGTTGGCGGGGTCTTCGAGCGTGGCTGCGGCCCACTGGCCGATCAGCTCACCGGCCTTGAAATTGTCGGTGGCGAAGGTCGCGTCGGCCACATCCGCGGGCTCGAAGGGTGTGTCGAGCGCGATGACGAGTGCGCCGGATTCGCGGGCCTGGGTGATGATCGGCGTCAGGGCAGGGCCGTCCGACGGGGTGATCAGGATGCCCTTGGCGCCTGCGGCGATGCAGCTCTCCACGGCGGCGATCTGGGTCTCGACGTCGCCGTCGATCTTGCCCGCATAGGAGTTCAGCTCGATGCCCAGCTCCTCGGACTTGGCTTCGGCGCCTTCCTTCATCTTCACGAAGAACGGGTTGGTGTCCGTCTTGGTGATCAGGCAGGCGCTGATGGCCTCATGCTCTGCGGCGAAGGCGGGGGCTGCGAGCAGCGAACCCAGCGCGGCGGCGCCGAGAAGCCGTGCGGTACGGGTCAATTTCATGGTCATGATGTTCCTCCCAGTGTATGTTGACGCAACGGCACCTCAGCCGTTGCGAAGGTAAGCCGGGCAAGCGCCAAGCATCCTGGTCCTAGGAAAACCGCATTTCTGCGCAGCTGTCAATAATAGATAAATCAATGTGATTTATTATTGACAATCGGTTGTTTTTCTTGGTTAATCGGGCCACTTCCTATCGCAGGAGACATCCCTTGTCCGTATCGGCCAAGACCCCGCAAGCGCCTGAGCGCATCGAGATCGTGCCGGAATTGCGCGGTTCGAATCAGTCCGGATTGCGGGCGCATAACGAACGACTGGTTCTGTCCCTGGTGCGTCGTCACGGGGAGCTGGCAAAGGCCGATATCGCCCGCCGGACGGGGCTGTCCGCGCAGACAGTGTCCGTGATCATGCGCAAGCTCGAGGCCGAGGGGCTGCTGAGCAAGGGCGATCCCATTCGCGGAAAGGTGGGCCAGCCGTTGGTGCCCATGCACCTCGCGCCGGACGGGGCCTATTTCCTCGGGCTGAAGATCGGCAGACGCAGCGCCGAGATGGTGCTGATCGATTTTCTGGGCAAGGTCCTCAACCGCACCATGAGCGTGCATCATTTCCCGACGCCCGATGGCATGGTCGCGTTTGCGCGCGACAGCATCGAGACGCTGACAGCCGATCTTTCCATGGGGCAGCGCGGGCGCATCGCGGGGCTTGGCATCGCGATGCCCTACCAGATCTGGGAATGGGGCGACCTCATCGGGCTCGACCCCGCCGAGATGGCCGAGTGGCGGCATCGCGATATCCGTGCGGAGATCGCAGACATGATCGACCTGCCGGTTTTCCTGCAGAACGATGCAAGTGCCGCCTGCGGGGCGGAGCTGACCTTTGGCGCGCCGCATGTGGCGAGCTCCTATCTCTATTTCTATTTCGGGTATTTCGTCGGCGGCGGCGTGGTCCTGAACGGCTCCCTGTTCACGGGGCTGTCGGACAATGCCGGGGCGACGGGTCCGATGCCGGTGCCCGACAGGCAGGGCGGGCTCACGCATCTGATGGATGTCGCCTCGCTGTCGACGCTTGAGAACATGCTGAAGGCGCAGGGGGTGGAGACCGCCCCGATGTGGCTCAGCCCGACCGACTGGCCTTTCGACGACGCCGCTTGTGCGGCCTGGATCGAACAGGCGGGGCATGCCCTTGCGCATGCCATCGCCTCGGCGATCTGCGTGCTGGATTTCCCGTGCATCGTGGTCGATGGCTGGATGCCGCCCGCCTTGCGCGACCAGCTTGTGGCCGAGGCGGACCGGGTTCTGAGCAATCTCGACACGGTCGGGCTCGTGCAGCCGGTGATCGAGCCGGGCCGGGTCGGCCCCGATGCGCGGGCGCTGGGGGCTGCCAGCCTGCCGCTGTCGGAGCGCTTCCTTCTGGATACGAGCGCCATCCTCGGCGCGTATTAGGCGTTCCTGTCACGCCAGCGCGGCGCGTGGTCTTCGGGCTGCGCGCTTTTTCGTGTCGCGTCACGGCCTTGCGGGCAGAAAAAAACCCGGGCGTTGCCGCCCGGGTCAGAAGGTCCAAGAGGAGGGAGGATTACCCCTTGGTGAAGTCCGGATAGGCTTCCATGCCCAGCTCCGACATATCGAGGCCGTTGATCTCGGCTTCCTCGGAGACACGGATGCCCATGATCGCCTTCAGGATGAACCACACGATGGCGGAGACCACGAAGGTGAAGATGCCGATGGACACGATGCCCAGAACCTGCGCGCCCCAGTTGCCGGTGTAGAAGGCCACGGCGAGCGTGCCCCAGATGCCGGCGAAGAGGTGCACCGGGATGGCGCCGACGACGTCGTCGATCTTCAGCTTGTCGAGCAGCGGAACGGTGAAGACCACGATCAGGCCACCCACGGCGCCGGTCAGCAGCGAGCCGAAGAGCGACGGTGCGAGCGGCTCGGCGGTGATCGAGACGAGACCGGCCAGTGCGCCGTTCAGGGTCATCGTCAGGTCGGGCTTCTTGTACATCACCTGGCTCAGGATCAGGGCTGCAACAGCACCGGCCGCGGCGGCCATGTTGGTGTTGGCGAAGATGCGCGATACGTCGGTGACGTCACCCACGGTGCCCATGGCCAGCTGCGAGCCGCCGTTGAAGCCGAACCAGCCGAGCCACAGGATGAACGTGCCCAGCGTGGCGAGCGCGAGGTTGGAGCCCGGCATCGGAACCGTGCGGCCATCCTTGAACTTGCCGATACGGGGGCCGAGGATCAGCGCGCCTGCAAGGGCTGCCCAGCCACCGGCTGCGTGCACCAGCGTCGAGCCTGCGAAGTCGGAGAAGCCCGCTTCCGAGAGCCAGCCGCCGCCCCACTGCCAGGACGCTTCGATCGGGTAGATGACGCCGGTCAGGATCGCGACGAAGATCAGGAATGGCCAGAGCTTGATGCGCTCGGCGAGCGTGCCGGAGACGATCGACGCGGTGGTCGCGCAGAACATCAGCTGGAAGAAGAAGTCCGAACCGACCGATGCGTAATCGAGCGATGCATCCGCCGCGGCAAGGCCCACGGGCTCAAGCGACGTGATCGAGAAGAACGGGCCGACATAGCCTTCGATCATCCACTCGCCGGGATACATCAGGTTGAAGCCGATCAGCCAGTACATGATCGCGGCAATGCCAAACAGACCGATGTTCTTGGTCAGCTGCATGGTCACGTTCTTGGAGCGCACGAGGCCCGCCTCGAGCATCGCGAAGCCCGCGGCCATCCAGAAGACGAGGAAGCCGCCGATAAGGAAGAGCAGCGTGGTAAAGATATACGGGTTGACGTCAGGGGCCGCCTCGGCGTCCTGCGCAAGACCCAGGCTCGGAAGCGCGATAAGCGCAACGGCCGGGGCGAGAGTCTTGAGAAGTTTCATGGTTTTCCGTTTCCCTTGATAGTCTTGTCGCAATGCGGCTCGCCGTCAGAGCGCGTCCGCATCCGTCTCGCCGGTCCGCACGCGGATCGCCTGGCCCACATCGAGGACAAACACCTTGCCGTCGCCGATTTTCCCGGTCTTTGCGGTGCTGGTGATGGTCTCGACCACCTGGTCGGCCATGGATGCCGCCACGACGATCTCGAGCTTGATCTTCGGCACGAAGTTCACGGCATATTCTGCGCCACGGTAGATTTCGGTGTGTCCGGACTGGGAGCCGAAGCCCTTGATCTCGGTCACCATCATGCCGCGCACGCCGATGGAGGTCAGAGCTTCGCGCACCTCCTCGAGCTTGAACGGCTTGATCGTCGCAATGATGAGTTTCACCTTTGTCCCTTTCGGTTTGGCAGGGCTCTCCTGCAATTCGTACCGAGAGGTAAGAGGCCGCATGGCTGCCGAAGGAAGGTTTTCGTCGAGATTCCCGTGCGTTTTTCGCAGGCGAAAGCACAATTAATGGGCAGTTATGGAAAAATGCACAAAAAGCGGGCGAAAAAATGATGGTGAAATCGGGTCGCACTCGGTCCACAAGCCACCGCGCAACCGTTATCTTACCCACAAACAACAGGTGGCCGGGCAGGGCATATGAGTGATTCAGGCAAGGACAAGCGGCGGCTGGTGGCCGATCGGCGGTATGCGTCCAAGGCGAAGGCGCCCGCGCGGAAACCCGCGCCCAAGAAGGCGGCAAAATCGCGCCGGGCCAAGCCTGCGCGGCGTCACAGCAACCCCATCGTGGCCTTCGTCAGCGCGATCCTGCGCGGGATCGGCCGCCTGATCTGGCTCGTCGTCTCGCGCGTCACGCTCGTGGTCGTGCTGCTGATCGCCGCCTGGACCGGCTACACCTATACGCAGCTTCCCCCGGCCTCAGAGATGCTGGACGGTCGCGCCAAGGGCTCCGTCACGCTTTACGATCGCAACGACGAGGTCTTCGCCTGGCGGGGCGATCAGTTCGGCGGCGTGGTGACCGCCGACACCGTGTCGCGGCATCTCAAACATGCGGTGATCGCGACCGAGGACCGGCGCTTCTACTGGCACATGGGCATCTCGCCGCGCGGCGTGGCCTCCGCGATCCGCATCAACCTGCGGGAAGGGCGCGGCCCGCTGCAGGGGCATGGCGGCTCCACCATCACGCAGCAGACGGCGAAGCTTCTGTGCCTGGGCGTGACGTTCGACCAGGAGATCTGGGAGTCCGAGGCGGCCTATGTCGCGGATTGCCGGAAGACCTCGCTCGCGCGGAAGGCCCGCGAGGCGATCTATTCGCTCGCGATGGAGGCCAAGTACACCAAGGACGAGATCCTCTCGATCTACCTCAACCGGGCCTATATGGGCGCAGGTGCCTACGGTGCCGAGGCCGCGTCGCAGCGCTATTTCTCGAAGCCTGCCGCCCTGCTGGAACCCGCAGAGGGGGCGATGCTGGCCGGTCTGCTGACCGCGCCCTCGACGCTTGCGCCGACGAACGACCTCGAACGCAGTCAGAACCGCGCCAACGTGGTGATCGGTCTGATGGAGGATCAGGGCTACCTGACCGCCGCCGAAGCGCAGGAGGCGCGGGCCAACCCCGCCACCCTGTCCGAGGCTGCAGAACGGCGCACGGGCGGCTATTTCGCCGACTGGGTCATGGATACGCTGCCGCCCTTTGCCGACGTCTCCTCCCGCGAGGACGTGGAGATCACCACGACGCTAGATCCCCGTCTGCAGGACGCGGCCGAAGCGGCGATGACCAACATCTTCGAAAGCAAGGTGCGCGAAGGATCGAAAGCGCAGGCCGCGATCGTCATCATGTCCGCCGATGGCGCCGTGCGCGCCATGGTGGGCGGGCGCAAGCTGGGCGTGTCGGGCGTGTTCAACCGCGCGACACAGGCCAAGAGGCAGACCGGGTCGGCCTTCAAACCCTTCGTCTACGCCACAGCACTCGAGCTTGGCTATTCGCCCTACGACACCGTGGTCGATGAGCCGTTCTGCATGAACATTCCGGGCTCCGGCCAATGGTGTCCGGAGAATTACACCCGCAATTACGCGGGCCGGGTGACCATGACCGAGGCGCTGAAGCGGTCGCTCAACATCCCCGCCGTGAAGATTTCCGAAAGCGTGGGCCGTGATCTCGTGGCTCGGGTGGCCACGGATTTCGGCATCGACAGCCGCGTCGTGGACACGCCCTCGGTGGCGCTCGGTGTCTCGGAGGCTTCGCTTCTGGAGATGACGGGCGCTTTCGCGGGCATTCTCAACGGCGGCTCTTCCGTGGCGCCATACGGCATCACGCGGATGCGCTACCAGGGCGACAACGATCCCTTGCTCGATGCCAGTGGCGGTATCGGCGAGCGGGTCATTCAGGAAGAGGCCGCGCGCCAGTTGGTCTTCATGATGGAGAAGGTCGTCGCCGAGGGGACCGGAACGCGGGCGCAGCTTGATGGACGGCCCGCGGCGGGCAAGACCGGGACGTCGAACGAGCAGCGGGATGCGTGGTTCGTGGGCTTCACCGCGGATTACGTGGCCGGTGTCTGGATGGGGTATGACGACAACACGCCGCTGACCGGCGTGACCGGCGGCGGGCTGCCGGCGGAGATCTGGCGCGAGGCGATGATGCGGGTTCATGACGGGTTGCCCGTGCGCGACCTGCCCATGACCGTGCCGGAGCGGCCCCAGCCCCAGGTGCAACAACAGCCGCAACGCCAGCAGCCGCAGCCGCAGCCCCAACGGCGCCAACGCCAGAACGATCCGGTGGGCGATATCCTCAACCAGGTCTTGAGGGATCTTTTCGGCAACTGAGCGGTGAAATACCTGCGCGAAACGCGCCCGCGTAAATAGACAGCTAACGCTTGCCGCCGTAACGTGTCGCCCGGGACGGCCCGTGCGCGGGCCATCAGGCAGATGACGGACGGCAAGCGGCATGAGCGGAACTGATGTGTCGGCAAAGGCGGAGCTGGGACGCGCGCGCGCGCAGGTGCGGCGCGGCCTGATCGCGGTCGCCCTCTTCAGTGCCGTGGTCAACATCCTGATGTTCACCGGGCCGCTCTACATGTTGCAGGTTTATGATCGCGTGCTCGGCTCCGGCTCGGTGGAGACGCTGGTCGCGCTGTCGGGGCTCGCGATCTTTCTCTATGCCGCGATGGGTCTGCTCGACGCTCTGCGGGCGCGGGCGCTGGGCCGGATCGCAGGGGCGTTTCAGGCGCGGCTCGATCCCGTGGCCTTCGAGGTCGCACTCGATCCCGAGGGCGCGACGAGCAAGGGCGACGGCCCGGCTCCCGGCCCCGACGCGCTGTCGGCCATGACGCGGGGCCTCTCGTCCTCCGCGGCGTCATCCGTCTTCGATATCCCTTGGACGCCGCTTTTCCTGTTGGTGATCACGCTCTTTCATCCGTGGCTTGGTATTCTGGCGGCCTGCGGCGGTGCCGTGCTGATCCTCGTGGCGCTGACCCAACGCTGGACCACCACCGCGCGCGAGGCGGCGTTCACCCAGAACGTGCGGCGCGGTCAGAGGCTCGAGCAACTGGCCAAGGCCGAGCGGGAGACCGTCCATGCGCTGGGCATGGGCCGCGCACTGGTCGGCCGCTGGCAGGCCATCCGGCGCGAGGGGCTGGGCGACCACCTCGTGCTGTCCGACCGGATCGGCGGCTTCACTGCCACCGCCCGCGCGATCCGGCTGCTGCTGCAATCGGCGATGCTGGGTCTGGGCGCTTACCTCGCCATCATGGGTTCGCTCAGCCCCGGTGCGATGATCGCGGCCTCGATTTTGCTGGGGAGGGCGCTCGCACCGATCGAGACGGTGATCGGACAATGGCGGCTTCTCTCCTCGGCGCTGGCCGCCTCGAAGGCGATGTCGCGGGCGGTCAGCGCACGCCCCGCCCCGCCCGAACGGCTGGCGCTGCCGCGTCCCGAGGCGCGCATCGAGGTGCAGGGTGTGACCGTGCTGCCCCCGGGCCAGCCCGAGCCCACGCTGCGCGGTGTGTCCTTCACGCTGGAGCCGGGTCAGGCGCTTGGCGTGATCGGTCCCTCGGGGGCCGGGAAGACCACGCTGGCCCGCGCGCTTGTCGGGCTATGGCCCGCGCGAATCGGCGATATCCGTCTGGGCGGCGCGCGGCTCGACCGCTACGAGGAAGAGCGGCTGGGCCGGCTGGTCGGCTACCTGCCGCAGCATATCGCCCTTTTCGACGGCACCGTGGCCGAGAATATCGCGCGGATGGATCCCGATCCCGACGCGGATGCGGTTCTGAAAGCCGCCAAGGCAGCGGGCGTGCATGACATGATCCTGCAATTGCCGCAGGGCTACGAGACGCAGATCACCGCGCCGGGCGCGCCTCTGTCGGGCGGGCAGGTGCAGCGCGTGGGGCTGGCGCGCGCGCTTTACGGTGACCCGGTGCTGCTGGTCCTCGATGAGCCCGATGCCCATCTCGACCATCCGGGCGGGGAGGCGCTGAATGCCGCGATCCGGCACATGAAGGCCGAAGGCGGCGCCGCGATCATCATGGCCCATCGGCCCGCGGCGATCGCGGAATGCGACATGCTGCTGATGCTGGAGAACGGGCAGCGCACGTCCTTCGGCCCGCGCAAGGAGGTGATGCGCGCGCGCGTCTCCAACCATGCCAAGATCGCCACGGCCCGGAAGACCGGAACGGGAGGGAGCGCATGACCGACCTGACCTTTTCGCTCCGTTCAACCCTTTTCGCGGGTCTCGGCGCCATAGCGCTGCTGGGCGCGGGCCTTGGCGGATGGGCGGCCCTGACCGAAATCGAAGGCGCGGTCGTTGCCTCCGCCGTGGTCGAAGTGGCCGCGGAGGAAAGCGTCGTGCAGCATCCCGAAGGCGGCGTGGTGTCCGACGTCATGGTCCGCGAGGGCGAAAGCGTGGCCGCGGGTGCCACCCTTCTGCGCTTCGATCCGACCCGTATCGATGCGGAGATTGCCGAGGCCGACAGCCAGTATTTCGAGTTTCTCGCCCGTCGCGCCCGGCTGGAGGCGGAGCGGGACGGGCGCGCGGTGCCGGTCTTTCCGCCCGAGCTTGAGGCGCGCGCGGCAGAGGATCCCGACGTGGCCGAATTGATGGAGGGGCAGGTGCGCTTCCTCGATGCACGCGCCGATGCGCTGGCCCGTGCGGAGGATGAGCGCCGCCTGATCCGCGCGCGGCTGGCCGATGATTTGCGCGCCCTCGAGACGGAGCGGCGCGGTATTCTCATCGAGACGGAGATCGTGGCCGAAGAACTCGCCGATCAGCAAAGCCTGCTCGATCAGGGGCTCGTGCAGATGAGCCGCGTGCGCAACCTGCGCCGCACCGAGGCGCAGCTCGCCACCCAACTCGAGACGCTGGAGGCGCGCACCAGCGCCACGCGCATCCGCATAGAGGAGATCGCCGCCGAAGCCGCCCGGATGGCGCAGGAACGCCGGGCCGATGTCATCGGAGAGCTGCGCGAGGTGCGCGCCCGCACTCGTCTTCTGGCAGCGGAGCGCGCGGCCCTGGCCGAGGACCGCCGCCGCCTGGAGATCGTCGCCCCCGTCGCGGGCGTCATCCACGATCTGCGCGTGACCGCCGCGCGCGCGGTGATCGCCCCGCGCGATCCGATCATGACGCTCGTGCCGCAGGATGAGACCTTCCGCGTGATGGCCCGGATCGCGCCCGCCGATATCGACCGGGTCTGGCGCGGCCAGCCGGTCACGCTGCAGCTCACGGCGCTCGATCAGCGCCGCACGCCCCGCGTCGACGGCGAGGTGCGCTGGGTCTCGGCGGATGCGCTCGTCGATCCACAGCAGGGCACGGCCTATTACCGCGCCGAGATCGCCTTCGCGGCGGAGCAATTGCCTGAAGGCGCCAGCCTCGTGCCCGGAATGCCGGTGGAGGCGTTTCTGCGCACCGGCGCCCGCACGCCCATGTCCTACCTGCTCAAACCGCTGACCGATTACATGACGCGGGCCTTCCGGGAAGCCTGATTGCTGCGCATCGCCGCAGCACTTCGCGCCACGTGAATTGCGGGTTTTCTCCGGTTTCGGGGCGGACTAGCTTGGCACCAACGAAATCCATGCGAGGCGCTCATGAGCAATCCGATCGAAACCCGGCTATCCGACCTTGGCCTGAGCCTGCCCGACGCGCCGGCACCTGCGGCGAATTACGTGCCCTTCGTTCAAAGCGGCAACATGCTCTATGTCTCGGGGCAGATCAGCCAGACCGCGGGTGGCCTGGCCCTTGGCAAGCTTGGCGCGGACATGGATGTCGCGGCAGGCGCGGAGGCGGCGAAATCCTGCGCCCTCAGCCTCATCGCGCAAGCGCGCGCTGCGTGTGACGGCGATCTGACGCGGATCGCGCGGGTCGTGAAACTGACAGGTTTCGTCAATTCGACCGCCGATTTCACCGATCAGCCGAAGGTCATCAACGGGGCTTCGGATCTCATGGTCGCGGTCTTCGGAGATGCCGGGCGGCATGCCCGCTCTGCCGTGTCGGCGGCGTCGCTGCCCTTGGGCGTTGCGGTCGAGATCGAAGCCATCTTCGAGCTGGTCTGACGCATGGGGCCCGCGCTGCCGCCGGACTTTCTGACCCGTCCCATCGCACATCGTGGTCTGCACGATGCCGATGCGGGCCGCCCGGAAAACTCGATTGCCGCCTGCGAGGCCGCGATCGAGAAGGGCTACGGGATCGAGATCGATCTGCAATTGTCCGGCGACGGGCAGCCGATGGTCTTTCATGATTACGATCTGGGACGCATGACCGGGATCGCGGGCGCTGTCCGCACCAAGAGCGCGCAGGCGCTGATGGATCTGCGGCTTGCCGGCACGGAGGAAAAGATCCCGACCCTCACCGACCTGCTGAAAGTGGTGGCTGGACGCGTGCCGCTCCTGATCGAACTCAAGGACCAGGATGGCGCGATGGGGCCCGATATCGGGGCACTTGAGGCGGCGACGGCAGGCATTCTGGCCAATTATCGGGGCGCCGTTGCCGTGATGTCCTTCAACCCCCATTCGGTGACGCGGCTGGCGGAGCTGATGCCGAAGGTGCCGCGCGGGCTGATTACCTCGGCCTTCGAGGCCGAGGATTGGCCGCATCTGTCGGAAGGCACGCGGCTGCGCTTGGCGGGCATGCCTGACCTTGAGACATCGGGGGCGAACTTCATCAGCCACGATCGGCGCGCGCTCGACATGCCGCGCGTGGCCGAGGTCGCGGCGGCGGGTCTTCCGGTGCTGTGCTGGACCGTCAAGAGCGCCGAGCAGGAGGCGGACGCACGGCAGATTGCCCACAACATCACGTTCGAGGGTTACGACGCTTGAACCCCGGCCGCGCGGGGCCAGATTAAGCCCCGACAAGGCAGGGACCCATGGACGACACAGCCTCCGAGCGCACCATTTCCATCTCGATGCATCGTAGTCTCGCAGCCATTGCGCCCGAGGTCTGGGATGCCTGTGCCTGCCCCGAAGCCGCAGATGGCGGCCCCCCCGACGATCCCTTCACGACGCACCGGTTCCTCTATGCGCTGGAGCGGTCCGGCTCCGTCGGGACCGGATCGGGCTGGGACCCGCGTTACCTGACCGCAGAGATCGGCGATGAGGTGATCGGCGTCGCGCCGCTTTACGTCAAATCCCACAGCCAGGGCGAATACATCTTCGATCACAACTGGGCCCATGCCTTCGAGCGCGCGGGCGGGCGGTATTACCCCAAGCTGCAGATCGCGGTGCCCTTCACGCCCGCCACCGGCAAGCGGCTTCTGGCCCGGCCCGGCTTCGAGATGGAGGCGGAGGCCGCGCTTTTGCAGGGCGCTGTGCAATTGGGCGCGGAGAACGGGCTGTCCTCGCTGCATATCACCTTCTGCACCGAAGAAGAGGCCATCCGTGGGGCCGAGCGTGGGCTTCTGCACCGGGTCACGCAGCAATTTCACTGGCTGAATGACGGCTATGGCAGCTTCGATGATTTTCTGGCCTCGCTGTCGTCGCGCAAGCGCAAGAACATCCGCAAGGAACGCGCGCAGGCCCAGGGGTTTGGCGGCACGATCCACCGGCTGTCGGGTGACGATCTGAAACCCGAGCACTGGGACGCGTTCTGGACCTTCTACCAGGACACCGGTGCGCGGAAATGGGGCACGCCCTATCTGACGCGCGCCTTTTTCGACGAGGCGCAGGAGACGCTGCGCGATGACATGGTGCTGGTGCTGGCCGAACGCGACGGCCGCTATGTGGCGGGTGCGCTGAACTTCGCCGGGCGCGATGTGCTTTACGGGCGGTATTGGGGCTGCACCGAACACCATCCCTGCCTGCATTTCGAGCTGTGCTATTACCAGGCCATCGACATCGCGATCGAGCGGGGCCTGTCGCGGGTCGAGGCGGGCGCGCAGGGCGAGCACAAGCTTGCGCGCGGCTATCTGCCCTCCGAGACGCATTCGCTGCACTGGATCGCAGATAGCGGTTTTTCGGACGCGGTTGAGAACTACCTGCAGGCGGAGAGACGGGCCATTGCCGAGGATATCGAAGTGCTGACCGCCTATGGCCCCTTCCGCAAAGCAAATCCGGAGGAACAGGAATGACCGAGAAGCTGACCGACCCCGCACAGAATGCCGACCTCGCCCCGCTGCTGAAAAACGGCTGGGAGCTGAGCGACGGGCAGGATGCCATCACCAAGAGCTTCAAGTTCGATGACTTCGTCGGCGCGTTCGGCTGGATGGCAAAGGCCGCGATCCATGCCGAGAAGATGGATCATCACCCGGAATGGTCGAATGTCTACAACACGGTCACGGTCACGCTGACCACCCATGACGTGGACGGGCTTTCGCCGCTCGATGTTCAACTCGCAGGCAAGATGGACGCGCTCTGACGCGGCCATGGCAGGGCAGGGGCATTCCCCCGCCCGTGCCGGTATCAGATCGCGGCGAGCAGCGCCTCGCCGCCGGTCGCCTCGCAGACGCCCCGGCTTTCTTCCTCGTGGAAGACCTGCACGACACCATCCTCGGCCACCAGCGCATAGCGGATGGAGCGGTCGATGAAGCCCACGGGCGGGGCGGAGAAATTCATGCCCACAGCCTTGGTGAAGGCGCTTTCGGCATCGGCCAGCATGGTGATCCCGGCCT
Organism: Roseivivax sp. THAF197b; assembly: GCF_009363255.1. Classification (NCBI taxonomy): domain Bacteria; kingdom Pseudomonadati; phylum Pseudomonadota; class Alphaproteobacteria; order Rhodobacterales; family Roseobacteraceae; genus Roseivivax; species Roseivivax sp. THAF197b. The sequence continues at coordinate 3,274,337 of NZ_CP045318.1, read as the reverse complement.
CTTCGGCGCCCGTGGCCTTGGCCCAGGTCCCCAGCACGAAAGGATCGTTGACCGCGATGCAGATGATCTCGTCGATGCCCTTTTCGGCAAAGCCGTCCTTGGTGCGGATGAAGCTCGGCACATGCGCGGAATGGCAGGTCGGCGTGAAGGCGCCCGGCACGGCGAAGATCACCACGCGACGGCCTTTCAGCTTCTCGCCAAGATCGACAGTCTCCGGCCCGTCGGGGCCCATGCGGGTCAGTGTCGCTCCCGGCAGCGTATCACCCACGGATATCGGCATTGCACGTCCTTTCGCATTTGCGTCCTCTCAGGGCGGGATATAGGCGGTATCGGGAAAAGGAAATGGTGTGTGCGGAGGACCTGACATGAGCCATGTCGTGGTGATCGGAGCGGGACAGGCGGGCGCATCCTGCGTCGCGCGGCTGCGCCAGCAGGGCTTCGAAGGCCGGGTCACGCTGGTGGGCGATGAGCCGGTTCTGCCCTATCAGCGCCCGCCCTTGTCGAAGGCCTATCTTCTGGGCGACATGCCATTGGAGCGGCTCTATCTGCGGCCCGAGCGCTTCTACGAGGAAAACGCCATCGACCTGCGGCTGGGGTCTCCGGTCGACCGGATCGATCCGGCCGCGCGGCAGATCGTGCTGGGGGACGAGGCGTTGCCCTATGACGAACTCGTTCTCACGACGGGATCGGTGCCACGGCGCCTGCCTGCCGCGATGGGCGGCGATCTGGACGGGATCTTCACGGTGCGCACACTGGCCGATGTGGACGCGATGGCCCCGCAGGTCACCGAAGGCGGGCGCGTCCTGATTGTGGGCGGCGGCTATATCGGGCTCGAAGCCGCAGCCGTTGCCGCCAAACGCGGGCTCAAGGTCACGCTCGTGGAGATGGCCGACCGCATCCTCGCGCGGGTCGCGGCCTCCGAGACGGCGGATTATTTCCGGGCGCTGCACAGCGCGCATGGGGTCGATATCCGCGAAGGCACGGGGCTCAAGCGGCTTATTGGCGAGGAGGGCCGCGTCGTCGCGGCGGAGCTGTCGGATGGCACGCGGATCGACGTGGATTTCGTCATCGCGGGCGTCGGCATCCTGCCCGATACCCGTCTGGCCGAGGCGGCGGGTCTCGTGATCGAGAACGGCATCCGCACCGATGCGCAGGGACGCAGCTCGGACCCGCATATCTGGGCGGCGGGCGATTGCGCCTCCTTCCCGCATGAGGGCGCGCAGATGCGGCTGGAAAGCGTGGGCAATGCCATCGACCAGGCGGAATGCGTGGCCGACAACATTGCGGGGCAGCCGCGGGACTACACGGCCAAGCCCTGGTTCTGGTCGGATCAATACGACGTCAAATTGCAGATCGCGGGCCTGTCCACCGGGCATGACCAGGTCGTGACCCGCAAGGGCGAGGGGGGCGCGCAATCGGTCTGGTATTTCGCGCAAGGGCGACTCATTGCGGTGGATGCGATGAACGACCCGCGCGCCTACATGGTCGGCAAGCGCCTGATCGAGGCGGGCAAATCGCCCGATCCCGCCGCGCTGGGCGATCCGGCCACGGACCTCAAGGCGCTTTTGCGCGCGTGAGGATCATCGCGGGCACATATCGCGGCCGCGCGCTGACGCCTGTGGGCAAGGGGGATCCTGCGGCGCATCTGCGGCCCACCACGGACCGCGTGCGCGAGAGCCTCTTCAACATGCTGGGCGGCGGACGGTTCGAAGATCCCTTCACCGGCGCGCGCGTGCTCGATCTTTTCGCGGGCACCGGGGCGCTGGGGCTCGAGGCGCTGTCGCGCGGGGCGGCGCATGTGACCTTCGTCGAGGACGGGCGCCGCGCGCAGGCGATCCTGCGCAAGAACATCGCGCTTCTGGAATGTGCGGCTGAGACGCGGCTGGTCGCTCGCGACGCAACGCGCCTGCCTGAGACGGAGGCGCCCGCGCAACTGGTCTTTCTCGATCCGCCCTATGGCAAGGGGCTGGGCGCACGCGCCCTGACCGCGGCACGGACCGGCGGCTGGATCGCGCCGGGTGCGCTGATCGTCTGGGAAGAGGCCAGCGCGCAGACCGCGCCCGAGGGTTTCGCACCGCTTGAGACGCGCCGCTACGGTGATACCCATGTGACGCTGCTCAGGGCCGTGTAAAAACCGCTGGCCAAGTCCGGGTCGCTTCCGTACCGTTCCATTCAAATATATGAATATAGGGAGAAGAGACCATGACCTTTAGCCCCAGCCGTCGTGCACTTCTGAAGATCGCCGCTGCGATGCCCGCGCTCACGCTGACCGCGACGGCATCCCGCGCGGCCATCACGGCCCCCGGCGCACCCAATCCGGGCTTCATGCGGTTCACCTTCGGCGAGGCGGCGGTCACCGTGGTCTCGGACGGGCATCTCGAAATCCCCGCCGACGGGCTTGGCGTCAATGCCGATCCCGAAGAGGTGCGCGCCTTCCTGACACGGCATTTCCTGTCGCCCGAGACGAATTACTCCCACACCAATCACGTCGTGATCGAGACCGGCGAGGCGGTTGTGCTGGTCGATATCGGGTCGGGCAACCGCTTCCTGCCTACGGCGGGGCGGCTTCTGGACAATCTCTCGGCAGCGGGGATCGATGCGGAGGCGATCACGCATCTCGTCATCACCCATGCGCATCCCGATCACATCTGGGGCATCCGCGACGATTTCGACGAGGCATTGCTGCCGCAGGCGCAGAAATTTCTGGGCCAAGTCGAACGCGATTTCTGGATGGATGAGGGGCTGGTGAACCAGGTGCCCGCCGAGATGCAGCAATTCGTTGTGGGCGCGCAGAACTCCATCGCGGCGGAAGGCGCGGAATGGACCCTCGTCGGCGACGAGACGGAGATCGTGCCGGGATTGCGCGTGATCGACACGCCCGGACATACGCCCGGCCATCAGAGCCTGATCCTCGAATCGGGTGGCGCGCAGATGCTGATCACCGGTGATGCGATGAACCACGCCTATCTGAACTTCGCGCATCCCGGCTGGGTCAACAATTTCGACATGGACGGCGACCAGACCTCGGCGACCCGGATGCGCCTTCTGGACATGGCCACTGCGGACGGGATGGCCGTGCTGGGCTACCACTTCCCCTATCCCGGCGTCGGTCACGTGATGCGCGAGGGCGACGCCTACCGCTTCGTCCCCGCTCTGTGGCGCTGGGAATGACGGCGTTCTAAGGCCGGGAGGGGCGGGCGGGCTTTACTCCCGGCCCGCCCGCACCGCGAAATGGCGGGACGCCAGCAAGTGCGTCATCGCGAAGATCGCGCCGATCGCGCCCGTCAGGCCAAGCGCCATCAGCCCCAAAGTCTCAAGGATGCTGGCGCCGATGGCGCTGCCCACGGCACTGCCCACATAGATCGCAGCTGCGTTGAGGGCGAGCACGACGCTCGCCTCCTCGGGGGCCAGGCGCAGGATCCGGATTTGCTGCGCGGCCATGAAGGACCAGCCCATCAGCGACCAGAAGAAAAGGAGCGGGATCAGCGCCCAGATCGGGTAGGGCAGGAAGGAGAAGAGCGGCATCGTGACCGCGACGCTGCCCAGGATCAGGAGGAGCGTCGGCATGTAGCCGATCCGGTCGGCCATCCATCCCCCCAGAAGGTTGCCCAGGACGGCACCCACCCCGAGGATCAGCAGAACAAGCGTCAGCCCATCGCGCGCAAAGCCCATCGTCTCGGTCAGGAGCGGCGCGAGATAGGTGTAGAGGATGAAGATCGCCCCAAGCATCGACGCGGTAAAGAGCACGGCGCCCATGGCGATCCCGTCGCGCATGACATGGCCCAGATCCCGCAGCGTCACGGGGGCGAAGCGCAGGCCCTTCGGCACCCGCACCCAGACGAGCGCCACCGCGAGCACCGCCAGCGCGGCGACCATCCAGAAGGCCATCCGCCAGCCGAACGTGAAGGCGATCCAGCTGCCCGCAGGTACGCCCGCCACTTGAGCCAGCGACAGTCCGAAGATCACGGCGGCCAGCACCTTGCCCCGGTTCTGATCGGAGGCGAGGCCCGCCGCAACCGCGGCCGAGACCGGCGTGAACATGCCAGCCCCTGCCGCGGCTGCCGCGCGCGCGGCCAGCAGCATCGGAAAGGAGGTCGCTGTCGCACAACCCAGCATGCCAAGTCCGAACAGCGTCATGCCGAAGGCCAGCACGCGCCTGCGCCCGATATTGCCGGTCACGGAGACGAGGATGGGGGACAGGGCCGCGTAGGACAGTGCGTAGATGGTCATCAGCCAGCCTGCCGCGCCGCGCGACACCGACAGGCCCTCGGCAATCGGATCGATCAACCCGATGACGATGAAGGCGCCCATGCCGATGACGAAGTTGGAAGCCGACAGCGTGGCGATGACGCTGCGGCCTGCGGCGTCACCCATAGGTCGGGTGGAAGCGTCCCGCGGGCGAGTTGGTGAAGATGTCGACCCCGTCCGAGGTCACGCCGACCGAATGTTCGAACTGCGCCGACAGAGACTTGTCGCGCGTCACCGCCGTCCAGTCATCGGCCAGAACCTTGGTCTCGTGGCGACCGAGATTCACCATGGGCTCGATGGTGAAGAACATGCCTTCCTCAAGGACCGGCCCGGTGCCCGCGCGGCCGTAATGCAGCACATTGGGCGGTGCGTGGAAGACGCGGCCCAGCCCGTGGCCGCAGAAGTCGCGCACGACGGACATGCGCTGTCCTTCCACGTAGGATTGGATGGCATGGCCAATATCGCCGAAGGTGTTGCCGGGCTTCACCGCGTCAATGCCCATCATCAGCGCATCATAGGTCACCTGGATGAGCCGCTCGGATTTGCGAGGCAGCTTGCCTGCGACATACATCCGGCTCGTATCGCCGAACCAGCCATCGACGATCACCGTGACGTCGATGTTCAGGATGTCGCCGTCCTTCAGCTTCTTCTCGCCGGGAATGCCGTGGCAGACCACGTGATTGACGCTGATGCAGGTCGCGTGCTGGTAGCCCTTGTAGCCGATCGTGGCGGAGGTAGCGCCCTCCTCCTCGATGCGGGTGCGGATGAAATCGTCGATCGCACCGGTGGTCTGGCCGACGAAGACATGCTCCGCCACCTCGTCGAGCAGCTGGGCTGCAAGACGGCCTGCCTTGTGCATCCCGTCGAAATCGGCGGGGTCGTAGATGCGGATACCGTCGCGGGTCAGACGGCCTCGGGGCACTTCGTTCACACCGGGTCTCCAATTTTTCCTTGACGTGCAATGTAGTGCGTTTGGAGGCATTTTGCCAACCGAATGCTGCAACGCAGCTATACAAGGGGTTCAAACGTCTTTCAGGGGGATCATGCCGTCGGGAATGATTCGCTCTGGCGTGATCCGGGTGCCGAGGGCCAGCATCTCCACGCCACGGGCGGCGGCGTCCGCGAAGGCGCTCGCATAGGCGGGGTCGATATCGGCGGCAATGCTCAAACTTTCCGCATCATCGCGGGCCAGCAGAAAGAGCATCACCGCGCGATGTCCCGCCTCGGCCATCTGCGCGAGTTCGTGCAAATGCTTGGTGCCGCGTGCGGTGACACTGTCGGGAAACTCGGCCCGGCCCGGGCTGCGCGACAGGGTCGCGGATTTGACCTCGACATAGGCATCGGCACGGCCCTCCGCCTGCAGCAGAAAATCGACGCGGCTGCCGTCCCCGTATTTCTGCTCAGGCCGGATCTGGTCGTAGCCTTCGAGCCCCGGAACGGCGCCCGCCTCCAGCGCTTCGCGCACCACCCGATTGGCCATGCCGGTATCGACGCAGACGCGCCCGCCGCCCGGCACCTCGACGATCTTCCAGCTCCATTTGAGCTTTTTCTTAGGGTCGTCATTGGGCTCCACCCAGATGCGCGATCCGGGCTCGGCGAGGCCCATCATCGAGCCGGGATTGGCGCAATGCGCGGTCACCTCGCGCCCATCCTCGAGCGTGATATCGGCGAGGAAGCGTTTGTAACGGCGGATCAGCCGCGCGGGGACGAGAGGGGTTTGAAAGCGCATGTTGCGGGCCTATAGCTAGTCGGCAGACCAAGGCCAAGGAGACAGATCATGCCGAACCCCCGTGCCGCGATGCTGGTGATCGGTGATGAAATCCTCTCCGGCCGGACGCGGGATGCCAACATGCATTTTCTCGCGGGCGAGTTCACCAAGCGCGGCGTGGATCTGGCCGAGGTGCGCATCGTCTCGGACGATCGCGCGGCCATCGTGAACGCGCTGACAGCCCTGCGCGACAGCTTCGATGTGGTCGTGACCTCGGGCGGGATCGGACCCACCCATGACGACATCACCGCAGATTGCGTGGCTGAAGCCTTCGACGTCCATATTGACGTACGCGACGATGCCCGCGCGATCCTGGCCGAACATTACGACCGCAGCGGCAAGGAGCTGAACGAGGCGCGTCTGCGCATGGCGCGTATCCCCGACGGCGCCACGCTGATCGAGAACCCGGTCTCGGCCGCGCCGGGCTTCACCATCGGCAATGTGCATGTGATGGCGGGCGTGCCTTCGGTCTTTCAGGCCATGGTCGCGAGCGTCCTGCCGACGATCACCGGCGGCGCGCCGATGCTGAGCCAGTCGCTCCGCGTCGAGCGCGGCGAGGGCGATATCGCCGGGCCGCTGCGCATTCTGGCCGAGGAATTCACCGACCTCTCCTTCGGCTCATATCCGTTCTACGACGAAGGGGTGCACGGCGCCAATATTATGGTGCGCGGCACGGATCCGGGCCGGGTCGACGCGGCGATGACGCGGCTTTCGGACCTCTTTGCCGCATGATCGACCTGACCGCCGCCCTCGCTGCCACCTGGCCCGCGCTGCGGCAGATCGACGTTCCGGGTTTCACATTGCGGGAGGGCGCGGGGGGCGGCAGCCGGGTCTCCGCCGCAACGGCGCTTGAGGGCTGGCGCGCAGAGGATATCGCGGGCGCCGAGGCGGGCATGCGGGATTTGGGGCAGCGGCCGCTTTTCATGGTGCGGGAGGGCGAGGCGGCGCTCGATGCGCAGCTCGAGGCGCGGGGCTATGTCATCGCCGATCCGACCGTCTTGCGCGCCGCCTCCATCGATGTGCTGGATGACCGCGAGATCCCGCGCGTGACCGTCTTCACCATCTGGGAGCCGCTGGCGATCATGACCGAGATCTGGTCGGCAGGTGGCATCGGGCCTGCACGTCTTGCGGTGATGGCGCGGGCCCAGGACCCCAAGACCGCGATCTTCGGGCGCATCAAGGACCAGCCCGCGGGCACCGCCTTCGCCGCCGTCCATGACGGCACCGTCTTCGTGCATGCCGTCGAGGTGCTGCCGCGCCTGCGCCGCAATGGCCTTGCGGCCTGGATGATGCGGCAGGCCGCGCGTTGGGGCCGGGGCCATGGCGCAAGCCAGGTGGCGATCCTTGTCACGCGCGCCAATGAGGGGGCCAATGCGCTCTATGCTTCCCTTGGGATGGCGGAGGTGGGAGGATACCATTACCGCAAGCATCCAGAGGAGCCATCGTGAGCGACACCTCCGCCCCCACCGCGCTCGACCTGCCGCCGGTCGATCCGTTGCCGCCCGAGACGCAGAAATACTTCGATATCTGTCAGGACAAGCTTGGCATGGTGCCGAATGTGCTGCGCGCCCATGCTTTTGACATCGACAAGCTCAACGCCTTCACGGCGCTCTACAATGACCTGATGCTTGCAGAAAGCGGGCTCAGCAAGCTCGAACGCGAGATGATCGCGGTCTGCGTCTCCGCGATCAATCGCTGTTTCTACTGCCTCACGGCGCATGGCGCGGCCGTCCGCGCGCTCTCGGGGGATCCGAAGCTCGGCGAGATGCTGGTGATGAATTGGCGGGTTGCGGACCTGTCCGAGCGGCACCGCGCGATGCTGCTCTTCACGGAGAAGGTCACCAAGGCCTCCGCCGAGATCGAGGAGACCGACCGCGCGGCCTTGCGCGCAGCGGGCTTCTCGGATCGCGATATCTGGGACATCGCCAACGTGGCGGGCTTTTTCAACATGACGAATCGCGTCGCGAGCGCGACCGACATGCGGCCGAATGACGACTATCATTCCCAGGCGCGCTGACGGCGCGCTCCGGCTGTGGCTATGGCTGTGGCTCTGCGTCTGGGCGGGCCCCCTTGTGGCGCTGGATCTTCCCTTGCCCGAAGGGGCCGCCGAGACGGTGTCGCGGACAGATGACGGCGGGCGGCTTGCACTGCCCACCGGACCCTGGCGCGCCGAGGGCGGCATCCCGACAGAGGTGATCGAGGGCCGCGTCACCCGGCAGGCCTGGCAGATACCGCAATCGCAACGCACGCCGACGCAGCTTCTGAGCCCGATCCGCGATGCTCTGGGTGAGGCGGGGTTCGAGACGCGGCTCGATTGCGCGGATCGGCGCTGTGGCGGCTTCGACTTCCGCTTCGCCATCGATGTGCTGCCCGCGCCCGGCATGTATATCGATCTGTCGAATTACCGCTTTCTGTCCGCGGTCGGGCCAGACGGCGCGGGCGTGACCGTCCTGACCAGCCGGACGCAGGCGGCGGGCTTTGTCCAGATCCTGCATGTCACGCCGGGCGTGACGGGCAGCGAGGATAACGACGGGCCGACAGCCGATGCGACCGGCAATGGCCCGGTCGTGCGGAACAGTGTCGGCCAGGGCGATATCGCGACGCTGGAGGCGCGAGGGGCGATCGTCCTCTCGGGTGTGGATTTCGGCAGCGGTGCGGCCAGTCTCGGTGAGGGGCCCTTCCCGATGCTCGACGCGCTGGTGGCGTATCTGGCCGCGAACCCGGACCGGCAGATCCTTCTGGTCGGGCATACCGATGCGGTGGGCTCGCTGGCGGGCAACCGGGCCCTGTCGCAGCGCCGGGCGGCTGCCGTCGCCGAGTACCTGCGCGGGGCGGGGGCGGATGCGGCGCAGATCGCCTCCGAAGGGGCGGGGTATCTCGCGCCCATCGCCTCCAACCTCACCGAGGCGGGGCGTCGTGCCAACCGCCGCGTCGAGGCGGTGCTTTTGCCGCGCGAGTGAGTGCACCTCCGGGGGTGGATTCGCGCCGGTCCTTCGCTTACCTGTGACGGGACGACAGGAGAGCCTTCATGGATACGCCCGCCCTTCCGCCCCTCACGCTGTATCTGGCCGCGCCGCGCGGCTTCTGCGCCGGTGTCGACCGCGCGATCAAGATCGTCGAAATGGCGCTGCAGAAATGGGGCGCGCCGGTCTATGTGCGCCACGAGATCGTGCACAACAAATACGTCGTCGACGGGCTGCGCGAGAAGGGCGCGGTCTTTGTCGAGGAGCTGGAAGACTGCCCCGAGGATCGTCCGGTGATCTTCTCGGCCCATGGTGTGCCGAAGGCCGTGCCCGCCGAGGCGAGAGCGCGCGAGATGGTCTATGTGGACGCGACCTGTCCGCTCGTCTCCAAGGTGCATATCGAAGCCGCGCGCCATCACGAGAACGGCCTGCAGATGGTCATGATCGGCCATGCGGGCCATCCCGAGACGGTGGGCACGATGGGTCAGCTGCCCGAGGGCGAAGTGCTGTTGGTCGAGGAGCCCGCCGACGTGGCCCTGCTCGAGGTGCGCGATCCCGAGCGGCTGGCCTACGTGACGCAGACCACGCTCTCGATTGACGACACGGCCGATGTGGTGGCCGCCCTTCGCGCGCGGTTCCCGGCCATCGTCGGCCCGCACAAGGAAGATATCTGCTACGCGACCACCAATCGGCAGGAAGCAGTGAAGGCGATGGCGCCCGATTGCGACGCGCTGCTGGTCGTGGGCGCGCCCAATTCGTCGAACTCGAAGCGGCTCGTCGAGGTCGGGGCGAAGGCGGGCTGCAAATATGCGCAGCTCGTGCAGCGGGCGACCGATATCGATTGGCGCGCGCTCGAAGGCATCCGAACGATCGGCCTGACCGCGGGGGCGTCCGCGCCCGACGTGCTGATCGAGGAGGTGATCGAGGCCTTCCGCGCACGCTACGACCTCAACGTCGAGACCGTGACCACCGCCGAGGAGAACGTCGAGTTCAAGGTGCCGCGCGTCCTACGCGAGCCGGCCTGAGGCGTCGCGACGACGCCCGCCCGGGCGGAGAAGCTGCGGCGCCAGTCATTTGGGCAGCAGCAGCCGCTCCAGCGCGCGGCCCATCACCCGCGCCGAATCCAGCATATCCGTCACCCCGATCCATTCATCGGGCTTATGCGCCAGCTCCAGCACCCCCGGCCCATAGGCGATGCAGTTCTTCAGGGTGCCGATCCGGTCGATATGCTTCTGATCGTAACTTCCGGGCGAGGCCACGAAGGCGGCGTCTGATCCAAGCGCATCGGCGATAGCGCTGCGGATCGTGGTGACGACGGGGGCATCCTCATCGGTCATCGAGGGCAGGACGCGGTTGATCTCGCGCAGCGAATAGTCGAAGTTCTCGCGCGTCTCCTTCAGCCCGTCGAGAAGCCCGCGCATCTCCGCCTCCACCGCCTCGATGCCTTCCTCGATCAGGAAGCGGCGGTCCACGGTGATGCGGCAGCTGTCGGGCACGCAATGGGCGGGCAGGGCGGTGCTGCCTTCCTCTTCCTCGGGTTGTCCGCCATGGATCGCGTTGATGTTCATCGTCGATTGCCGCGCCCCATCGGGAATGACCGGCATCTCCGTGTGCCGGGCGGCCATGGCCGGAAAGAGATCGCGCTCGAAGGCATCGAGCACCGCACCCATATGCCGGATCGCGCAATCGCCCAGGAACGGCATCGACCCATGGGCGATCTCGCCATGGGTCTCGATCTCGGCCCACCAGCCGCCTCTGTGGCCCAGACAGATCCGGTCCTTGCCCAGGGGTTCGGGAATGATGACATGCTGCACGCGGGCCGGGTCGAAATATCCCTGTTGGGCCAGGTAGGCGACGCCGCCATAGCCGCCCGATTCCTCGTCCGCCGTGGCCGAGATTTCAATGGCGCCCGCGTAATCGGGATTTTCCTCCAGGAACGCCTCGGCCGCGATGATCGACGCGGCGAGCCCCCCCTTCATGTCGCAGGCCCCCCGGCCATAGATCCGGTCGTCTTCGAGCGCGCCGCCGAACGGGTCGCGCGTCCAGCCCTGGCCGACCTCCACCACGTCGATATGGCTGTTGAAATGCACGCACTCGCCCGCGCGCGGCCCTTCGCGGCGGGCCACCAGGTTCCAGCGCGGAAACCGCTCCGTATCGCCCGGCGCGCCTTCCGCGCGGATCAGCTTCGTCTCGAAGCCGCGCGGGCGCAGGCGCTCGGCCACCAGATCGCAGCATTCGCGGTAGAACTGGCCCGGCGGGTTGAGGCTGGGGATACGGATAAGGGCCTGGGTCAGCGCGACGATATCGTCACGCTTGGCCTCGATGCGGTGAAACAGGGGATCGGACATGGCGGCGATGTTGGCCTCGCCGCGCGCCCTCCGCAAGGCTCATCGCAGGCGCGGCAGCTTGCCCACGCGCATCGGGCCCAAAAAGACCGCACCTTCATCGAGCCTGAGGCTCAGATCGAGATCGTCGCCCGATCCGCTGAGACCCGCGATCACCCCGAACACGTTTTCGAGAAGGCTGACCGCTTCGCGCGGAAGACGGTCCTCCTCGCCCGCGCGGTCCAGCAATGCGCGCCACTCTTCGGCCTCGAGCGCCAGTGGGCCGGAGATGCGCCCGCCTTTGTCGATCTCGAAATCCCCCGACAGGGTCAGCCGCGCGGATCCGGTGGAATAATCGAGCCCGGCCAGCGCCACCCCAGTGAGTTGCGGCCTCTCCTCAAGCGGCGCGTCGAGCGTGATCTGCGCGTTCAGATTGACCCGTTCGTCGCCCGCTGCCTCGGCCTCGGGACCGACCGGTGCCGCGGCGAGCGACAAGCGCCACTCCCGATCGCCACCCGGAACCCGCGTGAGCCCGCCGCCCAGATCGCGCAGGAAGATATCGCTGGCCGCATCGCGCACGAGATCGAGCCTGCGGGCCTCGATGGCCAGACGGTCGAGTTCGCCCCCTTCGGTCACGGCCGAGGCGCGCAAACCCTCGCCATCGATGGCGATCTCACCTGAGCCCGTGACCAGGCGCTGCCCGCCGGAAGCCGCGACGATCAAGTGATCGGGATCGTAGACAAGCTGCATGACCTGCAGTTCCGGCACCTCCCAGCGCGGCCCGTCGGGCGGGGCCAGAACAAGGCCCGCGAAGCGCGCATCGAGCCGGTTCGGAAAACCGCGCACGGAGATATCCCCGGCCTCCGCCGTCCAGCCTGCCGCGCGTTTCTCGGCGAACCAGGCGTCGATTTCGGCCCTGAGCGACCGGGCCTGCCAGAACCAGAGCCCCGACCAGATCAGCGCGCCCGCCAGCGCAGCCGCTATCAGCTTCTTCATGTGGCGCCCTTTTCGTTCCGTGCCGTTTGGTGTTTAGAACGCAAGTCAGGAAAGGACCAGAAACCATGACGCTTTGGGTCTTCGGCTACGGATCACTTCTTTGGAATCCGGGCTTCGAGGTGATCGAACGGGTGCCCGCGCGCCTCTCGGGCTATCGGCGCAGCTTCTGCATGCGGTCGATCCATCATCGCGGCACCGAAGAGGCGCCCGGTCTCGTCCTCGCCCTCGACGCCGAAGAGGGCGGCGCCTGCGACGGGCTCGCGCTCGCCGCCCATCCCGATCAGGCCGACGCGGTTCTGGCCTATCTGCGCGAACGGGAACTGGTCTCCGCGGCCTATCTGGAGCGACTCTTGCCGCTGTCGCTGAATGATGGCCGGGAGGTCACGGCACTGGCCTATGTGATCGACCCCGATCACACGCAATATTGCCTGCTCGATCTCGAAGAGCAGGCCCGGATCATCGCCGGTGCGGTGGGCGGGCGCGGTCCGAACACCGAATATCTCTTTAATACCGCGCAACATCTGGAAGAATTGGGCATTCCCGATGCAGAGCTGCAATGGCTGGACCAGCGTGTCAGGGAGTTGACCGCTTGATCCTTGGCTTGCCCAAGGCTTGTGGATAGTGTCAGCCCAAGACTGAACCAACGCGTCAGGAGCGATCCCCTTGGATCAACCGGACCTCGAGGCCGAGCCGCATTTCTCGCAACCCTTGCGCCAGGTGGTGCTGATGCTGGCAGTGCTGATCCTGTCCGGGGTCGGTGCCTTCATGGCGTTGCCGTCGGTGTTGCCGGTCTTCCAGGCGAACCCCTATCTCAACGGCTTCATCATCTTCGTCTTCATCCTGGGCGTTCTGGCCTGTTTCTGGCAGGTGGCACAGCTGATGAACTCGGTCCGCTGGATCGAGAATTTCGTGCATGGAGAAGGGGATCGGGGACGCACGCCGCAACTTCTGGCTCCCTTGGCCACGCTTCTGCGCGCACGCCGGGGCCGGATGCAGATCACCACAACCTCGACCCGGTCGATCCTCGATTCGGTGGCACAGCGCATCGACGAGGTGCGCGAGATCACCCGCTATATCGTCTCGCTCCTGATCTTTCTGGGCCTGCTCGGCACATTCTGGGGACTTGCGACCACCGTGCCCGCCCTCGTCGAGACGATCCGCAGCCTTGCGCCGCAAGCGGGCGAGTCCGGCGTCGATGTCTTCTCGCGCCTGATGAACGGGCTCGAAGGGCAGTTGGGCGGGATGGGCATCGCCTTTGCCTCCTCGCTCCTGGGTCTTGCGGGATCGCTGATCGTGGGCCTTCTGGAGCTGTTTGCGGGCCACGGCCAGAACCGCTTCTACCGCGAGCTTGAGGAATGGCTATCCTCCATCACCCGGATCGGCGTGTCGGCGGGCGATGCCGAGGGCGGCAGCGAGATGTCGGGCGCCGCGCTGGCGCTGGAACAGGTGGCCGATCAGCTCGACGGGATGCAGCGCCTTTACGCGCGCTCCGAAGACAGCCGCGCCGAGGTCGAGGGACGTCTAGCGCAACTGGCCGACAGCGTGGAGCGGATGACCGAACGGCTGGAGGCCTCCGCGCCCTCGGCCTCGGCATTCGCACGGCTTGCGGAAGGGCAGGAACGGCTGATCGAAGTTCTGTCCAAACAGGAGGAAACCGGGCTCGACGCGGAAAGCCGAATGCGGCTGCGCTCCATCGACGTGCAGATGTTGCGCATCCTCGAAGAGATATCGGCCGGGCGACAGGAAAGCATGGCGGAACTGCGCACGGATCTGGCCGCCCTCAGCCGCGTCATCGGGCAGATGAGCCGGAATGCCGGGAAATCCGGCAGCGACGGCGATGCCGGTCCCGTGCGCCCGCAGCGCGTCACTACCCGTCGGCAGGAGGGTTGATCCATGGCGCTGTCGCGCCGCACGGGCCAACGTTTTCAGGCCGCGATCTGGCCGGGCTTCGTCGATGCGATGACGGGCCTGCTGCTCGTGCTGATGTTCGTGCTCACGATCTTCCTCGTGATCCAGGCGGTCCTGCGCGAGACCATTTCCGGGCAGGAAAACCAATTGTCCTCGCTGACCTCGCAGATCGCGTCGCTCAGCGAAGAGCTGGGCATGGCAGAGCGGCAGAATACCCAGCTTACCAATCGCGTGGGCGCGCTGGAGGCCACGATCGAGGATCGCGACACGCGGCTCCTGGAACAGCAGAACTTCATCGCCGCGCTAACCTCTGAGCGTGAGCGCCAGGATGCGGCGCTGGCGGAGGCAGAGGGCCGGATCAGCGATTTCGAAGACCGGGTGGCCGCCCTTCTGGCAGACCGCGATGACGCGCAGGCGCGCATCGCCGACCTGACGGCGACACGGGAGGAGCTGGAGCGCGCGCGGACGGAGCTGCTGTCGGAGCAGGAAGCGTTGAACCTCGCGCTGGCCGACGCCCGGGACGAGATCGATGCGGAGGCCGAGGCCGCCCGCCTTGCCGCGGCCCGGCGCGAGGCGTTGGAGGCGCTGGCGGCCGATCTGCGCAGCGAAACCGCCCGTGCCGAGGACCGCGCGGCAACCCTGTCGAGCGAAGTGGAGGAGCTGAGTGCCGCACTCAGCGAGGAAGAGGCCGCCCGGCTTGCCGAGGCGGAGGCCGCGCGCGCCCTGCGGGAGCGGCTGACGAATGCCGACGCGGAGCTGACGGCGATGACGCTGCAGCTTGAGGAACGGCGACGCGAGGCGGAAGAGACGCTGACCCTGCTCGCCGCAGCGCGTGCAGCCGAGGACGAGTTGAACACGCGTCTTGAAGCCGCGCTGGGCGGGCGGGACGATCTGCAAGACGCCAATGCCGATCTGGAGGCCGGGAATGCGGAATTGCGCGCCGAACTCGCGGCGGCGCTGGCGGCGCAGGACCGGTCCGCGGCGCGCATCGAAGAGGCCATGTCCGAGGCCGAGGCGCAGGCAATCCTATTGGCCGAGGCGCGGGAGACGCTGGCCGATCAGGAAGCGCAGACCGCCTCCGCCGAGCGGGAAAGCGAAGTGCTGAACCAGCAATTGACGGCCTTGCGCCAGCAGCTTCTCTCCTTGCAGGAGACGCTTGCCGCCGCCGAGGCGAGCGATGATGCGGCGCAGGTGCAGATCGACAATCTGGGATCGCGGCTCAATGCGGCGCTCGCGCGGGCCGCGTCGGAATCGCGTCGCGCCCAGGCGGCGGAGGCCGAGGCGCTGCGGCTCGAGGCGGAGCGCGCCGCGCGGCTCGAGGAGGAGAACCGCAATCTCGAACGGTTCCGGTCGGAGTTTTTCGGGCAGTTGCGCGCGCTTCTGGCCGACCGTGAAGGGGTGCGGATCGAGGGCGACCGGTTCGTGTTCTCCTCCGAGGTGCTGTTCGCGCCGGGGGAGGCGGAATTGTCGGCCGCGGGGCGGCGCAGCATCGCGAATGTGGCGGGGCTTTTGCGGGATATCGCCACCGAGATCCCCGACGAGATCGACTGGGTGATCCGCGTCGATGGCCATACGGACAATGTGCCGGTCGTGGGCAGCGCCGTGTTCGCCGATAACTGGGAGTTGAGCCAGGCGCGGGCGCTTTCGGTCGTGCGGTTCCTGATCGACAGCCAGGGGATCGCGCCGGAGCGGCTTGCGGCGAACGGGTTCGGGGAGTTCCAGCCGATTGCCGAGGGCGACAGCCCCGAGGCGCGGGCGCAGAACCGGCGGATCGAGTTGAAGCTGACGGAGCGGTAGCTCTTCCGCCCGTGCGGGCGTCATCGCACGGTGACGTAAGCCTGCCGGACCGCGATCAGCGTATCGCCGCGCATGAGGCGCACCACGGCGGAATAGGGGCCCGTCTGCCATCCGGATGCGGGTGCGCGATTCCCGTAGGCGCGGAAGGTCTGAAGCTGTGGCGCCTTCAGCAGGATCGAATGCTCGAAGACCGGTCCCTCGGGGCCTGCAACCGCGAAATGCAGCACATCGCCCGAAGCGGCATGAAAGCTGTTGGTATAGGCAACCAGCGGATCGTCCGGCGCGATCTCCGCGACCCGCGCCGCGCCTGATTGGACCTCGGCGAAATCGGGCACGCCGCGCGAAAACCCCGCCGTGAACAGCCCCGCGCGGTCATAGGCGGGCGGATCCAGCCAGAGCGTGGGCGTGTCCGGTCCGCAGGCGGCCTCGGGATTGGCGGCGAAGGGGTCGATCACGGTTTCGTCTTTCAGAACCGTGAAATGCAGATGCGGATAATTCGTCTGGCCGGACATCCCGATTTGGCCAATGAAGTCGCCTGCCGCGACCCGGTCGCCCGGTGCGACACGGATCGAGCCGCGGGCGAGGTGGCAATAGAGCGTCTGGAGGCCGTTTTCATGCGCGATGCGGACGCCGTTTCCGCATTCCTGGTCAGCGACACTTTCGGGGTCGGTGAGGCGGCGATCGGCAACGCCGTCCCGCACAGCCGCGATCCGGCCTGCGGCGGCGGCAAGGACCGCGACGCCTGCCTGCATGTCGGTGTCCGTGGGCAGCGCGATATCAGTCCCGCGATGGCCGTCGCGCGACTTGATCCCGCAGGTGTAATCGGACTGGCCGGGCCCGGGATCGGCATCCACGTAATCCTCGATCACGCAGGTTTGGCCGAGGGTGCAATCAACCGGCCAGTGCAGAAACGGCGCGGCGGAAACAGAAACCTCCGCCGCGGTGGGCGCGGCGGAGGTCAGAACGAAGAGCGCAAAAAGCGCTCCGCGCATCAGTCTGCGGTCAGGAGCGGCGGCTTCTTCGAGGAGAGGCGCCGCTTCTCGGGGCCGGAAAGCTGCAGATCCAGCTCGCCATCCTTGACGGCGACCTTCACCACACCGCCCTTGGCGAGCTTGCCGAAGAGCAGCTCCTCTGCCAGCGGTTTCTTGATGCTTTCCTGGATCACGCGGCCCAGCGGACGCGCGCCCATCTTGTCGTCATAGCCCTTGTCGGCCAGCCACTCGGCGGCGGGCTTCGTCAGCTCGATGGTGACGTTGCGATCCATCAGCTGCGCTTCGAGCTGGAGGACGAACTTTTCCACGACCTGCAGGATCACCGATTTCGGCAGCGGCTGGAACGAGATCACGGCGTCAAGGCGGTTGCGGAATTCCGGCGTGAAGGTCCGCTCGATCGCGGCGGTATCTTCGCCTTCGCGGCGGTCCCGGCCAAAGCCGATCGCCGATTTCGCCTGCTCCGTCGCCCCGGCATTGGAGGTCATGATCAGGATCACGTTGCGGAAATCGACCGTACGGCCATTGTGATCCGTCAGCGTGCCGTGATCCATCACCTGCAACAGGATGTTGTAGACATCCGGATGCGCCTTCTCGATCTCGTCGAGCAGGAGCACGCAATGCGGGTGCTGATCGACCCCGTCGGTCAGCTGACCGCCCTGGTCGAACCCGACATAGCCCGGAGGCGCACCGATCAGGCGCGAGACCGCGTGCTTCTCCATGTATTCGGACATGTCGAAGCGCAGCAATTCCACGCCGAGGCTGTCGGCGAGCTGGTTGGCCACCTCCGTCTTGCCGACGCCGGTGGGGCCCGCAAAGAGGTAGTTGCCGATGGGCTTCTCGGGCTCGCGCAGACCTGCACGGCTGAGCTTGATCGCCGAAGCGAGCGCCTCGATCGCATTGTCCTGCCCGAAGACCACGCGCTTCAGCGTCGCTTCGAGATCCTTCAGGACCGCCGCATCGTCCTTGGAGACGTTCTTCGGCGGAATGCGGGCGATCTTGGCGACGACCGCCTCGATCTCCTTCGTGCCGATGGACTTGCGGCGCTTGGATTCGGCCACGAGATGCTGCGCGGCCCCGGCCTCGTCGATCACGTCGATGGCCTTGTCGGGCAGCTTGCGGTCATTAATGTAGCGCGCGGCCAGTTCCACGGCGGTCTTGATCGCGTCGTTGGTGTACTTGATCGCGTGATGCTCCTCGAAATAGGGCTTGAGGCCCTTGAGGATCTTCACGCTGTCTTCGACCGTCGGCTCGTTCACGTCGATCTTCTGGAACCGGCGCGACAGGGCGCGATCCTTTTCGAAGTGCTGACGGAACTCCTTGTAGGTGGTGGAGCCCATGGTGCGCAGCTTGCCGCCCTGAAGCGCGGGCTTCAGCAGGTTCGACGCATCCATCGCACCGCCCGAGGTGGCGCCCGCACCGATCACGGTGTGAATCTCGTCGATGAAGAGGACCCCGTCGGGATGTTCCTCAAGCTCGCTCACGACCGCCTTCAGGCGCTCCTCGAAATCGCCGCGATAGCGGGTTCCGGCCAGAAGCGCGCCCATGTCGAGCGAGAAGATCGTGGTGTTCGCCAGAACCTCGGGGATTTCGCCTGCAACGATCTTGCGGGCGAGGCCTTCCGCGATGGCGGTTTTGCCCACGCCCGGATCGCCCACCAGAAGCGGGTTGTTCTTGCGGCGGCGGCAGAGGACCTGGATGCAACGCTCCACCTCCGAATCGCGGCCGATCAGCGGATCGACATCGCCCTTGCGCGCCTTGGCATTGAGATCGACGCAATACTTGGCGAGCGCCGATTCCTTGCCCTCCTCGGCGGGCTGGGCATCGGCGGCCTGGGCCTCCTCCTCGTCGGAGGCGCCGGTCACGGGCCGCGCTTCGCCGAAGGCCGGGTTCTTGGCCACGCCATGCGCGATGAAGTTGACCGCGTCGTAGCGGGTCATGTCCTGCTCCTGCAGGAAGTAGGCGGCGTTGCTTTCGCGCTCCGCGAAGATCGCGACGAGCACGTTGGCGCCGGTCACTTCGGTTCGGCCGGAGCTTTGCACATGGATCGCGGCGCGCTGGATGACGCGCTGGAACGCCGCCGTCGGCACCGCTTCGGAGCCTTCGATGTCCGTCACGAGGTTGGACAGATCGTCGTCGATGAACTCGACCAATGCGGTGCGCAACTCTTCGGTATCCACGTCGCAGGCCTTCATGACCCGCGCCGCGTCCGGCTCGTCCACCAGGGCGAGAAGGAGATGCTCCAGCGTGGCGAATTCGTGGCTCCGCGAATTGGCAAGCGCCAATGCGGCGTGAATGGCCTGCTCAAGGGAATTCGAGAATGAAGGCACTGTGCGGTGCTCCTCTTGTCTGCGCCGGAACGGGAAGTTCCAGCATGGCCTCTTGAAGTTAAAGTTTGGTCGATTGCCGACCGCCTTCAAGCATTTTCTCTTACAAACCGTCTCACATTTCGTTTGCGTTCGGGTCTGTGCTGTGAACTGCGGCGTTCAGAACGTGTCTTTTCGGCGTCTTATCTCCGCGAAGACCTCTGCGGCGGGCGCATCGATCATGCCGAGATGTTCACGAACCGGGGCATCGTTCGCACGCAGAAAAGGGTTTGTGGCAAGTTCTTCGGATAATTGCGAAGGCACCGTAGGCTCGCCCTTGGCCCGTGCCGCCGCAATCGCGTCTATACGTGATTTAAGTGCCGCATTGCCGGGTTCAATAGTGACGGCGAAGCGGCCATTGGCTTCGGTGTATTCGTGGCCCGAGCAGATCGTCGTCTCGGGGGGCAGTTTGGCCAGCTTCGACAGGCTGTCCCACATCTGCGGCATCGTGCCCTCGAAGACCCGCCCGCAGCCAAGCGCCATGAGGCTGTCGGCGGTGAAGGCGATGCGTTCCTCGGGCAGGTAAAGCGCAATATGACCCACCGTGTGGCCTGAGACGTCCATCACATGCACCTCGCGGCCCGCGAAGTCGAAGGTATCGCCATCGGCCAGTTCCAGATCGAGCGGCGGAAGGCGGTGCGCGTCGGCGCGGGCGCCCAGAACGCGGGCCTCGCGACCCACCAGCAGCGCATCGAGCCCCTGGACGTGATCGGCATGGTGATGGGTCAGCCAGACCTCGGAGAGGGTCCAGCCGTGCTCATCGAGGGCGGCCGCGATGGGGGCGGCTTCGGGCACGTCGATCACGGCGGTGGCGCCGGTCTCCGCATCGTGCAGCAAGAAGGCGTAATTGTCCGACAGGCAGGGCACGGTCACGAGGTCGAGAGGCATGGCGTTTTCCGGTCTTTTTTGTCAGGGTCTCTCTAAGGCTAGGCCGAGGACAGGGTGCCGACAATGCATCTCGACGTGCGCGATCTGCGGAACTTCTATTATCGGAGCGCACTGGGCCGCGCGGCGCAGAAGATCATCCGTGACGAGGTGCGCGCGACCTGGCCCGACACCCATGGACATACGGTCGCCGGTTTCGGCTTCGCGGCGCCGCTTCTGCGGCCCTTCCTGAGCGACAGCCGCCGCGTTCTGGCGCTGATGCCCGCCCAGCAGGGGGTGATGCCCTGGCCTGCGGGCATGCCGAACGTGTCGGTTCTGTCCGAGGAGACGCGCTGGCCGGTGGAAACGGGCCATGTGGACCGGCTGATCGTCCTGCACGGTCTGGAGACGTCTGAGGATGCGACGGCGCTCCTGGATGAATGCTACCGTGTGCTGGGGCCGGGCGGCGAGGCGTTGTTCATCGTGCCCAATCGCACCGGGCTCTGGGCGCGGTCGGACCGGACGCCGTTCGGATACGGGCGCCCCTATTCGCTGGGCCAGCTCGAGGAGATGCTGAGCTATCACGACTTCCTGCCGGAGGGGCATGTGTCGCTGCTCTACCAGCCGCCATCGACCCGCCGGTTCTGGATGAAGACCGGCCCCTTTTGGGAGCGGATGGGCCGCGCCATCCCCGCGGTCATGGCCGGTGGTGTGATGGCCGTGCGTGCAGTCAAGCGCCATCCGCCGCGGCCGCGCGGCGTCGGCGAGAAGCTGAAATCGCCTCTGGGCGCGCTGACGCCCAAACCGGTGGCGAAGCCGATCTGAGCCCGCCGGGTCGCGAAATCCGAAGGGAATCGAGGCGATTTGTCGAAAAAAGCGGCCCTTTCAACGGTTTCTGCCATGGGCCATAGGTCGCATTTGCCCTGCTTTCCGGGGTAATGCATTGAAAACAAAGGGCTGTCCGGTGCCTTGGTGCCCATCGCGAAAAGTGCCGTAGCATGTTGCGGGGCTGGGGATGCTCTGCTATCTCCGCGCTGATTTTAGCGCCCAGGCCGTCCGGTCGGGGAGATGAGACCGCCTCCGGGCCCGCCAGACAGGCTGGGCTAACGGGGGCTTGATAGCGGAAGGATGCACGTGTCTGAACCAGCTTCGATTTCCTCCGGCATCGCAGAACGCTACGCAGCGGCCGTTTTCGATCTCGCAAAAGAGTCCGGCTCGCTCGACACGCTCGAGGCCAATATCGACGATCTTGCCGATACGCTGGCCCAGAGCGACGATCTGCGCGATCTGATCCATTCACCCGTCTACAGCCGCAGCGTCCAGGGTCAGGCGATCCGGGCGATTGCCGACAAGATGGGCCTGATGGATGTGCTGAAGAACACGCTGTCGCTGATGGCCGACAAGCGCCGCCTCTTCGTCCTGCCTGCCATGATCGCGCAGCTGCGGGACATGATCGCGGACGAGAAGGGTATCGTGACGGCAGACGTCACCTCGGCGGTTGAGCTGTCGAGCGCGCAGTCCAAGAAGCTTGCCGAGACGCTGAAGGCGCAGGTGGGCCGCGACGTGAAGATTAAGGCGACCGTCGATGAAAGCCTCATCGGCGGTCTTGTTGTCAAAGTGGGCTCCAAGATGATCGACACGTCGATCCGCGCGAAGCTCAACTCCCTCCAGAATGCAATGAAAGAGGTCGGATAAATGGGTATCCAAGCAGCCGAAATTTCTGCGATCCTGAAGGACCAGATCAAGAACTTCGGCCAAGAGGCCGAGGTCGACGAGGTTGGTCGCGTGCTTTCCGTCGGTGACGGCATTGCCCGCGTCTATGGCCTCGACAAGGTCCAGGCGGGTGAGATGGTCGAATTCCCCGGTGGCATCCGGGGCATGGCGCTGAACCTCGAAGCCGACAATGTCGGCGTGGTGATCTTCGGCTCCGACCGGGACATCAAGGAAGGCGACGTCGTCAAGCGGACGAACTCCATCGTGGACGTGCCCGTCGGTGACGCGCTTCTCGGCCGCGTCGTGGACGGCCTCGGCAACCCGCTCGACGGCAAGGGCCCGATCGAGACCTCGCAGCGCAGCCTCGCGGACGTCAAGGCACCCGGCATCATGCCGCGCCAGTCCGTGCACGAGCCCATGGCGACCGGCCTCAAGGCCGTTGACGCGATGATCCCGATCGGCCGTGGCCAGCGCGAGCTGATCATCGGCGACCGTCAGACCGGCAAGACGGCCGTCGCGCTCGACGCGATGCTGAACCAGAAGGTCTACAACGAAGCTGCAGGCGACGACGAGAGCAAGAAACTCTACTGCGTCTACGTCGCCATCGGCCAGAAGCGCTCCACCGTGGCGCAGCTCGTCAAGAAGCTCGAAGAGACCGGCGCCATCGAATACTCCATCGTCGTCGCCGCGACCGCGTCGGACCCCGCGCCGATGCAGTACCTCGCCCCCTACACCGCGACCGCGATGGGCGAGTACTTCCGCGACAACGGCCGTCACGCGCTGATGGTCTATGATGACCTTTCCAAGCAGGCCGTGGCCTACCGCCAGATGTCCCTGCTGCTCCGCCGTCCGCCGGGCCGTGAAGCCTACCCGGGCGACGTTTTCTACCTCCACTCGCGCCTGCTGGAGCGTTCGGCGAAGCTCAACGCCGAAAACGGCTCGGGCTCGCTGACGGCGCTGCCGATCATCGAAACCCAGGGCGGCGACGTGTCGGCCTTTATTCCGACCAACGTGATCTCGATCACCGACGGTCAGATCTTCCTCGAGACGGAACTGTTCTACCAGGGCATCCGTCCCGCGGTGAACACCGGTCTGTCGGTGTCGCGTGTGGGCTCCTCGGCCCAGACCAACGCGATGAAGTCCGTCGCGGGCCCGGTGAAGCTGGAACTCGCTCAGTACCGCGAAATGGCGGCCTTCGCGCAGTTCGGCTCCGACCTCGACGCCGCGACCCAGCGCCAGCTGAACCGCGGTGAGCGTCTGACCGAGCTGATGAAGCAGCCGCAGTACTCGCCGCTGACCAACGCGGAAATCGTCTGCGTGATCTTCGCGGGCACCAATGGCTACCTCGACAAGATCAAGGTCAGCGATGTTGGCCGCTACGAGCAGGGTCTGCTCAAGCACCTGCGCGGCAAGCACAAGGATCTGCTGGACTGGATCGCCAACGAAGATCCCAAGATCAAGGGCGATGCTGCCGACAAGATCAAGGCTGCGCTGGACGAATTCGCCGCCGACTTCGCGTAAGGAGACAGCCTCGTGGCTAATCTCAAGGACCTGAAAAACCGGATCTCCTCGGTCAAATCGACCCGGAAGATCACCAAGGCCATGCAGATGGTCGCGGCGGCCAAACTCCGCCGTGCCCAGGATGCTGCCGAGATGGCGCGCCCCTATACAGAGCGGTTCAATGCCGTAATGGGTGCGCTGGCATCGGCGGCGGGCGACAGCGACAGCGCGCCCAAGCTTCTGCGCGGCACCGGCAGCGAGCAGGTACACCTGCTCGTCGTCATGACGGCGGAGCGCGGTCTGTGCGGTGGCTTCAACACCAACATCGCCAAGCTGGCCCGCACCCATGCGCGCAAGCTCCTCGATGAGGGCAAGACGGTGAAGATCCTGACCGTCGGCAAGAAGGGCCGCGACCAGATGAAACGCGATTACGCGGATCATTTCGTCGGTCACGTCGATCTGTCCGATGTGAAGCGCATCTCCTACCCGGACGCGCAGAACATCGCCAAGGACGTGCTCGGCCGCTTCGACGAGGCCGAGTTCGACGTCGCAACGATCTTCTTCTCGCGCTTCGAGAACGTGGTCGCGCAGCACCCCACGGCGCAGCAGATCATCCCGGCCAAGTACGAGGCCGCGGAAGGTGAAGGCGACGCGGCAGGCGGCACGCTCTACGATTACGAGCCGTCGGAAGAGGAAATCCTTGCGGATCTTCTGCCGCGCGGTGTGGCGACGCAGATCTTCGCGGCGCTCCTCGAGAACGCGGCGTCCGAACAGGGCGCACGGATGTCGGCGATGGACAACGCCACGCGAAACGCGGGCGAAATGATCGAAGACCTCACCATCGAATACAACCGCACGCGTCAGGCCGTCATCACGAACGAACTGATCGAAATCATCTCGGGCGCCGAGGCGCTCTAAGTACCGGAGAAGAGACATGGCAAACGCGAAAGGCAAAGTGACGCAGGTCATCGGCGCCGTCGTCGACGTTCAGTTCGATGACCATCTGCCCGCGATCCTCAACGCGCTGACCACGGACAACAACGGCAAGAAGCTGGTCCTCGAGGTCGCGCAGCACCTGGGCGAAAACACCGTCCGCACCATCGCAATGGACGCCTCCGAGGGCCTCGTGCGTGGTCAGGAAGTCGTCGATACCGGCGCGCCGATCTCGGTGCCGGTGGGCAACGCCACCCTGGGCCGCATCCTCAACGTCGTGGGCGAGCCCGTGGACGAAGGCGGCCCGGTCGAAGCGGACGAGTACCGTCCGATCCACGCCGAAGCACCGGTTTTCTCCGAGCAGTCGACCGAGTCGGAAATCCTCGTCACCGGCATCAAGGTCGTCGATCTGCTGGCCCCCTATTCGAAGGGCGGCAAGATCGGCCTCTTCGGCGGTGCAGGCGTCGGCAAGACTGTTCTCATCATGGAACTCATCAACAACATCGCGAAGGTGCACTCGGGCTTCTCCGTGTTCGCCGGTGTGGGTGAGCGGACCCGTGAGGGCAACGACCTCTACCACGAGATGGTCGAGTCGAACGTGATCAAGCCCGACAACCTGTCGGAATCGCAGGTGGCCCTGGTCTACGGCCAGATGAACGAGCCTCCGGGGGCCCGTGCCCGCGTCGCGCTGACCGGGCTGACCCTGGCCGAGCAGTTCCGCGACCAGTCCGGCACCGACGTTCTGTTCTTCGTCGACAACATCTTCCGCTTCACGCAGGCCGGTTCCGAGGTGTCCGCACTTCTGGGCCGTATCCCCTCGGCCGTGGGTTACCAGCCGACGCTGGCCACCGACATGGGCCAGATGCAGGAGCGGATCACCTCGACGAAAGCCGGTTCGATCACCTCGATCCAGGCCGTCTACGTTCCCGCGGACGACCTCACCGACCCCGCACCCGCGACGACCTTCGCGCACCTCGACGCAACGACGGTTCTGTCGCGTGCGATTTCGGAGCTCGGCATCTACCCGGCGGTGGACCCGCTCGACTCCACGTCGCGCCTGATGGATCCGTCCATCGTGGGTGAAGAGCACTACAACGTCGCCCGTGACGTGCAGGGTATCCTTCAGCGCTACAAGTCGCTGCAGGACATCATCGCGATCCTCGGCATGGACGAACTGTCGGAAGAGGACAAGCTGACCGTGGCCCGCGCCCGGAAGATCCAGCGTTTCCTCTCGCAGCCCTTCGACGTGGCGAAGGTCTTCACCGGTTCGGACGGCGTTCAGGTGCCGCTCGAAGACACGATCTCGTCGTTCAAGGCGGTTGTGGCCGGTGAATACGACCACCTGCCCGAAGGCGCCTTCTACATGGTCGGCGGCATCGAAGAGGTGAAGGCCAAGGCCGAGAAGATGGCGTCCGACGCCGCCTAAGGCTCCGTCTCGGGGTGGGCGCGTCCCGCCCCGGACATGTCACATGGTGCGCGCGGCAGGGATGACCTGCTGCCGCGGCCTGAAAGGAAAGAGACATGGCAGACACGATGCAATTTGACCTCGTCAGCCCCGAGCGGCGCCTGATGCAGGCCGAAGTGGTTTCGGTCCAGATCCCGGGTGCCGATGGCGACATGACGGCGATGCCGAACCATGCGCCGCTCATCACCACGCTGCGTCCGGGTGTGCTGCGGGTCGATACCGGCTCCGGCACCAAGGAATTCGTCGTGACCGGCGGGTTTGCTGAACTGGGCGAGGGCCTGTCGGTCCTGGCCGAGAAGGCGCTGCCCCGCGAAGACGTGGATCAGCAGACCTACGAAGAGCTTGTCGCCGAGGCGCAGGATGCTTACGGCCGCGCCAAGGAGACCTTCCAGAACGAGCCGGGCCCCGTCGACGACGCGGCCAAGCTTCTGGCGGACATGGTTGCCGTCGGCAGCGAGATCGGCCTGTCGGAGAAGCAGCCGAACTTGTGATTTGGTCACATTCGATTAGGAAAGCCCCGTGTCATCACGGGGCTTTTTCATTTGGAGCATTTGAATGCGCATCGCCTATATCGCTCGAAAGGCGTCTAAGAACAGCCTGTTCCGGCAGTTCAACATCAAGGTCAAAGGCCTGACGGACGGCCAGAGCGGGTTTTTCGAAGCGGCGCTGTCCGAGGCCGGGCAGATGCAATCCTTGAGCCTGCGGGACTTCCTCGCCCTCGATCAGACGCAATTGGACGCGTTCGATGCAGTGGTCGTGAACACCAAATGCGGTGTGAACTGGGATGGTGGCGCGACCGATCTGATGCAGAAACTCGCGAGCGCACGGGGGGCAAAGGGGCTGTTCCTCACCGGGGCGCATCCGCAGGAAATGTTCGAGAATGCCGTGCTCGACGCCTTCGACGTGATCTTCAAGCGCGAGCCTTACGCCGATCTCGACCGGTATGGCCTGTCGCCTGCCAACCGCGCGAAGATCGTGCCCACGCACCTGTCGAACCCGTTCGTGCGATTGTCCACGAAATATCCGTCGCGCAACCGGATGAAGCCGCTGCGGAGATATTCCTGGGAGACGCCCGACCTTTACGAGGTCTCGTTCCTCGGATCGGACAACAATCGCAAGGTGGGCGAACGCACGGCACTCTGGGAACGGATCCTCGACGAGGGCTTCCATGCCTTCGGCGGCATCATCCCAATGAAGAACAGCACGCTTCCCGACCGGGTCATCGCGAAGAAGATGAGTCGCCCGAAATACATGAAGAACGTCTTTCAGAGCACGATCAACCTCGCGCCGTCGGGGCATGGCCCGTTCACCTATCGCCATCTGGAACTGTTCTGGGCGGGGGCCTTCGTGCTGTCCAACCCCGGCATACGAGAGCAGCAACTGCGCGCGCCGCTGATCGAGGGGCGCGACTACATCGCCTATGACGATCTCGATGACATGGTCGACAAGACCCGGCACTACCTGGAGGCAGAGGCGGAGCGCAAAGCCATCGCGCGGAACGGGCGCGCGGCCTATGAGGTGCTATACGACGTGCCGGCCCATGCGCGCGAAATCCGGGCGGCGCTGGAAGGCGGGCGCGCGTCCAACGGCTGAGGCTGGGATATTCGCGATCCCTTTCCTCCAAGCCGCAAATCGCCCATTCTTTCGACGAATTTGAGCAATACGGGCAATTTATGCAGAAACTCAGATCAAATCGCATTGGCGTCGATCAGGGCGAATACGAGCTTTTCTCGGATTTCGCGAATGGCGGCGAGATGTGGACCGGCGATGGCGCGCGCGAACGCCGCAAGCGGATCCTGTTCTCCGAGCCGTTCAGCGCGCCGCCTCAGGTTCAACTGAGCCTGTCGCTTTGGGACATGGACAGCCAAGCCAATATTCGCGCCGATCTCGGGGCCGAGAAGGTCAACGAGAAGGGCTTCGACATGGTCTTCCGCACCTGGGGAGATACCCGCGTCGCCCGCGTGCGGATGTCCTGGATGGCGATCGGCGAGGTGAAGGGCGAAGACGATTGGGACGTCTACTGAGCCTCTGCGGCTTGCTGGCCTGATGAAGTACAGCCGCGCTAAGCGCTCTCAGCGCAAAGGGTGGCGGTGGGAGAGGGGCGACCCCCTCCCGTGCCCAATTTTACAGGATGCCTTCGTAGATCGGCCCCAGCGTATCCGTCTCGAACAGCGACGACACGGACGTGCCGTTCCAGATGTTCAGGATCGCCTGCGCGAACATCGGCGCTGTCGGAACGACGCGGATATTGGGCGCGGCCTGCGCTTCCGGGGAGCGCGGGATCGAATCGGTGATCACCAGCGACTTCATCACCGAATTGGTGATGCGCTCCACCGCCGGGCCGGACAGGACGCCATGGGTGATATAGGCATGCACTTCCGTCGCGCCGTGGCCCATCAGCACCTCGGCCGCCTTGCACAGCGTCCCGGCCGTGTCGCAGATGTCATCGACGATGATGCATTTCTTGCCCGAGACATCGCCGATCACGGTCATCTCGGCCACTTCGCCCGCCTTCTCGCGACGCTTGTCGACGATGGAGAGTGGCGCATTGATCCGCTTGGCCAGTTCCCGCGCGCGGGCGACGCCGCCCACATCCGGCGAGACGACCATCAGATCGTCCATCGAATCCTTGAACTGCGAATGCACATCGAGCGCGAAAATCGGCGAGGCGTAGAGGTTGTCGACGGGGATGTCGAAGAAGCCCTGGATCTGGGCGGCGTGCAGGTCCATGGTCAGCACCCGCTCGATCCCGGCGGAGACCATCATGTTGGCCACGAGCTTTGCAGTGATCGGCGTGCGCGCCTTGGTGCGGCGGTCCTGACGCGCATAGCCGAAATAGGGAATGACGGCGGTGATGCGGGCGGCGGATGACCGGCGCAGCGCATCCGACATGATCAACAGCTCCATCAGGTTGTCATTGGCCGGATTGGAGGTCGGCTGGACGATGAACATGTCCTCGCCGCGCACGTTCTCGTAGACCTCGACGAAGATCTCCTGATCGTTGAACCGTTCGACCCGGGCATCGACCAGCCCCACATTCATTCCCCGGTAGAGCGACATTCTCCGGGCGATGGCTTTGGCAAGATCGAGATTGGCATTGCCCGAAATGATCTTCGGTTCGATGACGGTTGGCATGGCGGCGCTGTCCCCTGGGATTCGTGTTGCCGCGGCCTTAGCATGGGCTACGCTCGACAGGAAACATATCCGCACGGATGCATGAAGGAGCGCGCCCAATGCCGCAGATCGACTACTATTTCTTCACGATTTCCCCCTGGGCCTATCTCGGCGGCGATCGTCTGGAGGAGATCGCCAAGGCGCATGGGGCCGAGATCGCCTACAAGCCCGTCAATCCCGGCGCGGTCTTCAAGGCCCATGGCGGCCTGCCGCTCGATCAGCGCCCGCAGGCGCGGCAGGATTACCGGCTGCAGGAGCTGGATCGCACCCAGAAGAAAACGGGCCTGCCGCTGACCATCCATCCGGCGCATTTCCCGACGAATCCCGCCCCTTCGAGCTACGCGATCATCGCGGCGGACAAGGCGGGCGGCGGCGATCTGGGGCTTCTGGTGCGCAAGATCCTCTCCGCCTGCTGGGCCGAGGAGCGCGACATCGCGCAGGACGATGTCATCGCGGATTGCCTGGAGGCTGCGGGCTTCGACCGCGGCCTTGTGACGAGCGGCATGCTTTCGGGCGCGGAGACCTTCGAGCGCTACACCGAGGAAGCGGTGCAGCGGGGCGTCTTCGGCTCGCCTTATTACGTGGTCGATAGCGGTCAGCATTTCTGGGGGCAGGACCGGCTCGACGATCTCGAGATGCATCTTGCGGGCAAGATCTGATGCCCAAGGACAGCCAATCGGTCTTTCCGGTCCATAGCCGGACGCTCGGGGCGTCGGGCGGTGCCCCGGCACTGGCACTGCATTGCGCGCTGGCCCATGGCGGGGCGTGGAAGGGCGTGGTCAACGATCTGGGCGACCGGCTGTCCGTCACGGCCCCCGACATGCCCGGCCACGGCAAGTCCGACGATTGGGACCGGCGGTGCGACTATCACGACGCGGTCACGGACGCGGCGGAGACGTTCCTTGAGGATGATATCACGCTGCTGGGGCATTCCTTCGGGGCGACGGTCGCGCTGCGGCTGGCGGAACGGCATCCGGAGCGTATCCGGCGTATGGTCCTCATCGAGCCCGTGCTCTTCGCTGCTGCGCGCGAAACGGCGCCCAAGGCCTTCACCGAGCGGCGCGAAGCGGCCCGTCCGATGATGGAGGCGCTGGCGCGCGGTGACACCGAAACGGCCGCCCGGGTCTTCACCGGCACCTGGGGCGTCGGCAAGAGCTGGGGCCAGATGGGCGACCAGGCGCGGGCGCTCCTGCAAAAGCAGGTTCGGATCATCGAGGAGACGGAGCAGGCCCTGACCTACGATTCCGCGGGGCTTCTGAAAGAGGGTGCGCTTGAGCGCTGCACCATGCCGATCCTGTTCCTGCGCGGCGCGCAGACGGAGCCGATCCTGGGCGAGATTCATGCAGCGCTTCTGGCGCGGCTGCCCGATGCGCGCGAGGTCGTCATCCCCGAGGCGGGGCATATGGCCCCGATCACGCGGCCCGACGCCGTCGCGGCAGAGATCGCGGCGTTCCTGGACAAGACCTAAAGACAGTCGGGATCAGGATTTCTGGCCGATCTTGGGCTCGGTGCCCGCGCGCAGCCGCGCGATATTGGCACCGTGACGCCAGAAGATCAGCATGGTCAGGACGAGGCAGAGCACGGCAATGCTCGCATATCCTGCAATCACGGAGATCACGGTCGAGACCCCGGCAGCAACCAGCGCCCCCATCGACGAGATCCGCGTGAGCGCGACCGTCCCGGCCCAGGCCGCACAGCACAGAAGCCCCACGGGCCAGGCGATGGCCAGGACGATGCCCAGGAAGGTCGCCACGCCCTTGCCGCCCTTGAAGCCGAGCCAGATCGGAAAGCAATGGCCAAGAAACGCGGCCAGCGCGGCAAGCTGCACCGCATCCTCGCCCGCAAAGGCGCGCGCGAGCAGCACCGCCACAGCCCCCTTCGCCCCGTCGAGCAGAAGCGTCAGCGCGCCCGCGGCCTTCGAGCCTGTGCGCAGAACGTTGGTCGCCCCGATATTGCCCGACCCGATCTGGCGGGGATCGCCGATCCCCATGACGCGGGTCACGACCAGACCGAAGGGGATCGAGCCCAGAAGGTAGCCGATCAGCCCCCAGAGCAGGAGCAGGATGGGCGCGGTGTCGATGGGGGGCATGGCAGGCTCCGGTTGCGGTTCGGGCGCAGAGTACAGGGGCAGGAACAGGCGTCAAACGGATCGCGGGTCAGCGGCGCTCATGCGGTGCGCATCCCCGGCGCGGCCCCGTGTGGCAGGCCGGGTGTTTGCGTATTTTGTGGAAAGGTGAAGATGCAGGGCGGCGCGCCATTGCGGCGGCGGTGCGTCCTGGCCACAGCATGGCGGCGCGTCAGGCGGCGTAGACCTGTTTGCCGCCCACGAAGGTGGCCATGACGCGGCCCTGCAGGCGGGCATTGTCGAAGGGCGTATTCTTCGATTTCGACCGCAGCTTGAAACGATCGAGGATGAGCGGCTTGTCCGCATCGAAGAGCATCAAGTCGGCAGGGGCGCCCTTGGCCATGCGGCCCGCCTCCAGCCCCAGCCGCTTCGCGGGGTTGAGCGACAGCGCGCGGAAAAGCGTGGGCAGGTCCAGATCGCCCGAGTGATAGAGCCGCAAGAGGACCGGCAGCAGCGTCTCGAGGCCCACGGCGCCCGAGGCCGCTTCCTCGAAGGGCAGGCGCTTGCTTTCCTCGTCCTGCGGCGTGTGCATCGAGGAGATCACGTCGATGAGCCCGCTGCGCACCGCTTCGATCACGGCCTGTCGGTCTTCCTCGGCGCGGAGCGGTGGCTTGACCTTGAAGAAGGTGCGGTAGTCCGACACGTCCAGCTCGTTCAGGGTCAGGTGATGGATCGAGGTGCCGGCGGTCACGTCAAAGCCGTTGGCCTTGGCGCGCTCCAGCGCGGGCAGGGCGCGGGCGGTGGTGATCTGGTCGGCATGGTAGCGCACGCCCGTCATCTCGATCATCGCAATGTCGCGGTCGAGGCCCATTCGCTCGGCCATGGGCGAGACGGCAGGCAGCCCACGCAGGGAGGCGAACTTGCCCGAGGTTGCGGCGGCACCGGCGGAGAGGCCCGGCTCCTGCGGATGGCCGATCACCAGCGCGCCGAGGCTCTTGGCATAGGTCATCGCGCGGCCCAGAACGCGGGTGTCGCGGATGACCCGGTCGCAATCGGTGAAGGCTACGGCGCCTGCATCCATCAGGAAGCCGATCTCGGTCATCTCGGTGCCCGCGCGTCCCTTCGTCAGGGCGGCCATGGGCAGAACGCGGACCGGCGCTGCGTCCTGCGCCCGCCTGCGGATGAATTCGAGCGCTTCGGGCGTGTCGATCACCGGGTCGGTGTCGGGACGCGTGACCATCGTGGTGACGCCGCCCGCCGCGGCCGCCGCGCCTGCGGTCTTGTAGCTTTCCTTGTGCCGCTCGCCGGGCTCGCAGACCTTCACACCGATATCGACGATGCCGGGCGCGAGAAAGCGCCCGCGCGCATCGATCCGGGCATCGGCAGGTGCGCGTTCGCGCAGCCCCTCGGGCGCCGGGCCTTCGCCTTCGACGATCTCGGCGATCACACCCTTTTCCATCAGGATCGACGCGTCGAAGATGCGGTCCCCTTCGGGGTCGATCAGGCGCGCGTTTTCGATCAGCACGGGTCTCATCACGTCATCCCGCGATTGCATAAAGAAGGATGCCGACGGTGAGCGCCGTGGCCACGATGACGATGGCGCGCAGAAGCGGGGAGCCGCCCTTGGCAAGCGGATCCTCCTCGGGCTCGGGCCGTGGCGTCGTGCCCTTGGCGCTTTCGGTGCGAATGGGCGTCGATTTGGTTTTCGGCGCGTCCTCCTCGAAGGTGCCGATCCAGCGCAGGGGCGCGGAAATCGTCAGCGTCTGCGCGGTTTGCCCGAAGGCTTGGCTCGGCAGGATGACGACATGGCCCTTGAGGGCGTCGATCTGACCGCGCATCGCCGCGAAATCGCGCCCCGTGACGTCATGCGCCTGCGTGAGGTATTGCGACAGCGACATGCCGCCGAGATCGCGGATCGCCACCACTTCGACGAAGGCAGGGCGCAGCTTTTCCGCACCGAGCGCATAGGAGAGCGGGTATTCCCCGGTTCCAGCCTGGGTGGTAAACCGCTCGACCGCCTCTGCAGGCAGGTCGAGATGAAAAAGCCGCGTCACGCCCGTTTCGGAGGCGCGGATATCCATTGTCGTCATGCCAAGACCTCCGTCGGGCGGGCGCGCAGGTTGCGCGAGAGCAGGTCCATCGCCGCCATGCGCACGGCGACGCCCATCTCTACCTGTTCCTGAATGACCGAGCGGTTGATGTCGTCGGCGATGGTGCCGTCGATCTCGACCCCGCGATTCATCGGGCCGGGATGCATCACGATGGCGTCGTCCTTGGCCATGGCGAGCTTCTCGGCATCGAGACCGTAGCGGTAGAAATATTCCCGCTCGGACGGGATGAAGCCGCCATCCATGCGTTCCTTCTGGAGCCGCAGCATCATCACCACATCCGCGTCGCGCAGCCCTTCGGCCATGTCGTGATAGACCTCGACCCCGAAGGCATCGATGCCCGCGGGCATCAGCGTGGGCGGGCCTATGAGGCGCACGCGGTTCTCCATCTTGTGCAACAGGAGAAGGTTCGACCGGGCGACGCGGGAATGGGCGATGTCGCCGCAGATCGCGACGGTCAGGCGGTGG
Source organism: Roseivivax sp. THAF197b (assembly GCF_009363255.1). Lineage (NCBI taxonomy): Bacteria > Pseudomonadati > Pseudomonadota > Alphaproteobacteria > Rhodobacterales > Roseobacteraceae > Roseivivax > Roseivivax sp. THAF197b. Next base: position 3,240,688 of record NZ_CP045318.1, on the reverse strand, counting down.
AGACGGCCCTTCGCACGGCGGATCGTCAGCGCATCGAGCAGCGCCTGCGTGGGATGTTCGTGCCGCCCGTCGCCCGCATTGATCACGGCGCAATTCACCTTCTGCGACAGAAGATCGACCGCGCCGGAATTGGGGTGCCGCACGACCAGCAGGTCGGGATGCATCGCGTTGAGCGTGAGCGCCGTATCCACCAGCGTCTCACCCTTCTTGATCGACGAGGCGGCCATCGCCATCGACATCACATCCGCCCCGAGCCGCTTGCCCGCCAGTTCGAAGGAGGCCTGCGTGCGGGTCGAGTTCTCGAAGAACATGTTGACCTGCGTCAGACCCGACAGAATGCCCGAGCGCTTGTTCCGCGACCGGTTGAGCGTGACGTACTTGTCCGCGAGGTCGAGAAGGGTGGTGATTTCATCCGGACGCAGCGGTTCGATTCCGAGGAGGTGTCGCTGATCGAAACGCATGGGGGTGGGGTGTGCTCCGGGGCTGGAATTCGTTGCCTGTATAGAAACAGGCGCGCGGCGCGGCAAGGGCCGCAGCACCCGCGAAACAGAGTGTTTGGCGCAAAGCGTGAAGTCTCGGCTGGAACACCCTCGCCCGGGCAGGCGGCGGGTGCTTTTGCCCGGCCCGGCGCGGCGATAAGGTGCCGCCATGGAATCGATTGAACAGCTTGATTGGCATAGCGCTGCCGCCATGCTCGCCTGGCAGGCGGAGATGGGCGTGACCGAGACGATCGCGGAGTTTCCCGTCGACCGCTTCGCGGCAGCGGAGGCGCAACTGGCCGAAAAGGCCGCGCAGGCCTCGGTCGCGGTGGCAGCGGAAAGCGCGCGCGTGGCGGCGACGGAGGTCGATCCGGTGGCGGTCGCCCGCGACGCGGCGAGTGCCGCAGCGGATCTGGGCGCGTTGCGCGAGGCCATGGCCGCGTTCGAGCATTGCGATCTGAAGCTCGGCGCGGAGCGGCTGGTCTTTGGCGATGGCGATCCCTCCGCACGGCTGATGATCGTGGGCGAAGCGCCCGGCCGGGACGAGGACCGCGAAGGCCGCCCCTTCGTGGGTCGCGCCGGGCAACTCCTGGACCGGATGCTCGCGGCCGTCGGGCTCGACCGGCAGGCCAAGGGTGCGGAGGGCGTCTACATCACCAACGTGCTGCCCTGGCGCCCGCCGCAGAACCGCGATCCGAAACCCGCCGAGATCGAGATGCTGAAGCCCTTTCTCGACCGGCATATCGCGCTGGCCGATCCCGATATCCTCGTAGTGATGGGCAATATCTCGGCTCAGGCCATGCTGGGGCGGCGCGGCATCACCCGGCTGCGCGGCACCTGGATGGAGGCGCTCGATCGGCCCGTCATGCCGATGTTCCATCCCGCTTACCTCTTGCGCAATCCCGCCGCCAAGCGCGAGGCCTGGGCAGACCTTCTCGACCTGCAAGCCAAACTGAAAGAGACCGCATCGTGAGCCGCATCGACGAGACCCGTGAGTTCATTCCCGTCCGTATCGCCGTCCTGACCGTGTCGGACACGCGGGAGCCGGGCGACGACCGCTCCGGCGATACGCTGGTCGCGCGATTGGAGGCGGCGGGGCACATCCTGGCGGCCCGGACCATCATCCGGGACGAGCGCGACGCCATCGCAGCACAGCTCCGCGCCTGGTGTGCCGATGACGGGATCGACGTGGTGATTTCCACGGGTGGCACGGGGCTGACGGGGCGCGACGTGACGGTCGAGGCGCATCGCGACGTCTACGAAAAGGAGATCGACGCCTTCGGCACGGTCTTTACGCATGTTTCCATGGCCAAGATCGGCACCTCCGCCGTGCAAAGCCGGGCCACGGGCGGAGTGGCGCAGGGCACCTACCTTTTCGCGCTGCCCGGCAGCCCCGGCGCCTGCAAGGATGCCTGGGACGAGATCCTGTCGCTGCAACTCGATTATCGCCACCGGCCCTGCAATTTCGTGGAGATCATGCCGCGTCTCGACGAGCACAAGCGGCGGAAGTGATCCGAAACCTGCAACGGGGCGAAACTTTTTTCGACAAATTCCGCGTCGATCCGCGTAACACCATGGTGAAGAGCGCCTCGCATTCTTTGGAATGGGCCCGCGGCGCCTTATTTCTTAGCAAGGGCCGTGTCTTGGCCCCTGGCGGATCAACGAGGTGACATGCGGTTTCTCAGGCGGTCATTGACCGGGCTTTTCCTTCTGGCGGCGACGCTGGGTCTCATGGTCTATGCCGGCGCGCTCATTCAGGGGGCGGTCGAGACGCGCATGGCAGATGCGCCCTCCATGCCCGAGGGGCGGGAGCGGGTCTTTGCCGTGAACGTGGTGACGGCCGAGCCCGGCACCGAAGTGCCGGTCCTGACGGCCTATGGCAGCGTCGAGAGCCGTCGCACCCTTGAAATCCGGGCCGAGGCGGGCGGGCGTATCGTCGCACTGGCCCCCGGTTTCGATGCAGGCGGTCGGGTCGCGGAAGGCGCACTTCTGGCCCGGATCGATCCCGCCGACGCGGAAGCGGCGCTGGAACGCGCGCGCTCTGCGCTGGCTGACGCCCGAGCGGAATCCGATGACAGCCGCCGCGCGCTGGAGCTTGCGCGCGAAAACCTCGCCGCATCCGAGGAGCAGTCCCAGCTTTACGCCCGCGCCTTCGAGCGACAGGAGGATCTGCGGGATCGCGGCGTCGGCAGTGCCAGCGCCGTGGAAGCAGCCGAATTGCAGGCCTCGACCGCGCGGGCCGCCGTGCTGCAACGCCGCCAATCGCTCGCCGATGCGGAGGCCCGGATCGCGCAGGCCGAGACCGCCATCGCGCGCGCCACGCTGGATGTGGCCGAGGCGGAGCGCCGCCTCGATGCGACGGAAATTCGCGCGGGCTTTGACGGTGTGCTGGATACGGTCAGCGTGGTCGAGGGCCGTCTCGTCTCCGCCAATGAACAGATCGCGACATTGATCGACCCGGACGCGCTGGAAGTGGCGTTTCGCGTCTCGACCGAAGGATATGCGCGGCTTCTGGACGCGGCGGGGCAGGTGCGTCCGGCGCCGGTGACCGTGACGCTCGATGTCTATGGCACCGACATCGTCGCATCGGGCCGGATCGACCGGGCCAATCCCCGTGTCGCGACCGGTGAGACGGGCCGTGTGGTCTATGCGCGGCTCGGTGAGGCGCGGGGATTTCAGCCCGGCGATTTCGTCACCGTTCGGATCGACGAGGCCCCGATCGAAAATGTCGTGCGTCTGCCCGCAACCGCGCTCGATGCCAATATGCAGGTGATGGTCGTGGGCACGGATGACCGCCTTGAAGCGCTGGCAGTGACACTGGTGCGGCGTCAGGGAGACGATGTGCTCGTCCGTGCCGACGGGCTGGCCGGGGCGCGGGTCGTGGCGCAGCAGACGCCGCTTCTGGGGCCGGGGATCAAGGTGCGTCCGCGCAACTTCGAGGCGGAGCTTCAGGACGCGGACAGCGCCGAAGCGGACACGCTGATGGAGATCACGGAACATCGCCGCGCCCGGCTGCGCGCCTTCGTCGAGGGCAATTCCCGCATGCCCGAGGAGGCCAAGGCCCGGCTTCTGAGCCAGCTCGACGCGCCGCGCGTGCCCGCGGCGATGGTCGCGCGTCTCGAAGCGCGGATCGGGGGCTAGGGTCATGTCGGACACCTCCCGCGTCTTCGGGCTTTTCTCCTATTTCGTGCGGCACCGGACGCTGGCGAACCTTCTGCTGGTGATGATGCTGGCGGCGGGGGCGCTCGCCATCCCGAACATGCGCGCGCAGTTCTTCCCCGACGTGATCGTCGACGAGATCGACATCTCCGTGCGCTGGGACGGCGCGGGGGCGGAGGATATCGATCAGGCCATCGTGCAGCGGCTGGAGCCTGCGCTGCTGGCGGTCGAAGGGGTGGAATCGAGCCGCGCGCGGTCGCGTGAAGGCATCGCTTCCATCGAGGTGGAGTTCGAACCCAACTGGGACATGAGCCGCGCCACCAACGATATCCGGCAGGCCATCGACGCAGTGAGCGATCTGCCCGAGGATGCGGAGGACGCGGAAATCAGCCGGTCCGCCTGGTTCGACCGGGTGACGGATGTGGTCCTCACCGGCCCCATCGCGGCGGAGCAGCTGGCGAATTACGCCGATCTCTTCGTCAATCGGCTCTTTGCGGAGGGTGTGACGAACACCACGATCCGGGGCCTTGCCGCGCCGCAGACCATCGTCGAGGTGCCCGCGACGAACCTGATCGCGCATGACCTCACCCTGCGCGAGATCGCCCAGGCCATCGGGGCCGAGGTCGATGCCGATCCGGCAGGCCAGGTCGAGGGGGCCAATGCGCGGGTGCGCACCGGCACCGAGAAGCGACAGGCGGACGAAATCGAGGGGATCGTGCTGCGCTCTAACCCCGACGGGACGGAGCTGCGCGTGGGCGACGTGGCGGAGATCCGCATCGAGGGCGTGACCCGCGAGCGGAGCTATTTCGTCGGCGAAAACCCGGCCATGTCGATCCGGGTCGACCGCACCGCGCAGGGCGACGCCATTGGCATCCAGCGCCAGGTCGAGGAGATTGCCGCCGAGTTGCAGGCGGAAATGCCGGAAGGGGCAAGTATCGACCTCATCCGGACGCGGGCCGAGGCCATTTCAGGCCGGCTCGACATCCTCGTCGATAACGGCCTGATGGGGCTTGGCCTCGTGGTCGCGCTACTCTTCCTGTTCCTCAATGCGCGCATCGCGTTCTGGGTCGCGGCGGGTATCCCCACGGCCATGCTGGCGGCGGTGGCGCTGATGTATGCTGCGGGCATCACCTTCAACATGATCTCGCTCTTCGCGCTGATCATCACGCTTGGGATCGTGGTCGATGATGCCATCGTGGTGGGCGAGCATGCCGATCACCTGTCGCGGCGCGGCTTCGGGCCCGCCGAGGCCGCCGAGCGCGCGGCGGCGCGGATGGCGCTGCCTGTCTTCTGCGCAACGCTGACCACCGTGATCGCCTTCTGGGGGCTCGTGGTGATCGGGGGCCGTTTCGGCGACCTGATCCGCGACATCCCGTTCACCGTGATCGTCGTGCTGACCGCGAGCCTTGTGGAGTGTTTCCTGATCCTGCCGCATCACATGCGGCACGCCTTGACCCATGCCGACAAGCAGCATTGGTATGATGCCCCGTCGCGCGCGGTGAACCGCGTCTTCCGCTGGGTCCGCGCGCGGCTCTTCCGCCCTCTGATGGCGGGCGTCATCGCCGGGCGCTACGTGGTGATCGCTGCTGCCGTGGCCCTTCTGGCGAGCCAGGCCGCCCTTCTGATCCGGGGCGATGTGCCCTGGCGCTTCTTCAACGCGCCCGAGCAATCCTCCGTCACCGGCAATTTCGCCATGGCACCGGGCGCGACGCGCGAAGACAGCTACGAGCAGATGCTGGCGATGCAGGCCTCTGTCGAGGCGCTGGCGGCGGAATACGAGGCGGAATACGGGCGCAACCCCGTGGCCTATGTCCTGTCCGAGATCGGTGGCAATACCGGCCGCGGGCTGGCAGGCACCGACAGCAAGGAGCCCGACCAGCTGGGCTCCATCGCGATCGAGCTGATCGAGGCGGATCTCAGGCCCTATTCGTCCTTCAAGTTCGTGGGTGACCTGCAGGAACGCGTGGAACGCCACCCGCTGGCCGAGACGGTCAGCTTCCGCGGCTGGCGCTCGGGCCCCGGAGGCGATGCGCTCGATGTGCAGTTCTACGGCGCGGATGCCGCCACGCTGAAAGCCGCCGCGGAGGATCTGAAAACCGCGCTGGCGCAATACCCCGAAGTCTCCGCGCTCGAGGACGATCTGTCCTACGACAAGGATGAGCTGCGCCTCGATCTGACGCCGCAGGGCCGCGCGCTGGGTTTCGATATCGACATGCTGGGCCAGACGCTGCGGGCGCGGTTGGGCGGCGTGGAGGCCGCGAATTATCCCGTGGGGCCGCGTTCGGCCACGATCCGCGTGGAACTGCCCGAGGATGAGCTGACGGCCGATTTCCTGGAGCGGATGCAGCTGCGCACACCGTCCGGCGCCTATGTTGCACTGGCCGATATCGTCGAGGTCGAGCGCAGCGCGGGCTTCTCCACCGTCCGGCGGGAGAACGGCATCCGGCTCGTATCGGTCAATGGCGATCTCTCGGAGGATGACCCGGCCCGCGCCGCCGACATCATGCAGGCCCTGGAGCAGGAGATCCTGCCCGGCATCTCCGCCGAGCGGCAGGTGGATTACCGCCTCTCCGGTCTGAGCGAGCAGGAGGACGAATTCCTGTCCGACGCCACCGTGGCGTTGATTATGGTGCTTCTGGGCATCTACCTCGTGCTGGCCTGGGTCTTTGCGAGCTGGTCGCGGCCCCTTGTGGTGATGGCGATCATCCCCTTCGGCCTCGTGGGTACGATCTGGGGGCACAATGTCTGGGACGTGCCGATGAGCATGTTTACGGTGGTGGGCCTGCTGGGCATGACCGGGATCGTCATCAACGACTCGATCGTGCTGGTCACGACGATCGACGAATATGCCGCCGAGCGCGGGATCCTGCCCGCGATCATCGACGGAGCGGCGGATCGTTTGCGCCCCGTGCTGCTGACGACGCTGACCACGGTGCTGGGCCTTGCGCCGCTCTTGTATGAAGGGTCGAGCCAGGCGGAGTTCCTAAAGCCGACGGTGATCACGCTGGTCTTCGGCCTGGCTTTCGGGATGGTTCTGGTGCTGCTGGTCGTGCCCGCCCTTCTGGCCATCGGAGAGGACCTCGCGAAGGCCAGGGCCAGCCTAAAGCGCGGCCTGCGTCATCCCCGCGGCAGCATTCGGGCAGGCTACGGCGTAGGCGTCGCGCTGATCCTGGGCTGGCTCGGCGTGACCATGGGCTGGGTCGCCGTGACCGGTGCGCTGCCCGCGCCTCTCGCAGCCGTTTCGCCGCTTGGGCCGGGGCTCGTCGGGGCCTATGCGCTCTTCATGGTTGGTGTGGGCATTGCCCTCGTGCTGGCCTATCTCGTTGCCGCCATGCGGATGGGGTTGTCCGGTCGGGCCACGCGGGCGGGCGGGGTCTGAGATCCACCGCGCGCGCCTTGAGGTGCGCTCAAATCTGCCCCGCCCGGGCGCGAACCCGCCGGTACCGAGGTCAGCGCGTGCAGCCCGACAATTCGACCGCCTGACGCGTGCCGAGCACGGTGAAGGTCAGCGACCCGCGATCGAGGGCGAAGGGCTTGCGCTCCATATGCACGATCTCGGTCGAGGCGATGAGCGTGCCGCCGTCGCGGCGGCTTTCGGGCTCGGCCACCCACAGGAAGGGATTGCCGGTCTCGACCACCACCTCCTCGCTGTTGCCCGCGGAGGCCATGTCGATCTTCGCGGTCAGGCGAAGCGCACCGTTATTGCCGGGGGCGATATCGCAATGCACCGAGGCGCCACCAACCTCGCTGGCGCTGAAGGGCCGGTCGGAGAGCGCCGCGGCGATCCGCGGATCCCGCTCGGTCATCCCGGCATCGAGACGGCCCGAGAAGCTGAGCGCGTGGGGCAGGCAGACATCCTTGCAGATCCCGAGCTGCATATCGCCTTCGAGAAGCACGTCACCATTCCGCTCGGGGCGGATCGCGAGGGGCAGGACCAGCTCGTCGGTATAGCCGATGGCGCGCATCCCTGCCTGATCGAAAACATCGGGGCGCGGCCAGATGATCGACACGCCCGCGAGGTTGCGCGATCCGCGCCAGCCAAACTCGGGCGGGATGCCCGCATCGCCGGGTGCCCGCCAATAGGTCTTCCAGCCCGGCGCAAGCGTGAGGTGAAGGGCCGCGATATGCGTGCCGTCCGCGCGTCGCCAACCGGGGCGCAGTTCGGCCCGGACGATATTGTCGAACTCACCCGCCCGGACAGGCGTCGAGGCGAAGGGCATGGCGGCGATCAGCGCGATGGCGAGGAAAAGGATGCGTATCATGCCCTCTCCTCTGCCCATTTGCCTGTGAAATGGGAAGTCACGTCTCGCTGAACGTGCTGACACATTGGCGTGCTTGCACGTGCGGTCGGGCGTCGTCATGGTGGTGGCAATCGATAGGAGTTTCATGCCCGACACCGCACAATCGACCGATCTGACCGGACGCATTCTGATCGCGATGCCCGGCATGGGCGATCCGCGTTTCGACCGCGCGGTTGTCTTTTTGTGCTCGCATTCGGATGAGGGCGCGATGGGCCTGATCGTCAACAAGACGGCGCCGGGCCTCGGTATCGCAACGCTGCTCGAACAGCTCGATATCGAGATGCTGACCGACATGCCCTTCGAGCCGGTCTTCTTCGGCGGCCCGGTCGAGACCGGGCGCGGCTTTGTGCTGCACAGCACCGAGGCGCGGGACGACCCGACCACGCTGACCATCGATGCGAATTTCGCGATGACCGCCACGCTCGACATCCTCGAGGACATGGCGCGAGGGCAGGGGCCCGCGCAGCGCCGCATGTGCCTCGGCTATGCCGGCTGGGGGCCGGGCCAGCTTGAGCGGGAATTGCAGCAGAATGGCTGGCTTGTCTGCGACGCGGATCCCGATCTGATTTTCGCCACCAAGGCCGGAGACATGTGGGAAAAGGCGCTGGGCCGTCTTGGCGTCTCGGCGCTGATGCTGTCGGCAGAGGGCGGGCAGGCCTAGGCCTGCGCGGGATCAGCGCGGCGCGGCTGCGCGGCTCAGCCGGTCATTGATCGCGACGCCGAGCCCCCGATGCGGCACCGGGGCGACGGCGATTACCGCCCGGCCCATCGCATCGAGCGCATGCAGATGCGCAAAGAGGTTCGCCGCGGCCTCCGTCAGATTCTCCGCCTCGGACAGGTTCAGATCGCAGGGCATCTTCCCGAAACCCAGCGTGGCCTCGCCCGGCTCCCATTCGGCGGCATTGAGGCGCATCGTCGCGCGTGGCGCGTAATGGGAGGGCGTCTGGCCGGGGGCGGAGATCGCATCGGTATCGTGGCGGCGCGAGACCCGCGCGCCCAGGGCCTCCGACAAGGCGTCGATCCCGATCCCGCCGGGCCGCAGAAGTGTGGGCGTGCCGGTCAGACCCAGAATCGTCGATTCAAGTCCGACCTCGGCGGGGCCGCCATCGACCACAGCTTCGATCCGCCCGTCGAGTGTCGACAGGACATGCGCGGCCCGCGTCGGACTGATCCGGCCCGAGCGATTGGCGGAGGGGGCGGCAATGCCCCCGCCGAAGGCGCGCAGCAATTGCCGCGCGACCGGATGGGCCGGCATGCGGATGCCGACGCTGTCGAGGCCCGCCGTGACCAGCGACGAGACCGGCGCGCCGGGTGCCAGGGGCAGAACCAGCGTCAGCGGCCCGGGCCAGAAGGCCTGCGCCAGCGCATCGGCGGCGTCAGACCAGAGCGCCAGTTTGCGCGCCTGATCCAGATCGGCGACATGCACGATGAGCGGGTTGAAGCTGGGCCGGTCCTTGGCCTCGAAGATGCGCGCCACGGCGGTGTCGGAGGACGCGTCTGCTCCCAGCCCGTACACGGTCTCCGTGGGGAAGGCGACGCGCCCGCCCGCGCGCCAGATCTCGGCGGCGCGGGCGATATCGGCATCGGCGAGCGTTAGACGTATCGTCACTCTGGGCCCCGCATATCTCGTGACGCCGCGTTTTGGTTGCCCGTTTCGGTCCGGCAGGCCACTTTCGACACAGCAGGCACCGGGTGCCCGCGCTTGGTTGCGCGCGGTGGTAAGTGAACCGGACCGGATTGCCAAGATGCCGACGAGGACCTCATGCCCTATACCTCTCCTGTTTCCGATTTCCGCTTTCTGTTCGAGCACGTCGTCGATCTGTCCCGCGCCACCGAGACGGATCTTTACGCGGAGGCGACCCCCGACGTGATCGAGGCGATCCTGACCGAGGCGGGCAAACTCTGTGACGAGGTGGTGGCCCCCACGCGCCGCGCGGGCGATACCCATCCGGCGGTGCTGGAGAACGGCGTCGTGCGCACCTCGCCCGGTTTCAAGGAAGCCTATGCCCAGATCGCGGAGGGCGGCTGGGTCGCCATCGCCGCCAGCGCCGAGCATGGCGGTATGGGGCTGCCGCAGGCCATGGCCACCGCCGTCAACGACATGCTGTCGGGCGCGAACCTGTCGCTGCAGCTCTGCCCGCTTCTGAGTCAGGGTCAGATCGACGCGCTCGAGGCGCATGGATCGGACGCGCAGAAGGCGCTCTACCTGCCCAAGCTGATTTCCGGGGAATGGACCGGCACCATGAACCTGACCGAGCCGCAGGCCGGATCGGATGTGGGCGCGGCCCGCGCCAAGGCCGAACCCAATGGCGACGGCTCCTTCGCGATCTCGGGCCAGAAGATCTATATCTCCTGGGGCGATCATGACGTGGCCGAGAATGTCTGCCACCTCGTTCTGGCGCGCCTGCCCGATGCGCCCGCGGGCACCAAGGGGCTGAGCCTCTTCATGGTGCCGAAATACATTCCCAACGAGGATGGATCGCTCGGGGATGCGAATTCGCTGCGCGTCGTCTCGCTCGAGGAGAAGATGGGCATCCATGGCTCGCCCACCGCGGTCATGGAATATGACGGTGCCACGGGCTGGCTTGTCGGCGCGGAAGGTGCCGGCATGAAGGCGATGTTCACCATGATGAACAATGCCCGGCTCGGTGTCGGCGCGCAGGGCGTCGGCATTGCCGAGGGGGCCTATCAGCACGCGCTGGCCTATGCGATGGACCGCAAGCAGGGCACGACCCGGATCGAGAATGCCACGGGCTCCATCGTGGATCATGCGGATGTACGCCGGATGCTCGCCTCGATGAAGGCGGATATCTTTGCCGCGCGGGCGATTACGCTCGCCTGCGGCACCGCGATCGACATGGCGCGCGCCACCGGCCAGAAAGACTGGAGCGCCCGCGCGGCGCTGCTGACGCCCATCGCCAAGGCCTTCGGTACGGAGGTCGGCATGCGCGTCGCCGATGAGGGCGTGCAGGTCCATGGCGGCATGGGCTTCGTCGAGGAGACGGGCGCGGCGCAATATCTCCGCGACGTGCGCGTCACCGCGATCTACGAGGGCACCAACGGCATCCAGGCGATGGACCTCGTGGCGCGCAAGATGATGGATGGCGGCGAAGCGGCCTTTGCGCTCCTCGACGAGATCGAAGGCGTGGCCGAAACCGCCCGCGCAACCATGTCCGATCTCGCCACGCCGGTCTGGCAGGCGACGGAAACCTTGCGCGAGGCGGTCGAATGGCTGGTGGCGGAGCCCGACATGAACGCTCGCTTCGCAGGCTCGGTGCCGTTCCTGATGGCCTTCGCGCGCGTGCTTGGCGGGTATTATCACCTGCGCGCCGCCATGGCGGAGCCCGAAGGCAGCCGCGCCCGGCTTGCGCGGTTCTACATCAACCGGCTTCTGCCGCAGCATGTGGGGCTTCTTGCCCATGCGCGCAGCGGGGCGGACGACCTCTACGCGATCACGTCCGACGACCTGGCCGCATGAGCGCGGCCAAGGCTGTCGGCATCCGGTACCCCTGGGCGGAGCCTCCCGCCGAGGGGGAGGCGGTGACCGTGGCCGAGGGCGTCCTGTGGCTGCGCCTGCCGCTGCCCATGGCGCTCGATCACGTGAATGTCTACGCGCTGGATGACGGGGAGGGCTGGACGCTTGTCGATACGGGCATGCATTCGCGCCGCACCACCGCGATCTGGGAGGCGATCCTGGAGGGGCCCCTCAAGGGCAAGCCCGTCACCCGCGTGATCCTGACCCATCACCACCCCGATCATGTGGGCATGGCGGGCTGGTTCCGTCAGGTGCATGGCGCGGAGTTGGTCACCACGCGGACAGCGATGCTCATGGCGCGGATGCTGACGCTCGACGAGCAATCCGTGCCCACCCCAGAGACGCTGGAATTCTGGCGCAATTGCGGGATGGAGCCGCGCATCTACGCCGAGCGCGAAGCGGGCCGTCCCTTCAATTTCGCCGACATGGTGCACCCTCTGCCGCTGGGTTATCGGCGGATCAAGGAGGGCGATGTGATCCGCGCGGGCGGGCGCGACTGGGATGTGCGCATCGGCAACGGTCACGCGCCGGAACATGCCACGCTTTGGTCTCGTGACGACGATCTGGTGCTCGCGGGCGATCAGATCCTGCCCTCGATCAGCTCCAATATCGGGGTCTACGCGACCGAGCCCGAGGCCGATCCCGTGGGCGACTGGATCGAGGCCTGCGAACGGCTCCGCTCCCATGCCCGGCCCGACCATCTGGTGCTCGGTGGTCACAAACTGCCCTTCACCGGTCTCGACACCCGTCTGCGCCAGTTGATCGACAACCACCATGGCGCGCTGGGCCGTCTGCACCGTCATCTGGACACACCGAAGCCCGCCACCGCCTGCTTCCCGCCGCTCTTCAAAAGGCGCATTGGCGATTCGGAATACGGGCTCGCCATGGTCGAGGCGATGGCCCATTGCCTTCATCTTTGGCACACGGGCCGGGCGGAGCGCTCCATCGGGGAAAACGATGCGTGGCTCTTTCGCGCGATCTGATGCGGAAAGCGCAAACTGCGACGCAGGGTGCCCGTGACAGGGCCTTTCGAATCCGCTATCTCGCGGGAAACGCGTGACTGGGAAGGAACGACACATGGCTGAGCACAAGCACGGCGAAATGGACACCACCGAGCAGGAAAAGACCTTCGAGGGCTTCGTCAACTTCACGATCAAGACGGTGATCGTGATCCTCGTGGCGGTGGTGCTGCTTGCGATCTTCAACGGTTGAGTCCGGTCGCGGACCGGGCCGGATCGGTCGGCGCCTCACCGCACCGCTGATCCTCGCCCTTGCTGGCCTCGCGCTTGCGGGCTGCGCGGCCAACACCCCGGACGCTCCGGATGCGAGCCCCGAAATGGTGGCGCAGGCGGCCTATCGTCATGATGGCCCGCCCGCCATCACGCTTTACACGATGGTGTCGAACAATTCAGGTGCGGGCGCGCATTCGAGCCTTATGATTAACGGCTCCGAACGTGTGATCTTCGATCCCGCGGGCAGCGTCCGGCATTCGCGGCTCGCCGAGCGCGAAGACGTCCTTTACGGCGTCACACCCGAAATCGCGCGCTTCTATGAGCTGGCTCATGCGCGCGAGACGTATCATGTCGTCGTCCAGCGCATCGAGGTGAGCCCCGAAGTGGCCGAGCAGGCGCTGCAACTGGCGCGCACCAATGGACGCGTGGCGCAGGCTTTCTGCACCATGGCGACCTCGGGCCTTCTGCGGAAATTGCCGGGGTTCGAGGGGGTCGGTCAGACCTTCTTCCCGCTGGCTCTGTCGAAGGATTTCGAACGTCTGCCGGGCGTCGAGACGCGGCGCGTCTACGATAATGACGGCGATGACAAGACCGACGCGATCCAGGCCTTCGACCAGGTTGTCAGCGCGCAGAACTGACCGGACCTCACCAGCACTGATGGGGCCTTGGCGCTGCTATCCCAGCAGCCCGAGGCCCACCACTAGGATCGCCGCACCGGTAATCATGGCCGCCAGCACGTTCTTGGTGAAATAGGCCACCGCCAGCGTCGCGATCGCGGCGACAAACCGCACCGGATCGAGTTCGCCCTCGGTTGCGCGCGGCCAGACCACGAGCGGTGCGATCAGGGCGGGCAGGATCGCCACGGCGGTGTAGCGCAGATGCCGCATCAGCCAGCCCGGCAGCGGGCGGTCGCCCACAAGTCCCAGAAAGACGAAGCGCAGCGCGAAGCTGCCCGCGCCCAATGCGAGGATCACGATCCAGAGCGTTCCGGTGTCGATCATGTCGCGGGCCCCAATCCAAGACGACGTTCGGTCTCGGCCCCGGCGATCATGCCCGCGATGCCGCCCACCATGAGACCCAGATTGAAGGGCAGGCCTGCGGCCAGCAGCGACGCCACCACCGCCACGAAGGCCGCCGCGAGATGCGCGGGCGTGCGCAGCATCGGCCCGATCATGGCCAGAAAGGCAATCGGCAGCGCGAAATCGAGGCCGTATCCCGTCGAAATGCTTTCACCCAGCAGCGCGCCCGCAATCGTGGCCAGGTACCAGAACGGACAGATGGGCGTCATTACCCCCATGAAATAGGCAAAGCGCTCCCGCAGGGGCATATGGGGCTGCTTTTCGTATTCGAGGACGGCGCAGGCATAGGTCTGATCGACGAGGAAATAGGCCGCGATGGCCCGCTTCCACAGCGGCAGCCCGCCGAGATACGGCGTGATCGAGGCCGAATACATCGCCATGCGCAGGTTGATCGCCAGCGCCGACAGGATCACGATGATGGTAGGCGCCTGGTCCTGCATGAGCTGCAAGGCCGTGAATTGCGCGGCGCCTGCGATCACCACAACCGAGAAGGACAGCGCCTCGAAGACCGAAAGCCCGGCTTCCGTGGCCAGAACGCCGAAGAGGAGTGCGAAGGGCACGATGACCAGAAGGAACGGCAGCCCGTCCTCGACACCCCGCCGATAGCTTGACTTTGCCGGTCTGTCCGCCATCACTCTGCCTCTGAAACGCCCCTTGCTCCCGGGCCTTATTCCGCAGCGAAGGAAAGTGCAATTGTCCGAGCCGACCGACGACGACGTCCCCTATCTCATTGCCCCCGACCTTGCGCAGACGGGCCTGACCCGTGCGGTCACCGGCACCGACCAGACCGGGGCGGAGGTGACCATCCCGGTGGTCGAGGAGCGGCCTTTGACGATCTACCTCAACGGGCAGGAAATCGTCACGGCGATGACGATCGGGGATTACCCCGAATACCTGGCGGTCGGGTTCCTGCGCAATCAGGGCATGCTGTCGGACGGTGAGGATGTCACCGGCATCGACTTCGACGAGGAGTTGGAGACAGTGGTGGTGCGCACCGCCTCGGCCACCACCTTCGAGGAGAAGATGAAGAAGAAGACGCGCACATCAGGCTGCGCGGTGGGCACCGTCTTCGGCGACATGATGGAAGGGCTCGAAGGTCTGAGCCTGCCGCAGACCGAGGTGCGGACCTCGTGGCTTTATGCGCTCGCGCGGCGGATCAACACGACACCGTCGCTGTATCTCGAGGCCGGGGCGATCCATGGCACGGTGCTGTGTCAGGGCGACCGCCCGCTCGTCTACATGGAGGATGTCGGGCGGCATAACGCGGTCGACAAGATCGCGGGCTGGATGTTCATCAATGGCGTCAGCCCGGACGACAAGATCCTCTACACGACCGGGCGGCTGACCTCCGAGATGGTGATCAAGACCGCACTGATGGGGATCCCGGTGCTGGCCTCGCGCTCGGGCTTCACCGCCTGGGGTGTGGAGATCGCGCGCCAGGTCGGGCTGACCTGCATCGGGCGGATGCGCGGGCAGCGCTTCACCTGTCTGTCGGGGGCGGACCGCCTGATCCGCGATGTCGATCCTTCCAGCGTGCCCGAAGAGGCCCGCAAGAGCCGTCGCAAGGGGGCCGCGTGACGGGATTCTTGAAAAATCCCGGCCAGAAAATGATGCATTTTCTGCGCCCGTGGAAACCGTCATGACCAAGCCCCTCGGTGTGATCCTCGCGGGTGGCCGCGCGACACGGATGGGCGGCGGCGACAAGGGCCTCCTGCCGCTGGGCGAGGGGCGTCTGATCGATCACGTGCTGGAGCGGCTGGGCGGGCAGGTCTCCGGTATCGCACTCAACGCCAATGGCGATCCTGCGCGGTTCTCGGATCTTGGGCTGCCGGTCATCCCCGACACGTTGCCGGACTATCCCGGACCGCTGGCGGGCGTTCTGGCCGGGCTCGACTGGGCTGCCGAGGCGGGCACGGAGACCATCGTGACCGTGGCCGCCGACACGCCGTTCTTTCCGCGCGATCTGGTGGCAACACTCGACGCTGCGGCCGCAGGCATGACCCATCCGCTTGTCCTCGCCGCGACGAAAGGGGATGCGGAGACGAAGAGCAAATCGCGATCGGGCCTTATTCGTCATCCGACCTTCGGGCTCTGGCCCGTGGCGCTGCGCGAGGATCTGCGGGCGGCGCTGACAGACGGGCTGAAGAAGGTCGTGCTCTGGACCGAACGCCATGACGGACGCGAGGCGATCTTTCCGACGGACGGGATCGATCCATTCTTCAACGTGAACACGCCGGAGGATCTGGCGCGGGCGGAGGCGCTTTTGTCATGAGGCTATACGGTGTGACCGGCTGGAAAAACTCCGGCAAGACGGGGCTCGTGGAACGGCTGGTTTCCGAGTTCACCGCGCGGGGGCTTGCCGTCTCGACGGTGAAACACGCCCATCACAGTTTCGATGTCGATCATCCGGGGCGGGACAGCTATCGCCATCGCGATGCCGGCGCGCAGGAGGTTCTGCTGTCCTCGCGCAACCGCATCGCCCTGATGACGGAGTTGCGCGGGGCCGAGGAGCCGACGCTCGAGGCGCTGCTGGAACGGCTGGCTCCGGTCGATCTGGTGCTGGTTGAAGGATACAAGCGCGACCGTCATCCCAAGATCGAAGCGCACAGGGCCGAGACCGGTCAGCCCCTGATCGCGCCGGGCGACGAGACGATCCGCGCCGTCGCCTCGGACAGCGCGGGCGCGCTGCCGGAAGGATTGGATCGTCCGGTCTTCGATCTGGACGACACCGCCGCCATTGCCGATTTCATCCTCGGAGAGGTCGGGCTTTGACGGGATTTGATCGCATTGTCGTCGTCGACTGGTCGGCACGGTCCAAGCCGTCGCCTGCCAAACCCGCGCGCGATGCGATCTGGATTGCCGAGGCGCGGGGCGGTGGGGTGGCCTGCCATTACCTGCGCACCCGGGCCGAGGCCGAAGCGTGGCTGTCGGACTGTTTCGAGGCCGCGCTTCAGGCGGGCGAGCGGGTGCTTGCCGGGTTCGACTTCCCGTTCGGCTATCCCCGCGGCTTTGCGCGCGCGGTGACGGGCGGGGATGATCCCCTCGCATTATGGGCGGCCTTGGCGGACCGTATCGAGGATAAGGCGGACAACGCCAATAACCGCTTTGCCGTGGCCCGCGATCTGAACGGGCTGTTTCCCGGCGTCGGGCCGTTTTGGGGATGCCCCGAGGCGGAAGCGACGCCGGATTTGCCCGCACGCGGCACGGAGCGGCATGGCCACGGCCTGCCCGAGAGACGCCGAGCGGAGGCGCAGATCCCTCGCGCGCAGCCCTGCTGGAAGCTCTACACAACGGGTTCTGTCGGTTCGCAGGCGCTCTTGGGTCTGCCGGTGCTGCATCGCCTGCGACAAAGGTTCGGGACCGATCTGTCCGTTGCCCCTTTCGAGGCGCCGGATACCCCCATCGTGCTGGCAGAACTGTTCCCGTCGCTGATCGCAAAGACCGTCGCCGCCGAGGCCGAACCGGAGGAGATCAACGACCGCGCGCAGGTCCGGATTCTGGCGCGCGCGTTGTCACGTCTGCCCGCCGAGACGCTGCGCGATTGGCTCTGCGAAGGCGATGCGGAGGAGGGATGGATCCTGGGGCTTGGCCATGAAGACGTGCTGGCCCGTGCCGCGACGCCGCTGCGTCCGCCCGCCTTGTCGAACGATTGCTTCGCCCTGCCGCCGGGCGTCGACTGGACACCGGTGGATGCGGCGCTGGCCTTGCTGGAGGATCGCCTGCACCCGGTGACCGGTGAGACCGAGGTCGCACTTGGCGCGGCGGAGGGGCGCGTGCTGGCGCGGGACGTCATCGCCCGGCGGTCGAACCCACCACATCCCAATACCGCGGTTGATGGTTACGGCTTCGCCGCCGCCAGCCTGCCGCCCGGTGATGCGGACCTGCCGCTAGTCGAGGGGCGCGCCGCCGCAGGCGCGCCTTTTGACGGTGTCGTGCCGCCCGGGCATGCCCTGCGCGTTCTGACCGGTGCAGCGCTGCCCGAAGGGGTCGACACGGTCGTCCTCGATGAGGATTGCACGACGGCGGGGGGCCGCGTCGCCTTTCGCGCGGGCACGCGGCCGGGAGCCAACACGCGCAAGGCGGGCGAGGATGCCAAGGAAGGCGAGGTGGTCCTGCGCGCCGGTCAATCTCTGCGCGCGCCCGATCTGGCGCTGGCCGCCGCCGTCGGGCAGGGGCGTCTGCCCGTCCGCACGCGCCTGCGCGTTGCGGTCCTGTCCACCGGCGACGAGATTTGCGAGCCGGGCGGTGTGCCGGGGCCGGGCGGGATCTTCGATGCCAACCGCCCCATGCTTCTGAGCCTCGCCGCGCGCTGGGGGCATGCGCCCGTGGATCTGGGCCGTGTACCCGATGACCGCGCGACCTTGCGGGCCACGATGGATCGCGCGGCAGAGGAGGCGGATGTGATCCTGACATCGGGCGGTGCGTCAGCCGGGGACGAAGACCATGTCTCGGCGCTTCTGCGCGAGGCGGAGGCTTTGCAGGAATGGCGTATCGCGTTGAAACCGGGTCGACCCCTGGCGCTGGGCCTCTGGAAGGGAGCGCCCGCCTTCGGTCTGCCGGGCAATCCTGTCGCGGCGTTTGTCTGCACGCTGATCTTCGCCCGTCCGGCCCTGTCGCTTCTAGCAGGCGCAGGCTGGCACATGCCCGAGGGCTTCATGGTTCCCGCCGCCTTTTCCAAGCGCAAGAAACCGGGACGGCGGGAATATCTGCGCGCCCGGATGCGCGATGGCCGGGCGGAGGTCTTCGCCTCGGAAGGATCGGGCCGGGTGTCGAGCCTGTCCTGGGCGGAAGGGCTGGTGGAGCTGCCCGACGGTGCGGCGGAGATTGCGCCAGGCGATCCCGTGCGCTTCATGCCTTACGGCAGTTTCGGACTTTAGACCGCAGCGCGCCTTCACGAAGCCGTGCGGGAAGGTTCGCGATCCGGCGCTGCACTTCTATGTTGAACAAAGCGCGCCTCGGCCCGAACGCGGGGTGCCCAGCCACAACGGGAGTTTTCGCAATGCCAAATTCCGCCACAACGCGCCGCGCGCTTCTCAGCGCTGCCGGTGCCGTGCTTGTCACCGGGACGAGCGGCCTTCTCGTGCCCGCCCGCGCGCAAGGCCTTGCCCCCACGCCCTCGATGCGGGGCGGGTCGAACAATTACCGTCCCGGCGCCCCCATCGTGGAGCGGATCGGCGGTGGCGGCTTCCTCATGTCCGGAACCGTGCGCCGTGCGGGCGATGGCGCGCCCCTTGCCGGGCAACGCATCCAGATCTGGGCGCATACAACCGAAGGGCATGAACGCGATCCGCAAAGCCATGGGGCCACCCTGACGGATGCCGATGGCGTGTTCCGCATGGAGATGCCGCAGATCGTTCCCGCCTTCGGTCAGCCGCACGGGCATCTGGCCTTCGACGGGCCGGGCTTTGAGACGGTCTTCCTGCGTCCGGTCATGGCGAGCGCGGGCGATACCAGCCTCACCGCGGATTTCGTCCTGCAGCCCGTCTGATCCCAGATGCGCAATCTGCGCGCGATAGGGATCTGGGGGGCGCTTGCCCTTGCCATGGGCGTGCCCATCGCCGTGGCGGCCTTCAGCCCGCTTCTGGAATGGCGCGGCCCGGTCTATATCGCCGCGGGTTTCGCGGGCATTCTCGGCATGGCCTTGATCCTGGCACAGCCGCTTCTTGCCGGGGGATATTTGCCGGGGCTGCGCATGGGACAGGCGCGCCATCTGCACCGTTACGTAGGCGCGGCACTGGTCGTGGCGGTGGTGGTGCATGTGGTGGGGCTTTGGGTCTACAGCCCGCCCGATGTGATCGACGCGCTGACCTTCACATCCCCTACACCCTTCTCGCCCTTCGGTGTCATCGCGATGTGGGCGGTGTTCGGGGCGGCGCTGCTCGCCGCGCTGCGACAGCGGATCGCGCCGCGCCTCTGGCGTCTGGGCCATACGGGCTGCGTCGTTCTGGTTGCGCTTGGGACCGTGCTGCATGCGCAATTGATCCAGGGCACGATGGGGATCTATTCCAAAGCGGCGCTCTCGCTGATGATCCTTGCTGCGCTGGCCAAGACGCTGAGCGATCTGCGTGTCTGGCGGTTGTTGCGGCGTCGCCGCAGGGTCTGAGCTTAAATCTGAGCCTGCCCGGTCAATCGAACGTGCCTGCAACGCGGCCCAGCAGCATGAAGGCGCGGGCCGTCCGGGTATTTGCCAGATCCGAGATTTCCGTATCGCTCGCCTCGGGCTCGAACCGGGCCAGCCCCTTGTCGAAAAGGCGCAGGAAATGGTGCGCGGCGTCACGGAAGATGGCGTCCTCCTTGATCCGCGCGCTGGTCAGCGCCAGCGAGGAGCGGTCCCGCACCCCGCCTAGCGCGGCAATGGTGCGGCCGCGCTCCCCTTGGGCGAAGCGGCGCCACAGCTCGGGCCGGGCCATATCCGGGCGCAGATCGTCCATGTAGATGCCATCCTGGCTGAGCAGGGTCAGCACGTCCTGGCTCGCCTGAACGAGCTGCGCGGCGGGGCGATGCTTCAGCGCGCGGCGCAGGGCTGCGAAGCCCGCCTCGTCCTCGGCCGTGTCGGGGAAGTTCAGGGCACGGATGAAATCGCCATTGGCAAGCGGCGGCACGAGCGCCTCCGACGGGGTGCCAAGCTCAAGCGTCGGCTGGTCGCCGCCGGTGCCGCCGGGATCGGCCACCACGACGCGCGCCGGGGTCGCGCTCTCTCGCGCGCGGGTCGAGACGAACATCGCCAAGGCGGTCTCGGCCTTCTTCTGCGTGGCCGCGATCTCGTCGAGCTTCTTGGCGATGGTCGCGCCCGTCTCTTTGGAGGCATCGCGGGACTGCGCGACATAGGCGCGGCGCAGCGCATCGACCGCAACCTCGAGGCGCTTGGCCTCGTTGCGCATGACGCGGGTGGCGCGCATGGCCATGGCCGCGACCCAGACCATCGCCACCGGCAGGAAGATCACCATGATCGTCAGGAGAAAGCGCAAGCCTGCCTCGCCCTCGATTCCCGCGAACAGGAAAAAGCCGCCCGACAGGGCCAGCCAGAACAGGCTGATCGCCGCGGCGCTCAATTCGATTGCCGTGACCGCGGGGCGATCGCGCTCGGGATAGACCCCGAGCGGTGTGGTGTTCATGTCTTTGGGCTTGGCCATGGCATGGCCCTTTCGGGGATCAGACGAAGTCGATCGACAAAATCTCGTAGCTCTTCTCGCCGCCCGGCGTGCGGACTTCGACGCTGTCGCCTTCTTCCTTGCCGATGAGGGCGCGCGCAATGGGCGATTTCACGTTCAGAAGACCCTTTTCGATATTGGCCTCGTGTTCGCCCACGATCTGCCAGGTCTTTTCCTCTTCGGTGTCCTCGTCCACGAGCTTCACGGTTGCGCCGAACTTGACCGCGCCAGACAGGGTCTTGGGGTCGATCACCTCGGCAAGGCCGAGCACGCCTTCCAACTCCTTGATGCGGCCTTCGATAAAGCCCTGCTTCTCGCGCGCCGAATGATATTCGGCGTTTTCCTTGAGGTCGCCAAGCTCTCGCGCCTCGGCGATGGCCTGGATCACGGCGGGCCGCTCGACGGATTTGAGCTTTTTCAACTCGGCCTGAAGCGCGTCGTTGCCCGCGCGGGTCATCAAAATCTTTTCCATGGGTCATGGTCCAACATCATAGCACGGGCCGCGCGAGGCGGCCCGTTTGGTCACCGCGAAAAGTGGCCCGAGACGCGGCCCGATGCAAGGGGGGGGCAGTGAAATGGCGTCTCCGCGCCACGGCGCGCGCTGGCGATTGCCGATCCGTGACCGTGCCTGCGCGGCATGGCGGTCGGGTGTCGGCCTCCGCCCGAGCGCCGGGAGCGGCGATATGCGCGGGATTTCGCGATTGTCACGCAATTCCGCAGTAAAGCCTGCAAAGCTTGCAGCAGACGCAAGTGTCGCGCAGATTTTTCCACCCAAGCCCGGTTTGGACGCCGTGTCACAATTGACCCTCGGGGACGGCAACCTTTAATCAACGTCAAGTTTTCATCGAAGGGGCGTGCGCGCCTCGAAGGGAGAGACATGACCGATACCCAGCGCGAGACCATGGAATATGATGTCGTGATCGTGGGCGCGGGCCCGGCCGGGCTGTCCGCCGCGATCCGCCTCAAGCAACTCGATGCCGATTGCGAAGTCGTCGTGCTCGAGAAGGGCTCCGAAGTGGGCGCGCATATCCTGTCGGGCGCGGTGCTTGACCCCTCGGGCCTCGATGCGCTCATTCCGGACTGGAAAGAGAAGGGCGCGCCGCTCAACACGCCGGTGACCAAGGACAATTTCTACATCCTCGGCGAGGCGGGGAGCATCCGCGTGCCGAACTGGCCGATGCCGCCGCTGATGAACAACCACGGCAATTACATCGTCTCGATGGGCAATGTCTGCCGCTGGATGGCCGAACAGGCCGAGGCGCTGGGCGTCGAGATCTTCCCCGGCATGGCCTGCTCCGAGATCGTCTATGGCGACAATGGCGAGGTCAAAGGCGTCGTCGCGGGCGAGTTCGGCCTGAACCCGGACGGTACCAAGGGCGACGGCTACGAGCCCGGCATGGAGCTGCACGGCAAGTATGTCTTCCTGTCCGAAGGCGTGCGCGGGTCGCTGTCCAAGGAAGTGATCGAGAAATACGACCTCTCCAAGGGCCACGAGCCGCAGAAATTCGGCCTCGGCATGAAGGAAATCTGGGAGATCGACCCTGCCAAGCACCGCGAGGGCACGGTCACGCATACGATGGGCTGGCCCCTGGGCTCCAACGCGGGCGGCGGGTCGTTCATCTACCACCTCGAGAACAACCAGGTCTATGTGGGCTTCGTGGTGCACCTGAATTACGAGAACCCGCACCTTTACCCCTACATGGAATTCCAGCGCTTCAAGCATCACCCGATGGTCGCGGACCTGCTCGAAGGCGGCAAGCGCGTGGCCTACGGCGCGCGGGCAATCTCCGAAGGTGGCTACCAGTCGATGCCGAAGATGGTGGCCCCCGGCGTGGCGCTTCTTGGCTGCTCGGTCGGCATGGTCAACGTGCCGCGCATCAAGGGCAACCACAACGCGATGCTGTCGGGCAAGGCTGCCGCCGAGGCCGCCTATGCCGCGATCCAGGCGGGTCGGGCCTCCGACGAGTTGAACGATTACGAGACCGGAGTGCGCACGGGCGCCATTGGCGAGGACCTCAAGAAGGTGCGCAACGTCAAGCCGCTCTGGTCCAAGTATGGATTGACCACCAGCCTTGTGGCGGGCGGCTTTGATATGTGGACCAATACGCTGGGCTTCTCGCTCTTCGGCACGATTGGCCACGGCAAGACCGATGCGGAGGCCACGGGCAAGGCCAAGGATCACAAGAAGATCGACTACCCCAAGCCCGACGGCAAGCTCAGCTTCGACCGGCTCACCAACGTCTCCTTCGCGGCCACGAACCACGAGGAAAGCCAGCCTGCGCATCTCAAGCTGAAGGATCCCGCGAAACCCGTGGAGATCGGCTACAAGATCTATGGCGGACCCAGCGCGCGCTACTGCCCGGCGGGCGTCTACGAATTCGTGGAGGCGGAAGGTGGCGGCGATCCCAAGTTCGTCATCAACTTCCAGAACTGCGTGCATTGCAAGACATGCGACATCAAGGATCCCGCGCAGAACATCGTCTGGACCACGCCGCAGGGCGGAGACGGGCCGAATTATCCCAATATGTAATCAGCCTGTAAGCTGATTGACTGCAACGTGACGCGCGGGGCGGACCTTCGGGCCCGCCCCGCATTGCGTCTGGTCAGGCGCTCCGGTTACCCTAGCTGCGAGTAGAACGCGCCGAGTAGAAGGATGCGATGCATGTCGGGCTCCGCAAGCAGATGGATGAAGGCGGCACTGGCCGCGATGGTGCTGTCGGCGCCGGGTGTCGCGGGGGCGCAGGGTGTCTCCGGTGACTACCTCGCCGCGCGTTCGGCCGCGATGGCGGGCGATTTCGCGGCGGCGGCGGAGTATTTCGACCGTACGATCCTCTTCGACAAGGACCGCGTCGAGTTCCTCGAACGGGCGGCGCTTGCGCATATGTCGCTGGGCAACATCGAACGCGCCGCCATCCTGGGCGAGCGGATCCTGGTGCAGGGCGAAAGCAGCCAGATCGCGCAGATGGCCATGGTCGCCCAATCCGCCCAGAACGAGAATTACTCCGCGATCCTCGCGGCCATCGCCGATGACAAGGGCCCCGGCCCTCTGACTGACGGTCTGGTGCGGGCCTGGTCGCTCATGGGCCAGGGCGACATGACCTCCGCGATCAATGCCTTTGACGCCGTGGGCGAGATGCAGGGCATGCAGCCCTTCGCCATCTATCACAAGGCGTTGGCCTTGGCCTCGGTCGGGGATTTCGAAGGGGCAGAGGCGCTGATGGGCAGCGATATGGGGGGGGGTGTGCAATTCACCCGCCGCGCGATCACGGCCCGCGTCCAGGTGTTGAGCCAGCTTGACCGAAACGACGAGGCGCTGGCGCTCATCGACCAGTCCTTCAACGCGGAATTCGACCCGGCGCTCTCCGCCATGGTCGACGCGCTCGAAGCCGGAGAGGCGCTGCCCTTCACCCATGTGCGCGGCGCCAAGGACGGCATCGCCGAGACGTTCTTCACCATCGGCTCCGCGCTGACCAGCGATGCGAGCGATGATTTCACCCTGCTTTATGCGCGCATCGCGGCCTATCTGAACCCCGCCCACACGGATGCGACGCTGATGGCGGCAGAGCTTCTGCGCGCGCTCGGTCAGCATGATCTTGCCGGGCAGGCCTATAACGGTGTCGCACGCGACGATCCGGCCTTCCATGCCGCCGAGATCGGCCGCGCCGAGGCCCTGCGCGCCACCGACAAGGTCGATGCGGCGGTCGAGGTTCTGGAAAGCCTGGCCGAGACCCATGGCGATCTGCCGGTCGTGCAGTCGACGCTGGCGGATTTCATGCGCCGCCTTGACCGCTACGACGATGCGATTGCCGCCTACACTAGGGCGCTCGACCTTTATGGCGAACCCGCGACGGAACAATGGTTCCTCTATTACGCGCGCGGCATTTCCTACGAACGCTCCGACCGGTTCGAGCAGGCGGAGGCGGATTTCCGCGCCGCACTTGAGCTCAACCCCGAACAGCCGCAGGTGCTGAACTATCTCGGCTATTCGCTGGTCGAGGAGCAGATCAAGCTCGACGAGGCGCTCGACATGATCGAACGTGCCGTCGCGGCCCGGCCCGATGCGGGCTATATCGTCGACAGCCTGGGCTGGGTCTATTACCGGCTCGGGCGCTACGACGAGGCTGTGGGCCAACTTGAACGCGCAGCGGAACTGATGCCCATCGACCCCGTGGTCAACGACCATCTGGGCGATGCCTATTGGGCCGTGGGCCGGGAGCTTGAAGCGGAATTCATGTGGAAACGGGCTCTGTCCTTCGTGGATTATGAAAACGTCTCCGAGGATGCCGACCCCGAGCGTATCCGCCGCAAGCTGGAAATCGGTCTCGACGCCGTGCTCGCCGAAGAGGGTGCGCCGCCCCTGAGCGTCGCATCTGATGCCGGTGATTGAGGAACGCGCACCCGCCAAGATCAACCTGACGCTGCACGTGACCGGACAACGGCCCGATGGGTATCACCTGCTCGACAGTCTCGTGGTGTTTGCGGATCTGGGCGATATGATCCGGGTGGAGGAGGCCGAGGATCTGAGCCTTGAGGTCACGGGCTCCATGGCGGAGGGCGTGCCCGCGGGCGCAGAGAACCTCGTGCTGCAAGCCGCGCGGCTTCTCGATCCCGTGCGCGGCGCGCGGATCACCCTGGAAAAACACCTTCCCAGTGCGGCTGGGATCGGCGGCGGCTCCTCGGATGCCGCGGCCACGCTCCGGGCTCTGTCGGCCCTTTGGGGAGTGCCCCTTCCGCGCAACGCGGTCACGCTGGGGGCTGATGTGCCGATGTGCCTGACCCCCGTGGCGCAGCGCATATCCGGGATCGGCGAGGGCGCGCTGCCCGTGCCGGGCTGGCCGGAACTGCCCGCCCTGCTGGTCAATCCGGGCGTCTCCGTACCCACGCCCGAGGTCTTCGCGGCGCTCGCCACAAAAGACAATCAGCCGATGCCGGAGCGGCTGCCCGAGATGCCCAATGTCGCAGCGGTCGCGGCCTTCCTGTCCGAGATGCGCAACGATCTGTCGCAGCCAGCCCAGGAGCATGCGTCTGAGATTCGCGACGTGCTGGCGGCCCTGAAGGGCGCGCTCTTTGCAGGCATGTCCGGCTCTGGCGCAACCTGCTTCGGGCTCTATCCCGACGCCGCTGAACTGCGCGCCGCAGCCACAGACATCGCGGCCGCGCATCCGGATTGGTGGGTCGCGCCGACGACGCTCAACCACGCAGCCTGACCGCCCGCGCGTCCCACGTCAGCGCCGTCGCGCGCCGCCCCTGTCACGACCGGACCACAAATACCTCCGGGGAGCGCGAGGGGCTGGCCCCTCGCTTTTCCGGGTGCGCCATTGGTCCAAGGACAATAGCGGCGGGGCCGGCCCCTCGCTCCCGCCCTCACCACAGGCGGCCCAGGGCGTTGCGACGCGCCGCGTCACAACCCGCTCAAGATTTCAAATAGACAAACCGGCGATCAGTTGATCCGCGCCACCACGTAATCTGCCAAGTCGATCAGCATGTCGCGCAGATCGCTCCGGGGCAGGGTGGCCATCGCTGCCTTGGCCTTGGCAATCCAGCCGAGCGCTTCGTCGCGTGTCTCGATCAGCGTGCCATGACGTTCCAGCAGGGTCAGCGCATGGTCGAGATCGCCCTCTTCCTGCCGCCCCTTCTCGATCACGCGGCTCCAGAAGGCGCGCTCTTTCTCGTCGGCTTTCGCCACCGCCTTGATCACCGGCAGGGTCAGCTTCCGCTCGCGGAAATCGTCGCCGATATTCTTGCCCGTGGCCTTGGTGTCGCCCTGGTAATCGAGCAGGTCATCGACGATCTGAAACGCGATGCCGAGCGCGTCACCATAGGCGTAAAGCTCCTGCACCTGCGCCTCGTCTACGCCCGCGATCACGCCGCCCACCTCGGTTGCAGCCGAAAAAAGCGCGGCGGTCTTGCCGCGCACGACCTTGAGGTAGATCGCTTCGTCGGTGCGCAGATCCTGCGCGGCCGAGAGTTGCAGCACCTCGCCCTCGGCGATGGTCGCCGCGGCGTTCGCCAGGATATCGAGGACGCGCAGATTGCCCGTCTCCACCATCAACTGGAACGACCGCGCGAAAAGGTAGTCGCCGACCAGAACGCTCGACTTGTTGTCCCACAGAAGGTTCGCCGTGGGCCGCCCGCGCCGTTGACCGCTTTCGTCCACCACGTCGTCATGCAGGAGTGTCGCGGTGTGGATGAATTCCACGGTTGCGGCGAGATGCACGTGATAGGGGCCGTCATAGCCGCAGAGTTTCGCCGCCGCGAGCGTCAGCATCGGGCGCAGGCGCTTGCCGCCCGCCTCCACGAGATGCGCGGTGACTTCGGGAATGCGCGGGGCGTGCTCCGACGCCATACGCGTCCGGATCAGCGCGTTGACCGCGTCCATTTCACCGCTCAGCGCCTCGGCGAGACGGTCATGGGGTTTTTGCTGTGCGTGGTCCAGGCTCATACTCTCTCAAGCTCGCATCTCGACAGTCGAAAGCGCAAAGGGTTAGATCGCGGATATGGAAGAGTTATTGCGCACCAACGATATCACGCTGATCCCTTTGGCTCGAGCCGTCCTTGCTGACGAGGGTATAGAATCCTTCGAGCTGGACGTAAATATGAGCATCCTCGAAGGCAGCATTGGCATATTGCCGCGTCGCCTGATGGTGCGCACGGACGAACTGGCCCGCGCGCGGACGGTCCTTTGGGAAAACGGCGTCAAGTTTGAGGGATGAGGTCGGCCATTTCCCGGCGGACGCGCTGAGCGTCGATGCCTATCTCGGCGGGCGCGTGCATCTGGCCCAGCCGTTATACGGCTACCGGGCGGGCATCGATCCGGTGCTGCTTGCGGCGTCGGTGACGGCCCAGCCCGAGCAAAGGGTGCTCGAGCTTGGATGCGGGGCCGGGGCCGCCCTTCTTTGTCTTGCGGAACGTGTGCCGGGGCTTTGCCTGACCGGGATCGAGCGGCAGGAGGCCTATGCCGCCCTTGCCGCCCGCAACGCCGAGGCCAATGGCGTGTCCG
Organism: Roseivivax sp. THAF197b; assembly: GCF_009363255.1. NCBI lineage: Bacteria > Pseudomonadati > Pseudomonadota > Alphaproteobacteria > Rhodobacterales > Roseobacteraceae > Roseivivax > Roseivivax sp. THAF197b. Next base: position 3,212,752 of record NZ_CP045318.1, on the reverse strand, counting down.
CGCGGATCATCACGGCAGATCTCGTGGCGCTGCCCGCAGAGCTACGGCAGGAGCGCTTCGATCACATTCTCGCCAACCCGCCCTATTACCGGCGCGGGGCGCGCAGTGCCGCGCAGGACGAAGGCCGCGAAGCCGCGATGGGCGAGGTCACGCCGCTGGCCAGCTGGATCAAGGTCGCCGCGCGCCGCCTCGCGCCGATGGGGCAGTTGCACATGATCCACCGGGCCGAACGGCTGCCGGATATCCTGTCGGCGCTGCAGGGCCGGTTGGGATCGGTGGAGCTGAAACCACTGGCCCCCCGCGCAGGCCGCTCGGCGCGGCTTGTTCTGGTGCGGGCGCGCAAGGGCGGGCGCGCGGGATTTCAGCTTCACGCACCGCTGATTCTGCATGCAGGCGCGCGTCATATCGCCGATGGCGAGGATTATACCGGCACGGTGCGGGCGATCCTGCGGAACGGTGCGCCGCTGCACTTTGCGGCAGACGCATAATTTTATTCCAATTCGCGGGAAAATGCTTTGCGGGTTTTGCGCCTGCAGCGTGACTTTGCATGCGGTCTATGCTCCACTCAAGGTTCACACAGCAAAGGAGGTCCCCCATGAGCCTAAGTTCGCATTTGATGGAGCTGAAGAAGAAGCATGCCATTTTGTCGGACAAGGTAGAGGAGGCCCAGCGATCCCCAAGTATGGACGGGTTGCAGGTGGCTGAATTGAAGAAGCAGAAACTGCGGCTTAAGGAAGAAATCTCGCGGCTGTCCTCGGAGACAATGCACTGACGCGAGGCGTTACCGGGCACCGGCATGACCCCATGCCGTTGCCCAACCCGGAGAGATTCGGCCGGTATCTTTCGGTCTGATTCACTCGACTTTCGCCCTGCGATGCGGTCCCGGGGCGCAAAGGCTAAACCACCCGAAATCCCAACACGCCCGAAATGACGGCCGGTCAGGAAATGCGCCGTGGTCGCTTGTGACTTGTCGATTAGACAGCGCATAGTTCAAGTGCCGCCTCCCGGTCCGCGTCGGGATCAGTCCGAAGGCGCGAAGAGCGCGGTCAGCGCCCCCACTTCACTCTCCCGTATCTCGTGCCCTCCGGGGTGCCAGGCTGCGGTGACGTCGCTGCCTTGGTCCATAAAATAGTCGATCAGGGCCTTGGTTGCGGGGGCCGGGCAGATCGGATCCCGTTCTCCGGCGGAGATCAGGATGCGCGTCCGGGCGAGGCCGGGCTGCGGTTCCGGCGTCCACGGTATCAGCGGATGCAGGAGTGCCAGGTCGGTGAAGAGATCCGGATGGGCCATCGCCACGGCAGCCGCGATATTGGCGCCGTTGGAATAGCCAAGCGCAATGACACGCTCCGCTCCGATCCGCGCTTTATGCGCACCGACGAATTCCGCCATGGCGGCCTGCCGTCGGGCCAGATCCTCCATGTCGTAGACGCCTTCGCCCGTGCGCTTGAAATAGCGCAAGGCGCCCATCTCCGAGACATCCCCACGGGGCGAGATCACATGAGCGTCAGGGATCAGATCGCCTGCGAAGCGGTGGAACTGGTGTTCATTGCCGCCTGTGCCATGAAAGGTGAAGACCAGCGGCGCGCCGGTCTTCCCCTTCGTTTCGGCGTAGATATAGCCTGCCTCAGTCATGGATCGGCGCCAGGTAGCGGCTTTCCAAGACCTCGCGCAGCGGCTCGTGCTGACTGGGCAGCTTGAGCGCCTGGCCCAGATGCGCGGTATCCTCATCGCGATCAAAACCGGGCTCGTTCGTGGCAATCTCGAACAGGACCCCGCCGGGCGTGCGGAAATAGATCGCGTAGAAATAGTCGCGGTCGATCACAGGGGTGACCTGATAGCCGGTATCCGAGAGCGCGCGCCGCACCGCGAGCTGGGCCGCGCGATCCTCGACCGCGAAGGCCACGTGATGCACGGAGCCAGCCCCCTGATCGCCGAAGGGCGCGTCGATGCGGGTGAGGTCGATGATATTCGCGTCATTGCCACCGGGGATGTGAAAACGGGTGATCGCGCCTGTGCGGTCCATCTCCTCGTAGCCCATGAAACGCAGAAGCTCCGCCGTGGCGGCATCGTCACGCAAGCGCATGTCGGTGGAATGGAAGCCGCGAATGGCGACATCTTCGGGCACGCCGCCCGCGGTCCAGGGCGCGCGGCTGTCGCTTTCGACCTCCGTCAGGGCGAAGCCGTCGCCATCGGGACCGGCGAAGCGCAGGCGTTCCTCGCCGAAGCGGCTGTCGCGGGACAGGCCGGGTGTGTCGAAGGTCGCGAGCCGGTCTTCCCAATAGGGCAGGGCGCCTTTCGGAACGGAAAAGACGGTGGTGCCGACCTCGCCCGTGCCCGCGCGGCCCCGCCGGGCATTGGGGAAGGGAAAATAGGTCATGACCGTGCCGGGGGTGCCCGTCTCGTCGCCGTAATAGAGGTGATAGACCTCCGGCGCGTCGAAATTCACGGTTTTCTTGACCCGGCGCAGACCAAGCGTCTTGGTGAAGAAGTCGTTGTTGGTCTGGGCGTCCGAGGCCAGCGATGTGACATGGTGCAGACCTGAAATCTCGGAAATCATGGCGAAGCCTCCTACTTGCGTTGGGAGACATATATGGAACGTGTCTGGTGCGTCTATGCGATGCTGCGCGCCGTTTATGTGCAAAAACGCAAAGAGCCCCGGCGCGGGGCCGGGGCTCTTCCGCCCTTGCGGGCGTCATCGCGTGTGGTTCGGACGATCAGGCGAAATACTGACCGCCATTGGCCGAAATCGTCGAGCCGTTGATGAATTGCGCATCGTCGGAGGCGAGGAACGCCACGCAGCGCGCGATTTCCTCGGGCTCGCCCAGGCGACCTGCGGGGATCTGGCTGACGATCGCATCGCGTACCTTCTCCGGCACGGCCATGACCATTTCGGTCGCGATGTAGCCCGGGCAGACCGCGTTGGCGGTGATGCCCTTGCCGGCCCCCTCCTGCGCCAGCGACTTGATGATGCCGAGATCACCCGCCTTGGTCGCAGCGTAGTTCACCTGGGCAAACTGGCCCTTCTGCCCATTGATCGACGAGATCACGATGATCCGGCCGAAGCCCCGCTCGCGCATGCCGGGCCAGATCGGGTGGACCGTGTTGAAGACGCCGGTGAGGTTGGTGTCGATAACCTCCTGCCATTGCTGGGGCGTCATCTTGTGGAAGGGGGCGTCGCGGGTGATGCCGGCATTGGCCACCACGACGTCGATCGGGCCGAGATCGGCCTCGACCTGCGCGAGACCCTCCTTGGAGCTTTCGTAATCGCCCACGTTCCACTTGTAGGTCTTGATGCCGGTCTCGTCGCTGAAGGCCTTGGCCTTTTCGTCATTGCCGGCATAGGTCGCGGCGACCTCGTAGCCCTGGGATTTCAGCTCTTTCGAAATCGCGGCGCCGATTCCGCGGCTTCCGCCGGTGACGAGTGCTACACGTGCCATGGTCTTCTCCTCCTTGAGTTAGTTACTTGGGTTCCATCGTTGCGATCTGAAATCGCAAAACGCAACGATATTTCGTCAGTTTGTGCCCTGAGCGTCCGCGCTCAGGAACGCCTCCGCATCCCGCGCGCCTTGGTCCCAGGTGGCGCGGAGCTTGCCGGGATCGGTGAAATCGATCTTGTCCGCCGGGGTTTCCTCGCTCGGGTGCAGGTAATAGCGGGTCTCGGTGTCCGGCAGAGACCGGTAATTTCGCGTGAGCAGGATCATCGTCGTGCCCTCGTCGGGCTGCGGCATCGGGGCCTGATCGGCCATTCCGCCATCGACGACCGGGCGTCCTTCCCAATGCGGTGGCTTGAAGACCGGCGGGATGACGGCCGCGGCACAAATCAGGTCGAGCAGCTTGCCGTCTCGGGCCGCCTGGTTTGCATCTACCAGCGCATGGTCGAGCCCCATCTTTTCGGCCCAGCCGAAATGCGGCGCGTTGATCGTGTGCAGTTCCGCCTCATAGGCCAGTGTCATCGCTATGCCGGACAGGACCGGCAGGCCGCTTTTCGGCGGATGCGCGATCAGGATCTGGAACGCCGGGCCGTCCGCGATGGTCTTGGCGGCGTCGTCGTCGATGACCTGGCCCACGACTTCGCAATAGATCGACTGATGCGGTGTCAGGCCTTCGTCGCCGTCATGCATGAGGTCGATATTGCTGTCCTGCGCTTCGAACGCCTCGCACATAGCATCGAGCAGTTTCTGTTCGCGTCCGGCAAGATAGGCCGCGCCCGCAAGCGCCCCGCCCGACACCCCGGTCAGCCGCTTCGGCGCGATCTGCCGGGTCTTGGTCAATGTCGTCATGAAGCCGCCCTGCCAGAAGCAGCGCAGACCGCCGCCTGAAAAGACAAGCTGATCGGGGTTATGCGGGAGAACCTGTCGCATGGAAGAAAGGCGGGGACGCGCCCCGCCTTTTCCGTGGCGTGCCTGTTACGGGCGCTCGAGGCACATGGCGACGCCCATGCCGCCACCGATGCAGAGCGTGGCGAGGCCTTTCTTGGCACCGCGGCGCTTCATCTCGAACAGAAGCGTGTTGAGGATACGGGCACCGGAGGCACCGATCGGGTGACCGATGGCAATGGCACCGCCATTGACGTTCACGATCTCCGGATCCCAGCCCATGTCCTTGTTCACGGCGCAGGCCTGTGCGGCGAAGGCTTCGTTGGCTTCGACGAGGTCGAGATCCTCGGGCTTCCAGCCTGCCTTCTCCAGCGCCTTGCGGGACGCGTAGATCGGGCCCACGCCCATGATCTTCGGATCAAGACCCGCCGTTGCGTAGGAGACGATCCGCGCGAGCGGCTCGATGCCGCGCTTCTCCGCATTCTCGGCCGTCATGATGAGGGCGCCCGCGGCACCGTCATTGAGCCCCGAGGCATTGCCCGCGGTGACCGATCCGTCCTTGGTGAAGGCCGGGCGCAGCTTTGTCATGTTCTCGAGCGTCGCGCCGTGGCGGATATATTCGTCCTTGTCGACGACGATCTCTCCCTTGCGGGTCTTCACGGTGAAGGGGATGACCTCGTCCTCGAACTTGCCCGCCTTCTGGGCCGCTTCGGCCTTGTTCTGGGAGGCAAGCGCGAATTCGTCCTGCTGGTCGCGGCTGATCTGCCACTTCTCGGCGACGTTCTCGGCGGTCTGGCCCATGTGGTAGCCGTTGAAGGCGTCCCAAAGGCCGTCACGGATCATCGTGTCGATGTATTTCACGTCACCCATCTTGTGACCGGCGCGCAGATGCGCGGCATGGGTGGAGAGCGACATGCTTTCCTGACCGCCCGCGCAGATGATGTCGGCATCGCCAAGCTGGATGTGCTGGGCACCGAGGGCGACCGCGCGAAGACCGGAACCGCAGACCTGGTTGATACCCCAGGCGGCGCTTTCCTGCGGCAGGCCCGCATTGATATGCGCCTGGCGCGCGGGGTTCTGGCCCTGTGCGGCGGTCAGCACCTGACCAAGGATGGTCTCGGAGACTTCCGACTTGTCGATGCCTGCCCGTTCCACCAGCGCTTCGAGCACGGCGGCACCGAGGTCATGGGCCGGGGTGGTGGCGAAAGAGCCGGTAAAGCTTCCGACAGCGGTCCGGGCCGCCGATGCGATCACGATATTGGTCATGCCAGATCTCCTCTCTTGCACGATGTGGCGCGAGGCGCGCGGATGCATCCCGGGCGCGTGCCACGTTGGGCATGTTGGTATCGGATGACGGGAAGGTGAGCAACAGACGTAACGTCAGATGCGGGTCGGCCCGGCAAGGAGGAGCGCATGTTCGGGCCATTGGGTCGCCTGGTCTTTCGGGAGGATCAGGCGGTTTTCGCCTCCATTCGGCGCCAGGGCGGATCGAGGCTGGGGGCCGCGAAATAGAAGCCCTGCAGGCAATCCACGCCGATATCCGACATGAAGTCCGCATCTTCGCGGCTTTCGATGCTTTCGGCGATGGTGAAGACGTCGAATTCGCGCGCCATGGCCAGAATCGCCCGCATCAACACCTGCATATCCGCGTCCTGCGCGGCGCCGCGCGATAAACGGCCGTCGATCTTGAGGATGTCGAAGGTGAACCGGCTGAGCACGCGCAGATTCGTCGACCCCGCGCCGAAATTGTCGAGCGCGAAGCTGACCCCCTGCGGGCCGTAGCGTTTCATGAAGTCGCTGACGAGCTCGGGCACGCGCATCGCGGATGGCTCCGTCACTTCGAGGATCAGGCGTTCCGCGATCGTGGGGTCGCCTGACAGCGCCTGATCAAGGATCTTGCCGTATTTCCGGTAGCCGATGGACCGCGCCGAGAGATTGAGCGAGAGCCGGATATCGGGGTTGCGCGACAAGATGCCGAGGCCCTTGCTGAGGGCTACGCAATCCAGCAGGCGGCCTGTCTCTTCTTCCTCGATATCGGCGATGAAATCGCGGGCGGGAACGATTCGGCCCGCAGGATCCAGCACGCGCGCCAGACCTTCGTAGAAGGCGACATGATCATGGGCCGTGCCATGCACCACCGGCTGGAAGGCGAGGTTGACGTTGCGCGCCCGCACGGCCTGCGCCACGATCCGCGGCGTGTCGCGATCCAGTTCGCGCACGGCAAAATCGAGTGCGTTCTTCGGCACGCTGATATCGAGCCCGCTGACCATGGCCTTTCCCAACCTGACATTCGAGGTCCGAGCATTACGCCTGGCGGGCCTTTCGAAATTCCTAACGGCTTCCGCAAAGACCCGTCGCATTTGCCTCAAATACCCATGTGGATGCGGGCGCTATTGACAGTGATCGGGCCGCGGATATAAGCGCGCCTTCATTGGTGTTGGTGGCCCCCGCAAGGGGATGCCTGTCAGGGCTTCGGGAAACCGGACATATGGCCCAGAGGACAACGCCCTTCATAGCCGTCCCGGAGACCACCGAAGGGGCTGCGCCAGAACGAAGGAGATCAGACGGTGACCAAACGCACCTCTGCCAAGTACAAGATCGACCGCCGGATGGGCGAAAACATCTGGGGTCGTCCGAAATCCCCGGTCAACCGCCGTGAATACGGCCCCGGCCAGCACGGCCAGCGCCGCAAGGGCAAAATCTCGGATTTCGGTCTGCAGCTGCGCGCCAAGCAGAAGCTGAAGGGCCATTACGGCGACCTGACCGAGAAGCAATTCCGCCGCATCTTCGCCGATGCAGAGCGCCAGAAGGGCGACACCGGTGAGCTGCTGATCGGCCTGCTGGAGCGCCGCCTCGACGCGGTCGTCTACCGCGCGAAGTTCGTCGCAACCGTGTTTGCCGCGCGCCAGTTCGTGAACCATGGCCACGTCACGGTGAACGGCAAGAAGGTCAACATCCCCTCCTACCGCGTGAAGGAAGGCGACGTGATCGAGGTCCGTGAAAAGTCCAAGCAGCTCGCTTCCGTGATCGAAGCATCGCAGTTGCCCGAGCGTGACGTGCCCGATTACATCGAGGTCGATCACTCCAAGATGAAGGCGACCTTCGTGCGCCAGCCCGGCCTGTCGGACGTGCCCTTCGCCGTCCAGATGGAGCCGAACCTCGTCATCGAATTCTACGCACAGAACTGATCTTTCAGTCTGTGCCGAGATCACAGGGCCGCGCCTTCGGGCGCGGCCTTTTTCGTTTGTGGACCCGATCGGCCGGCGAGTGGCTGGCGAGGGGGCAGACGCGCTCCGAGGCATAACGTACACCCAAAACGCAAAACGGCCGCGCCCGGAGGCACGGCCAGTTTCTCGAGTACTCGGCTCTGATCGTCCGAGGTGACTCGTTTGTGCGTTTAGAGGTAGAACAGGTCGCGATAGACGTGACGCGCGATGTCTTCGCGCTTCAAGCCGCGCTTTGCCAGCTCATCGTCGGACATTGCCTGCAGCTTCTCGACTTGCTGAACGCGGGGATTGCGCTCTGCCAGCCAAAGCAAGCCATTGTAGAGGCTTTGGACGAAGCCCTTGCGTTCGGACGCGTGGGCCGTGCTGTGTGCGTTGTAGGTGGCCGTGGCCATGGGATGTCTCCGTAATAGGTTTGTCGTTCCCCCTTGGCCCAAGAAATAGGCAGAGTATGAACGGCCAACCACGTCCATTCATTCAACTCCGCATCCCGCCTTGTGCATGGCTCGCAGCGCTTTCGCAGGCGGGATCGAGGGCGCTTTTTTCGACGTCAGCCCCGAACGAAAAAGGGAGCGGCCGAGGCCACTCCCGAATATGCTGAAAAGTCTCTCAAAAAAGCGCATGCCCCGGCAGCAAAACACGATTCGTTGGGGATCGAGAGCACGCGCAGCCTGACATACATCGATTCCATGACAGTCAGGTGACGATCCGTCCGAACCTTGACGTGCGGCGATGCCGCCCCGTTTCGTCGTTTCAGCGCTTTTTCAGGGTCTCACCGACAGCGACCTTCGGGGTCAGCTCGACAATTCGGTCGATCTCGGCGTCGGGGTTCTCGACCAGGGCTGCGACTATCTCAGCCGCCTTGCGCCCGATCTCGGTGCGCGCGGCGTCCATGGTGGCCAGTTTGCGGGGCAGACCATCCAGAAGCTCGACGCCATTGAAGCCCGCAAGTCCGATCTGACCCGGAACGTCGATGCCCTTGTCGAGGCAGTAGAGCAGGCCACCCGCGCCGATCATGTCATTGGAATAATAGATGAAATCGAGCTCTGGCGTCCGTTCCAGTATGGCCTCGGTCATCTCGCGACCCTTGGCCAGCGCGGACCCGCCCGAGTAGAATTCCTGGTCCATGACCTCCACCCCGGCCTTGGCGAGCGTCTCGGTGAAGCCCTCGAACCGCTTCCGGGCGCGGTGATCGAGCGGCATCTTGGTGCCCAGAAAACCGATATTCGTGTAGCCCGCCTTCAGGATCGCCTGGGCCATTTCGCGGCCCGCCCGCCGGTGCGAGATCCCGACCATTGCGTCGATCGGCGTGCCGTCGGTATCCATGATCTCGACCACGGGGATGCCCGACGCGGCCAGCATGGCGCGCGAGGCGTCCGAATGCTCAAGCCCCGCGATGATGACCGAAGACGGCCGCCAGGACAGCATCTCGTAAAGGACGCGCTCTTCCTTTTCGGGCAGATAATCGGTCACACCCACGACGGGCTGAAGATCCGTGTCCTCCAGCACCGCGCTGATGCCGGACATGACCTCGGGAAAGACCATGTTGCGCAGGCTGGGAATGATGACCGCCACGAGGTTGACACGCTGACTGGCGAGCGCGCCCGCGATCTTGTTCGGCACGTAGCCCAGCGATTTCGCCGCCTCCAGGACCTTTTCGCGCGTCGCACCCGAAACATCGCCCCGGTTGCGCAGAACACGGCTCACGGTCATTTCGGAAACGCCGGACGCTTCAGAGACATCCCGGAGTGTCAGCGGGCGGGGGGGCGTGTCGGCCAAGGGCTGCGTCCTCAATTATTGAGCGTTACCGGTAAAGTAGACTGATGCGATGTGAAGTCACAAGCGTCAGAGTGGGAGGCGCGGGATTTGTGCGATGCGGGGTGACACGGCTCCGCGCGCGCGCTAGACCCGATGCCGTGCGGCTCCGTGGCTCAACTGGATAGAGCAGCCCCCTCCTAAGGGGCAGGTTGCAGGTTCGAATCCTGCCGGGGTCGCCAGCACGCCTAAGCGCACATCCGGCGGTCAGAGCACCTCGATCACGCCCTTGTCGACGGCCAGAACATATCCGCGTTTGGCGATGGTCTTGACCAGAAGCTCAGAGACCAACTGATTTCCCAGACCGTCGCGCAGGCGCTTGATCCGCGTGGCGCCCGCGGCTTCGTCGCAATCGGACTCGGACCGGCCCGTAATCATGGACTCGATCTGGATGCCGGTCAGCATCTCCTCGTCGAGCCGCGCCTCGGCCAGCACGGCCAGCGTCTCCATCATCGCCTCGGTCAGCTTGAAGCCCATCGTATTGAGATACACGGTGTTCTCCTCCCGGCTGATGACCAGCGAGGAGACCTCGATCCCGGAGCGCTCCACCGCGGCCATCCGGCGGTTTAGCGTGACCAGCATCACCAGAAAGACCAGTGCGGCGACCAGCATGGCCGTGGCGAAGACCAGGAGCACGAAGATCACCACGCGGTAGCTTGCCAGCGTCTCGGCGAAGGCGGTGCCGGATTGTGCGAGGATCTCGAGGAGTTTGACCTCCGCCTGCGCGGTCAGATCGTCATTCTCGATGAAAAGCCGTTCGACGCGATCGTTGAACGCGCCCGCATCGGGCAGGGTAAAGAGCAGCCACGCGCCCAGGCCCGCGAGCATCAGGACGATCGCGGCAAGTCCGAGGGTCACGATCCGCGTGCCCGAACGGCGGGCCTCAGTAACGGAGGTAGTTGGGTCCGGCACTCGCCTTCCTTTCTTCGAGGCCCGAAGCGTCGAAAACCGACACCACGTTCAGAAGCGCCCAGCCTTCGGCGGCAAGACGCGGGGTCAGGGCGCGGCGCGCGGCGGCCTTGGTGCAGGCGCCGTCGCCGATCTCGGCCACACCGTAATGCAGGCGCAGCGGGCTTTCGCGCTTGGCCTTGTAATCGGCGTAGCACGCGGCCTCTGCGGCATGCGCGGTCCCGAGCGTCAGGGCCAGTATGAGAATGAGCTGTTTCATGGGGTCGACACTGCGCCAGCCCGCGCCGTCATTCAATATCGCGGCGCATCTCGCGGGCGTTATCGCATAGCAGACCGGCTGACATTGAGCGACGAGGCCCTGCCGGGGGAGCCTTGGGTATCGGCGATCCGGTTCCGCGAGGGACCAGAGGTCGCATTCCGCAGACCCGCTGAAGGAGGCTCCCATGGCCCGACGTTTCATCACCCTTGTTCTGGCTGCTGCCACTGCGCTCAGCCTTCTTTCCACGCAGGCGCGCGCCGCTTCCAACGAAGACATCGCGAAGATCGCGGGCGGGGTCGCGCTCCTGTTGATCCTGGGCACGGCCATTGATGCCGCTCAGGAGGATGACGACGACGACAAGAAGAAGGACAAGAAAAAGAAGCAGAAGCAGGCCGAAGAGACAGCCTGGTACGACCACCACGCGCCCTTCCGCCCCGGCGTTCACAAAGGCTATCCCGGCCAGGTGAAGAACGGGTCGCATTATGCGCCGCACCATCAGCATGCGTCGCCGCGCACGCTTCCGCCGCAATGTCGCGTGCGCCTGCCCGTGGCCGAGGATCGCAAAAAGGGCTTCTACCTGTCGCGTTGCCTTAAGCGAACCTATCCCGCCTTTGCGCGGCTACCTGCGGCTTGCAACATCAAGACCAGGTATAACGGCCGCAAGATCGTGGGCTTCTGGGAACGCTGCCTCGACAAGCGTGGCTACCACACACCGCGCCACTGAACGCGGACCGACGCGAGCGAGCAGGGCGGCGGGCAGACCCCATCCCGCCGCGAGGGACAGGCCGAGGCAGGGCCTGTCCCTCCTTTTGTGCGGGTTTCACGCGATGGGGGCTGGTGCGGCGGCGCGCGGCTTGGCAGGAACGGGGACATGGCTGGACCGACAGATCAGTATGAACAGGCGCAGATCGCCGCAGGGGCCCGCCGCGTCGTCGGCGTCGACGAGGTCGGACGTGGCCCACTTGCGGGGCCGGTCGTGGCCGCCGCGGTGGTCTTCGATCCGGCACGTCTTCCTGCCGGGCTCAATGACAGCAAGGCGCTGAGCAAGGCACGGATCGAGGCGCTGGCAGCCGAAATCGCGGAAAAGGCCGAGATGGCCATCGGCATCGCCACGGTCGAGGAGATCGATGCGATGAACATCCTGCGCGCCTCGCACGTGGCCATGCTGCGCGCGGTGGCGGGCCTGACCGCGCCGCCCTGTCACCTGCTGATCGACGGCAACATGATCCCCCGCGACTGCCCGCATCCCGCGACTGCGGTGATCAAGGGCGACAGTCGTTCGGTGAGCATCGCAGCGGCCTCAATTGTGGCGAAATCGTGGCGCGACAAGGCGATGCGGGATTTGGCGCAACACTTCCCCGGATATGGGTGGGAGACGAATGCGGGCTATCCGTCAAAAAGCCACAGGATGGCGTTGGAAAATCTTGGCGTGACCCCACACCATAGAAAGTCTTTCAAGCCGGTACACAATATCTTGTGGCAAGGTAAAAACCCAAGTCCCTGATTCAAAAAACAAATTGACCACGAATCGCCTTTGACTCAGTCTTTGTCCAACCGATGAGAGCGCATAAGCGCCGAAGTCTTGGGGCAGAGACAAAATGACGAAGATGACCAATCTGACGAGCGCGAACGCGCTCCCTCTCAACACGATTCTGCAAGGCGACTGCATCGCTGAGATGGAGGCGCTTCCCGAGGCGTCGGTCGACCTGATCTTCGCCGATCCACCCTATAACCTGCAACTCAAGGGCGAGTTGCACCGTCCCGACAACAGCCTCGTGGACGCGGTGGACAATGACTGGGATCAGTTTCAGAGCTTTCAGGCCTATGACACGTTCACCCGCGCCTGGCTGAAGGCCGCACGCCGGCTTCTGAAGCCCAACGGCGCGATCTGGGTCATCGGGTCCTACCACAACATTTTCCGGGTCGGCGCGGCGCTGCAGGATCAGGGCTACTGGATGCTGAACGACGTGGTCTGGCGCAAATCCAACCCGATGCCGAATTTCCGCGGCAAGCGGTTCACCAATGCCCATGAGACGATGATCTGGGCCTCGAAATCCGAAGGGGCGAAATACACCTTCAACTACGAGGCGCTGAAAGCGTTGAACGAAGGCATCCAGATGCGCTCGGACTGGGTGCTGCCGATCTGCAATGGCGGCGAGCGGCTGAAGGGTGCCGATGGGCAGAAGGCGCATCCGACCCAGAAGCCCGAAGCGCTTTTGCACCGAGTTCTGGTCGGATCGACCAATCCCGGCGACGTGGTGCTCGACCCGTTCTTCGGCACCGGCACGACGGGCGCCGTGGCCAAGATGCTGGGCCGCGACTGGATCGGGATCGAGCGCGAGGCCGCGTATCGCGAGGTGGCCGCCGAACGCATCGCCAAGGTCCGCAAGTTCGACAAGACCGCGCTCGAGACGATGAAACCCAAGCGCGCGGAGCCGCGCGTGCCCTTCGGGCAGCTGGTGGAGCGCGGCATGCTGCGCCCCGGCGAGACTCTGACCTCGCCCTCGGGCAAATCGGCCAAGGTGCGTGCTGACGGCACGCTGGTCGGGCTCGACGTCAAGGGATCGATCCACCAGGTGGGCGCGCATCTCGAAGGCGCGCCGTCCTGCAACGGCTGGACTTACTGGCACTTCAAGCGCGACGGCAAGACCGTGCCGATCGACGTGCTGCGCCAGCAGATCCGCGCTGAGATGGCCGAAAGCGGCTAAACCTTCCGAATTTCAGTTACCGCCAGTGCTTCACACAGCCTGTGAAGCGCCACTTCCCCGCCTGCCGTTCGGTTGGCGGGGCTTTTCGTGCAAAGGCCTCGGCTTGCCTTCCGGTCCCGTCCGCGTCAGACCTCGCGGAAGAAGAAATGCACAAAGCTGATGTGTCCAATCGGGCCTCGAACGTTCCGTTTCAAGGGGTTGGATGATGCTCTCTGGCTCCGGTTATGTGGATTTCGTCATAGGGAGGGACCTGCATGGATGTTCGCGCGGTAATGATGGGGTTGGCTTTCGCGGCCATGTGGTCGTCGGCCTTCACATCGGCGCGGGTCATCGTGCAGGCGGCACCCCCGCTTTACACCCTGTCATTGCGCTTCTTCATCTCGGGGCTGATCGCAGTGGGGATCGCGCGGGCCATGGGCCAGACCTGGCATCTCAGCCGTGCGCAATGGCGCGCGGTGGTGATTTTCGGACTGTGCCAGAACGCGATCTATCTCGGTCTGAACTTCATCGCGATGCAGCAGGTCGAGGCATCGCTGGCGGCAATCATTGCGTCGACCATGCCGCTGATCGTGGCGCTTCTTGCCTGGACGATCTATCGCGAATCCCTGCCTGCCATGGGCGTGGCGGGGTTGTTCGCGGGCATTGTCGGTGTCGCCATCATCATGGGCGCGCGGCTGTCGGGCGGGGCGGACCTGCCGGGTATCGCACTGTGCATCTTTGCGGCGCTGTCGCTGGCAGTGGCCACGCTGACCGTGCGCAACACCAGCGCCAAGGGCAACGTGTTGATGGTGGTGGGCTTGCAGATGTTCGTGGGGGCGGTCGCGCTGGCTCTTCCTGCGCTCCTCTTCGAGGAGCTGGTCATCGCGTGGTCGGGTACGTTGGTCTTCGCGTTCTGGTACACGGTCCTGGTGCCGGGTGTGCTGGCCACGCTTGTGTGGTTCCTGCTCGTCGACCGGATCGGCGCCACGCGCAGTGCCACATTCCACTTCCTCAACCCGTTTTTCGGCGTGGTCATCGCCTGGGTGCTGTTGGGCGAGCCGCTGAGCCTGTGGGACGTCTTCGGCGTGGTGATCATCGCGGGCGGGATTCTCGCGGTGCAGCTTGCACGAGCCGAGGCGCGCAAGGGCTAGGCGCCTCAATGCTGCGCGAAAAGCTGGCCCAGATCGGACCGCTGATCGTCGATCCCGGCAAGGCGCAGCATGTGCCAGGCCAGCACCTGGTTCGAAGACAGGACCGGGAGGCCAAGGGCCTCTTCCAGCGGCGCGATGACGCCCAGGGTGCGCAAGTTGGTGCAGGACAGAAAGAGGGCATCCGCACCGCCCGACGCCATCAAGGCCCGGCTCGCCGCGATGATGGAATGCGGCGCGATGCGCACGACCTTTTCCTCCGCCGCCTCGTTGAACGTGCCGAAAAGGGGCGTCTCGATCCCTTCGGACAGGAGGGCGGAGCGCAGACGTTCCGACACCGCGGCGACATAGGGCGACAGGATGGCGAGCCGCCGCAGACCCAGTGCCTGTGCGGCGGCCACAAGCGCGCTGACAGGGTTTGTGACCGTGTCGGTGGGCACAGACCCCGCGACCAGCCTTTCGACCTCCGCGCGTCCGATCACGGCGGCCCCCGAGGTGCAGCCATAGCCGACCGTCGCAAAGCGCTGGGCCTGCGGCAGAAGGCGTGCGGCAGCGGGCAGGGCCTCCGCCATGGCGCCGAGCGTCTCTTCCGTGACCGCGTCGCCCGAGGGCACGCGGCTCGTAAGGAGGTTCACGCGCAAGGGGATGAGGTCGCGCATGTCCCGCTCGAGGCTTTCATCGGCGGATAGCACGATCAGCCCGATCCGCGCCTCGTCGGCGGTGATGCTGTCATAGGCGAACTGGGTCATATCGGCATCTCCGGCAGGGCCGGGCCGGACGGCGTGGAGAGCCATTCAGCGCCATCCTCGCGCAGGACGATGTTTTCCTCATGGACCATAAGGCGCCCGCCGGGCAGGGCGACCGACGGCTCCAGCGTCAGGACGGTGCCTGCGGGCAGGGGGGTGTGATCGGCGGGGATGATCGAGGGCCATTCGGTAAGCTGCTGCCCAAGCCCGTGCCCGAAACGGCCTGCCTCCTCCGCCGCACCGCCGTCAGAGGCCACCGCCGCCATGGCGTAAAACAGCGCAGCCGCTGTCACGCCTGCCCGCGCGACCGCAAAGCCCGCCGCTGTCGCATCAATCAGCCGGGCATGGGCGTCCCGGATATGGGCCGGGGCAGGCCCCATGGAGACGTTGCGGTCGAAGTCACAGAAATAGCCCGCGCGGATCAGACCGGTGTCGAGCATGACCACATCGCCCCTGGCCAGCGGCGCGTACGTGGCGGGCGAGATCACGTCGAGATAGCCGCCCTGCGCTGCGGCACCCGCCACGTAAGGCACCCAATCCGCACCCTCCGAGAGGCACAGCGACTGGAAATCACGAAAGACCGTGCTGAGCGGGCGGCCGACCGACAGGATCTCGGGCAGACGCGCGAAGGCGCGGTCGGCCACCCCGCAGGCCGCGCGGATGGCGGCGATCTCGGCCTCGGATTTGACCATGCGCAGGGTGCGGACGAGGTCGCCATCCGGACCGAGCTGCCGCGATCCAAGCGCCTTCTCGAGCGCGAAAAACCCCGAGAGCGGCATGCGCAGATGGCTCTCCATGCCCATGGGCAGGCCGATGGTCGCGTTAGGCGGGGTGTGCTCCGCAAGGGTCGCGGCCAGAAGAGAGATGCCGTCATCTTCGAGGTCTGGCGCGCGCCAGGTGCGGATATCGGTGATCCAGGTCGTCTCCATCAAGGCGCGGCCGATCGTGGGAATCACGGCGATCGGAGCGCCCTCGGCGGGGACGACAAGAAACCACGGCCGGGTCGGGCTTTCCCAGAAGCGCGTCAGAAAGCCCGAGAAATAGCGGATATCGGGCTCCGTCGTCAGGAGCAGCGCCGCGAGACCGGCCTCGGCCATCGCCGCTTGAGCGCGAACCACGCGGGCGCGGTATTCATCGGGCGCGAACCCCGTCATCCCGGCGTCTCGGTCAGGAAGGCCAGAACGCGGGAGATTGCATCAAGGCTAAGTGCTGCGCGGAAGGGGGCGCTTTCCATCAACGCGGCTACCCCGGCGGCGCCCGACGGCGTGGTGCCGAGGTCTGCGCGGTCGAGCGCGGGCAACAGCGCCTCCGCCTCCTCATCCGATAGTGTCATCACCGCATCGGCATCGCGCGCGAGGCCCTTCAGGGCGATGAGCGACGCCTCCTTGCAATCGAGCCGCCCCATGGACGAGACGGGGCCTTCGGTCGCGACCGCATGTCCGGCGGTCAACGATGCGGCGATGCAGGGTGCAGCCTCCGGCTCTACCACGATGACGCATGGCATATCGCCCCAAGCCTTGCGCGCGCTCGCGGCCACAGCGGCGGCAAGGCCACCCACACCGGCCTGCACGAAGATATGGGTGGGGGGCGTTTCGATCTGTCGGATCACCTCATCCATCAGCACGAGGTAGCCCTGCATCAACACGCGCGGCACATTTGTGTAGCCCTGCCAGGAGCTGTCCGACAGAAGCTGCCAGCCATGTTCCTTGGCAGCTTGTGCGGCGGCCTGCATGCTGGCCTCGTAATGGGCGCCTGCGCGCACGACCTCGGCGCCCTGCGCGCGCAACCGGTCCGCGAAGCCCTCGGGCACCGTGTCCGACAGGTAGATCGCAGCCTCGGCGCCGAAGATGCGCGCGCCCGCTGCCACCGACAGGCCGTGATTGCCCGCACTCGCAGTGACGTAGCGCCGCCCTGCCAATGCCGTCGACAGGTCCGCAGCCCCGGTCTCGGCGGCATCGCGCGCGATCACATGTGCCGCGCCGAGGGCCTTGAACGACCCGAGCCCCATGCGCCCGCGTTCGTCCTTCAGCGACAGGCGTGCGACGTGCCCCATCGTGGCGAGATCGGGCGTATCCACAAGCGGGGTCTCCGCCGCAGCAGGGCATTGCGCGAGAAGCGCCAGGACGGGCGCGACATCGTCTTCGGGGAGGGGGATGTCCTCCGGCAGATCGAGGGCCTTGTCTGTCGCGCGGAAGGGGTTCGGGTGCAGCTGGGCCACGGCAATCTCCATCTCGTTGAGACGAGTGGGACCGTCATGCCCGGCCTTGTCAATTGCGCGATGGCGCCGGGCTTGCGCCGCGTGCATGCAAAAAGGCCCCGGACTGGGTCCGAGGCCTTTTCGTTTTTCATCCTAGGGATCAGATCAGGCGACGAGTTTCGGCGCCTCTTTACCCTTTCCCATGAAAGTGTCGTGCAGGATCTTGACGCATGTGTCGCGGTCGTCGCGGTTCACGACGAACTGCGCGTCTACCGTCCGTGTTGTCTGGTGGGCCGAGATTACGTCGATCCCTGCTTCGCGTAGGGCGCCGAGGCCGCGCTCCAGCACATGCAGACCACGCAGATCCCGCCCGATCACGGAGACGATGGCGGTGGACCGCACGCTCACATCCGAGCCGGGATAGCTTTCGTGCAGGCGCTTTTCGGTCTTGCGCAGTGCACTCAGCGGCGCATCGACATAATGCGTGATCGTGTTGGCATTGGAAGTCTTCGAGACGATGCGCATGTCGAACTGTGCGAGCAGTTCAAGGATGCGGGCGTCGTAGCCCTTCACACCGACCATGTCCTGCTCGAAAAGCTCCAGCGCGAAGACATCGACTCCGCAGACGATCTCGGCGACGCCCTGTTCGGCCTCCGCCTCGTCGATCAGCGTGCCCGGGTCTTCCGGCTCGAACGCATTGGTCACGCGCAGCGGCACCTGTGCCTGACGCAGGGCCTTGGCGGCGGTCGGGTGGATCGCTTCCATCCCCATGTTCGACAGCTGGTCTGCCACGTCGTAGTTGGTGTGACCAAGCTTGCGCACGTTCTCGGCACCGACAAGGTTCGGATCCGCCGAAGACAGGTGGAATTCCTTGTGGATGATCGCCTCGCGCGCTTTCGTCAGCGATGCGATCTGGCTGAACGTGACCTCGGAATAGCCGCGGTCATACTTGTTCATCAGGCCCTCGGCGCATTGCGCGTAGCCCGTGATGATCGGCATTTCCGCGTCGAGGTCGACATCCTTCAACCCGTCGTGAATACGCTCGTCGAGGTCCATGACGCGGTCATCGCGCCATCCCGACAGGTCCACGAACCGCGCGTTCACGCCATTGCGGCGCAGAAGCAGCGTGGTCACGTAGGCCGAATGCGCCTCGCCCAGGCCCGACAGCATCTCGCGCGTGACGGACATATGCTGCGACAGGCGGAAATGCCCGTAGGAGCAGAGGCGATGCAGGTCGATCAGGCAGTTGCGGACGCCCTCCACCCGTTCCCGGACGAAATCGTTCGCGTCGCTCTTGTCGGCCGAATGGGTCAGAAGCCCGTCGTGCGCCTCGCGCATGAGCTTGTCGACCTTGGAGAGCGCGCCCATCCAGCCGTGCTCCTCGGTGTTTTCGGCAAAATGAGCGTAAACGCCCGGCTCGCCGCTTTTCTTGTGCTCGAGAAGCGCGTTGGTGATGCCCGCAAAGGCCGAGACGACAAACATCCGCCCGTAATCGGGGCTGCCGACCTGGAAGAGCGGCTCAAGCAGCTCGTCCAGGCGCGACATGGAGGTGCCGCCGATCTTCTCGACCGTGTGGTTCTTGAATTCGGTAGCCATGATATGCCTATCAGCTTTGGTTAAGCCGCCTCGTCAGGAGCAGCGTAGGAGCCGTCTTCGCGGTGCACTTCGTGGCCGGTGACCGGCGGGTTGAAGCAACACGCCATGACGAGCTCTTCCTCGGCCCGCAGCGTGTGCTTGTCATGCTGGTCGAGTGCGTACATCACGCCGGGCTTGATCTCATGCGTCTCGCCGGTGGCCA
Organism: Roseivivax sp. THAF197b; assembly: GCF_009363255.1. Taxonomy (NCBI): domain Bacteria; kingdom Pseudomonadati; phylum Pseudomonadota; class Alphaproteobacteria; order Rhodobacterales; family Roseobacteraceae; genus Roseivivax; species Roseivivax sp. THAF197b. The sequence goes on along the minus strand of NZ_CP045318.1, from coordinate 3,193,653 downwards.
GATCGGTGATCGAGCCCTTGCCGGACATGCAATAGACGCTCTCGAAGTGGTTCTTGTAGTGGAACGTGTGCTCCGAACCGGCCTTCAGATAGGTGATGTGGAACGAGAAGCCCATCTTGTCGTCGGCCAGAAGCATCCGGACCGAGGTCCAGTCCGCATCGGAGACGGCACGGTCGGTGCCCTTGAGTTGGTTTTCGTCGCGAACGATCATGTCTGTTACTCCGCTGCAATTTTGTTGGTGGCGGACGCTTCGCGGACGGCTTCGAGCAGAATGTCGAGGCCCTTCTGAAGCGTCTCGGTGGGAACGGTCAGGGCGACAAGCACCTTGACCACTTCGTCATCGGCGCCCGATGTCTCGATGATGAGACCTTTCTCGAAGGCGCGCGCGCAAATATCGGAGGCCATTTCGCCGGAGCCGACATCGACGCCCTGCATCATGCCGCGACCCTTGAGCTTGGCGCCCGGGATCTCGTCGGCGATGACCTGCAGACCGGCGGTCAGCTGCACAGCCTTTTCCTGAACCTTCGTCTGGAAGCTGTCATCGGCCCAGAACTTCTCGAGCGTGACGCGGCCCGTGACGAAAGCATGGGTGTTGCCCCGGAACGTGCCGTTATGCTCGGCCGGTTTCCAGATGTCGTACTGCTTCTTGATCAGAAGCGCCGCGAAGGGCAGGCCAAAGCCCGAAAGCGATTTCGCCTGGGTGATCATGTCCGGCTTGATGCCCGCCTCCTCAATGGAGAAGTAGGTGCCCGAACGGCCACAGCCCGACTGGATGTCGTCGATGATCAGCATCGCGCCGTGCTTTTCGGCGAGCTTGGCAATGCCCTGCATCCATTCGATGGAGGCCGCGTTGAGGCCACCTTCGCCTTGGATCGGCTCGAAGATGAAGGCCGCGGGCGCGTCGATGCCCGAGGACGTGTTCTCCAGCATCATCTCGATCTGGCTGAGCGTGTCGACGCCTTCGCCGAACGCACCGTCATAGGGCATGTGCGTCACGCCGCAGAGACCGCCGCAGGAATTGCCGGCGCCGGCACGCTTCGACGCGTTCCCCGTCAGGGACAGAGCACCCATGGTCATGCCGTGAAAGCCGTTGGTGAAGGTGATGATGTTGCGACGGCCAGTGACCTTGCGCGCCAGCTTCATCGCGGCCTCGACCGCGTTGGTGCCGGTGGGGCCGGTCATCATGATCTTGTAGTCGTCCATGCCGCGCGGCTGCAGGATGTGGCTCTCGAAGGTCTCGAGGAAGCGCGCCTTTTCGGCCGTGTACATGTCGAGACCATGCGCGATGCCGTCGCCCATGATGTGCTCGACGAGGGCCTGCTTCATGTCCGGGTCATTGTGCCCGTAATTCAGCGAGGAGCAGCCCGCGAGAAAGTCGATATAGGTCTTGCCGTCGGCATCGGTCATCTCGGAACCGACCGCCTTGGTGAAGATGGTATCGAAGTTGCGGCAATAGGAACGCGCCTCGGATTCGCGGCGCTCAAAAATATCTTTCGTAACGGTCGTCGACATGGGACGTCCTTTCATCGGGGATTATCGGGAAAGTGGAGGGGAGGCGGGGTGCGCGGCCCGTATCAGGCCGCGCTTTCGAGGATCGCCTCGCGGAAGGTGATGGTGACCATGTGCTCGGTCGCGTGCTCACCATTGAAGTGCGTGTCGCGCGTGAAATGCGCTTCGGAGGAGAGGATTGCGTTGTTCTTGTCCGCGAACCGCTGGAACAGCGCCCAAGAGGCGTCGTTGTCGAGCGTGATCGTCGTGTTCATGCGCTTGCAATCGCTGGCTTCTTCGCGCGCCATGAGGGCGGATAGCATGCGCGTGCCAAGGCCCATGCCGCGTGCGGAAGCGGAGACTGCAACCTGCCAGACGAACATCGTGTCGGGGTCGTGGGGCGTGATATAGGCCGAGATCCAGCCAACGATCTCACCGTCCAGATCCGCCACGACGCACGTGTCGCGGAAATGGTCCGCCTGGAGCAGGTTCGCATACATGGAATTTTCATCCAGCGGCTTGCAGCTGCGGATGAGCTCCCAGATCGCGGCACCGTCTTCGCGCACGGGTTTGCGGAAGGTCACTGTTCCGGTGGTGTTGGTCTCTTGCAAGGTTTGCACGGGTCTCGCCTTTTACACAATTTGCTTTGCTTCACTAAGTGTAATGCATCTGCATAATACTTCAAGGTGCTAAGTAATTTCATTTGGTCCGCCATCTCACAGCCGCCCGAAGACCCTGCGTTTTATGGCCATAACGCGTATATAGCGTGGCTTCAGGCGGTGGGTAGGCGTGCCGCACTGCGACAAAATCACTTGTGCATGTAAAGTATAGGCTAGCATATTGTAATGAAAGATAGTAAGCCTAACTAAGTTTCATGTTGGACAAGAAAATGACCCTCGACGCGGATGGGCGCGACGCGCTTTCAACAGATCAGAACGCCGCCGCGCGCGCATTCGGTACAGGACCCGAACAGCGTATGGACAGAACCGATACCAGCCTCGTCGCGATACGCCGTATCCTGCGTGCAACCGAAGATTATGGCCGCAATCTCGCGCGCGATGCCGGGCTGACTGCCGTGCAGCTCCGCGTGCTGCAGATCGTGGCGGAGACCGGCAATTGCCACCCGTCCGAGATCGCGAACCGGATGGGGGTCAGCCAGGCCACAATTTCCGTGCTGATCAAGAAGTTGCAGAATTACGGGCTACTGGAGCGGCAGCAATCCGTCGCGGATCGCCGACAGATCGACCTGACCATCACCGATGCCGGGAAGGCGCGCCTCGATGCGGCGCCCAACGCCCTGCAACAGCGCTACGTTCAGCAATTCGAAAGCCTGCCCGAGTGGGAGCAGTCGATGATCGTTTCGGTGCTGGAACGCGTGGCGATGATGCTCGACGAGGGCAAGTACGACGCCTCACCGGTCCTCGCCACCGGCGAGATCGCAAAGGTCGAGCGCGAGGCGCATAACCGCGTCAAGGCCTGAGAAGCGGGCGTCGATCACGCCCGCGTCCCTACCTGTCAGTAATCCCGTTCGTAGTAGATCCCGACCCCGGTATTGCCGCTCGATGTGACGGTGCCGCGTGCGGTCACGCTGTCGGTGATGGTGAGGTTGAGATTGATCTCAGTCTCGCCTGCGGAATTAACCGTCACGTCCGTGTACGCGTTGTCGCCGATATACTTGCCGACACTGACCGCGGTCGTGCCGTCCTGACTTGTCTGCAAATCGAGGTTGTCGAGCCCGGTATTGGCGCGCAGCGTCTCCGAGATACCCGGCCCCCGGCCCGCAAGCGTGTTGATCGCGCCTGCGATCCGTAGCGCCTGAAGCGCGGAGATTTCCGACAGGTCCCGTCCGAACAGCAGAAGCGACAGGACTTCTTCCTGCGGTCGCTCCGGCGTCGATTCGAACGTCACTTCCGGTGCGGAGACTTGGCCTTCGATGATCACCCGGATCTGGGTCTCCCCGCTCTGGGTTTCGGCCACGACGCGGATGAAGGGGTTGAGGTCGCCCTGGGGGGCGATCGTCGCCTCGTCGAGTTCGATCCGCTGGCCAAGGATGCTCAGCCGACCGCGGATCAGTTCGAACCGGCCACGGGGCTGGATGTTCTGGAGCGTGCCGCCCACGGTCAGCGTGCCACCCAGCTCCGCATCGAGGCCGCGACCGCGAATGAAGATCCGCGACGGCGCGTTGACCGTCAGGTCGAGGCCGTAATTCACACCGCCGCCCCCTACGCCGCTTTGCCGCTCGGGTTCGGGCTCAAGGCCTGCGCGGAGAAGCGTCTGCCGGACGGCGCTGCTTTCACCCACATGGGTCACCGGGAAGCCGAGCGCGGTCGCACCGCTGCCCGAGGGCACGCGCACCTCGGTCTCGCCGAGGGTCACATCGCCGCTCAGCACCGCGGTCGAGGCCAAGGGCCCTGCGAGCGACATCTGCCCGTCGATCGTGGTCTGGAACAGCCCCGGATCGGCAATGACCACATCGTTGAGCGCAATCGCCAGATCGCCATTGAAGGGCGCGGACAGGGCCACCGGTCCCGACACCCGCAGATTGCCGCCGGTATCGACGTTGCCGGTCAGCTCGATCTGCGCCTGCGCGCCATTGAGCCCGATTTGCGCGTTTATCCCGGTCAGGGCGATGCCTTGGGACGGTAGGGTGAATTGCGCGCCTTGGCTCGTGATCTGGCCAGTGACCGCTTCGAGCCCGGGTACGCCGTTCACCGCGAGATCGAAATTGGCGATGCCACCGATGAGATTCGGCTCGAGGAACGGATTGGCAAGGCCAAGCGGGGCGGAGCCATTCACGTCGAGATTCACGGTCGAGGCGTCGCCTGCGACATTGCCCTCCACGCTGGCCCGTGTGCCGCCGGGCGCGGTCAGATCGGCGTCGATGCGCCAGTTGTCGCCTTGTCCGACCGCGTTGCCCTCGACCGTCGCGGGGCCGTTGAACTCGGGCACGAAGAGCCCGATATCGGCAAGCCGTGCCGCATAGACGATCTGGCTGCCATCGTTGCCATAGGTGCCGTTGGCCTGCGCGTCGAGCTGCGGCGTGTCGAGTTCGAAATCCTCGATCACGAAGTTGCCCGTATCGGTCCGGCCGCCGCGGAAGGTCACATCCGTCAGGCCCCCGCGCAGCAATTGGTCCACCGCTGCGATCCCGGTCGACAGGGCCGCGGCCTCCGCATCGAGGGACACATCCGCCGCGCCTGATGTCAGGTCGTATGATCCATTCGCGGTCGCATCGATTGACCCGCTGAGCGCCTGACCGATGAGCGCCGCATAAGCGCCCAGCGTGTTGACGCTGAGCGCCACATCGCCCGACACCGATTGCGGCATCAGTTCCTGTACGATTGCGACGGCATCCACATCCGCAGACAGGCCGCCCGGGCCTGTCGCGTCGAGGGTAATGTCCCAATCATCGCCGCTTTGCGTTGTGGCCCCGGTAATGCGCGCGCCGCCCGACATGGAACTGACGACATCGCCGAGATCGCTGAGACGGATATCGAAATTCGCCGCACTGTCATCGGGCAGGTAGCGCCCGTCCGCATCCACCGCGATCCGTTCGCCCACCACGTCGAGCAGTCGCAGGAGGAAGCCTTCCTCGGTCTTGGCACCATCGATCTCGAACTCCGTGCGTCCGGCAAGCAGGCGATCGGCTTCGGCAATCCCCGTGACCGGATCGCGGACGCTGCCCGTGGCGGCAATGCTGGCGGTGGCGAGGCTCAGATCGGCGCTGCCTTCCGCATTGACGCTGATCGCGCCGCCAAGCGGGCGTTGTGCGATATCCGAATAGACCGACAGGTCCTCGACATCGGCTGAAAGCGTGCCGCCCACGGCTTGAAGCTGCCCTTCGATCAGTTGCAGTGCCGCATCGACCACCGCGCGGGTGCGTCCCGGCCCGGTGATGTCACCGACGATCTGCCAGTCATCGCCTTCGTTCCGGGCCGTGCCGTCGAAGGTCAGAGCACCCGACAGCTCCGGCAGGATTTCGGAGATTTCCGCCACGGACAGGTCGATCTCTGCATTGCCGGTGCCACCGCCCAGGCGACCCGAGGCGGCCAGTTGCGCTTCGGGCGCATCGACGGTGAGGCTGCGCAGCAGAATACCCGCGCCATCGCGGCGCGCGCTCAGCGCAAGCTCCGTCGCGCCGTCAAGCAGGCGGTCCGCCTCGGCGATGCCGGTGACGAGGTCGCGCACCGTGCCTGTGATCTCGGCATCGAACGCGCCCGACAGGGGCTCGACCCGGCCCGAAACGCGCGCATCTGCTCCGCCCGACAATTCGCGGCCCGCAAGTGCGGAGAACCGTGCGATATCAGCCGTTTCGACTTGCACATCCCCTTCGATGGCGAGGTTCAGATCGTTGGTGATCCCGCCGATCTCGAGCGCGCCGTCGATGGCGACGCCCGCCCCGTCGAGGTCGATCTCGGACAGGCGTAGCGCTTCGCCTTCCTGGAAGGAGAATGCGATCAGGCCTTCGAGACGGCCGCCCACCGCTTCGGCGAGGGCGGGATCGGCGAAGGCCAGTGCCTCGCCCGCAAGATCGACGCGCCCCTCAACGCGGCCAATGGCATTCCCGGTGCCGCGAATGAGCGTGCCGGAGCCGTTCAGGCGAAACTGATCCGCCGACAGCGTTGGTTGTTCGAATTCCACGACGGACAGCTCCGCCGTCCAGCCGTCACCCTGTTCGGCATCGTAGCGTACGTTCAGATCGGCGCTTTCCATGCGGGTCGGCGCGCCCGGAATGGGCAGCTGGATCGGCCCGCCATCGACGCCGCCGATGCGCCCTGTCAGGCGGATCCGCTCGGGCCATTTGTCGGGACCCAAGGCCAGATCGCCGTTGAGCTGGATTGCATCGCTGTCGAGCGCTAGCGTGTCGATGGTCAGCTCCCCGGTGGCCAGGCTTTGTCCAGCCACGTCGAGGCTGAGATTCTCCCCGAAGAATTCGCGGTTTTCCGGGGTCAGAAGGGGACGAATATCACCCGCGATCTGCGCGTTGAACCCGGTGCCGGGCGTGTCGCCCTCCAGCGCCAGAACCTCGACCTGGCCGGTGATGCGCTCCTCGCCGTCGGTGGCCAGGACGATATCGGCGGTGAAATCGGACAGAGGGCCTTCGCCTTCGACGGAGACCGCAACGGGAGGCTCGCCTGGCAGATTGATCAGCTTGGCCGCGATGCCGCCTTCGGGCTCTTCGAGCGACAGATCGAGCGACAGAACGCCGGTTTCGTTCAGGAACGAGCCCACGAGATTGAGGGAGCCGCCGCGATCCAGCCGTTCAACCGCGATATCTACGTCACCTTCGCCCCCTTCGAGGCTTGCGGAGCCTTCGAGCGAAATGACCGCCTCTTCGCCCAGAAGCGGCGCGCCCAGAACGACGCGTTCGGCGGCGATGCGGCCCACCTGCACCGACACGGGCAGTTCGGGCAGCGAAAAGGGCTGCGCTTCGGCATCGGGCAACTCCGCGTCGGCCTCTCCGCCGCCGCCCGGCAGGCGGGGGACGAGGATTTCGTCCGCGACGAGTTCGTTCACCGACACCCTTCCGCGCAGAAGAGCCGCGCGGTTCCAGTCCAGCACGACGCCCCGCAGGGTCAGCCAGACGCCATCGGCATCGGCGATGGTCAGCGCTTCGAGCCGCGCTTCGGAGCTGAGCGCGCCTTCGAACCCCACCACGTCGACCTGGAAGCCCTCGCCCGAGAGGTTGTCCTCGATCAGCGCTTCGAGACGGCCGCGATCGTCATCCTGTGCGGGCGCTGGGCCCGGCAGCGTCAGGGCGAGACTTGCGGCGATGCTGGCGGCGGTCAGATGTCTCAAAAGGCTTGTCCGATTCCGATGTAGATTTGAATGCCGTCGCTCGTCTCGCCGCCCACGGGGGTGGCGATATCGAAGCGGATCGGGCCAATGCCCGTCTGGTAACGCACGCCCAGGCCTGCGCCCGAATGCCATTCGCCCGAGCCGTCATAGAAGCTTTCGGCGCCGATATAGCCCGCGTCGTAGAAGGCCACGACGCCGATGGAATCGGTCACGTCCTGGCGCAATTCGCTCGACAGGCCGAGGAAGCTGCGCCCCCCGATCTCGTCGCCATTGCCCAGATCGACCGCGAGCGATTGATAGGGCTGGCCGCGCACCGTACCGCCGCCGCCCGAGGTATAGAGAAAGTCGGGCGGGGCGCTTTCCTCATCCGGCCCCACGACGGAGCCGAGCTGGAGCCGGAATGCCGCGACGGTCGGATCGCCCTTGCCGAAACCCAGATAGGCGCGCGCATCGAAGTCGAATTTCATGCCGCTCTCGGTGCCGGTAAGGCCGTAGAACGGCGTGGCAGTGGCGGTTGCGAAATAGCCCTGGCGTGGGTTCAGCTCGTCCGAGCGGACGTCATAGGTCAGGGTCGCGGGAAGCGTGAGCAGCAGGAACTCGCGATTGCCGAGGTCGTCTTCGGTTTCCGAATAGGACAGGCCCAGGCCCAGCTCGGCCGTGTATCGGTCGTTGAGGATGCGGGTCACGCCGACCTCGACCTCGGCGCGGTTCGAAATGTAGGTCGGCTCGTCCTCGCGCGACAGCGAGCCAAGCAGGTAGCCATCCGTATCGGCGCCGTAGATTGCCGGGATATCGAGACGGGCCGAGACACCGTAATCGATGCCGCTTTCCGCCGTGCCGATATTGGAGACCGATCCATCGAAGCGCAGACGTTCGGCCCCGCCGAAGATGTTGCGGTGCAGCCAGAACGCCGTGAAGCCCACCCCTTCCAGCGTGGAATATTCCGCACCGAAGCCGATCCGGCGGGGTTTGCGATCACTGACCTCGAGGCGCATGTCCATGGTGCCGTCGGGATTGACCGTCTCCGCTTCGCTGAGCGTGACCGCCGAGAAGGCGCCCGTGGCGCGCAACCGGCCGGTGACGGTCTGCACATCGTCGGGATCGAACCGCTCGCCCGAGGGGAAGCCCGCGATCCGACGCAGCGCCGATTGCCGCACGGCGCTGTCCGACGCGATGATCATGTCGCCGAAGCGCACGCGCGGGCCCTGATCGACGCCGATCCGCACCGAGAGTTCGGCCACATCGTGATAGGCGATGGCCTCCTCCGAGACGGTGCGGGCCTTGGCATAGCCGTCCTGGCGCCAGCCCTCGATCGTCGCGGAGACGGCGTTGCGCACCACTGCGGTCTCGGCGACCGCACCGGGGGTGAAGCCCTCGGGCAGTTCGGTGTCGCTGTTCACGGGCGCGATGGAGGCCTCCCGGAAGGTGAACCGCGGACCGGTCTCGACCCGGATCACGGCGCGTCCGAAGGCGTCGGGCAGGGCCAGAAGCTCTATGTCCGAGACCTCGCGCCCGTCCAGCATCACCGACACGACGCCGCTGTAATAGCCACGATCATAAAGCACGCCGAGCGCGTTGGAATAATCCGACAGGGCGGCGGCGGCGACTTCCTGCGGCGTCTCCAGCCCCTCGACATCGCCCGCAACCAGCGATGAGGCCGCCTCAAGCGCTGCCGCGATTTCTTCTTCGTCGGCCTCCGACGCGGCGTCGACGCGAATGTCGATATCGTTCAACGCGAAAGCGGGCAGGGAAAGCGCGGTGGAACTCACAAGGCCCCAGAGCATGCCGGGAATAATACGTCTGGGATACAAGTAAGGTCTCCTCCCGTGGACAATCCGTCCGAAATCCTCGCATACCCTAGCGCCCGGACACAAAAGCTTCCACCGTCCCGGCACCCTGGCCACACGGAAAAGTGTGGATGGCGGTTATGATCGCGCCATCCAGCGGACGCGGAGGGGCGACGGTTGTGCTATGCTGCACGCGACCGCTTCGGAAATGCAGACCTTGCGCGGCCAGAAAAGGCATGGAAGCCCGCGGGCGTCGCATTAGGTGCCCGAACATCAGCAGATTCACTTGGTTCGGGACAGACGAGACGTGCGCTCGCGCGGCGTCCTCCCGACCCTCTCAGCAAGGAGAATGACATGGCAAGCTTCACGGTGAACGGGAAATCGGTGACGCTCGACGTCGATGATGACACGCCGCTTCTTTGGGCGCTGCGCGACGAGCTGCGTCTGACGGGTACGAAGTTCGGCTGCGGGATCGCGCAATGCGGCGCCTGCACGGTCATGCTCGACGGGGCGCCGGTGCGATCCTGCCAGACACAGGTCGGCACGCTGGACGGTGCCGAGATCACCACGATCGAGGGGCTCGACGGGCCCGAGGCGAAGGCGGTGCAGGATGCCTGGACCGCGATCGACGTGCCGCAATGCGGCTGGTGCCAGTCGGGCCAGGTGATGAGCGCGACAGCCCTTCTGCGCGACACGCCGAAGCCGTCGGATGCCGATATCGACAACGCGATGTGGGGCAATGTCTGCCGCTGCGCGACCTATACCCGCATCCGCGCCGCAATCCACGACGCCGCCGACACGCTGGAGGGCTGAGCCATGAACACCCAAACCCGCCGTCAATTCCTGGCCTCCTCCGCGGGCCTCGTGATCGGCCTGACGCTGCCGATGAAGGGCCGCGCGCAATCGGGCGCCGCCGCCGTCATGACGACCGGAGAGGCCGCAGAGGGCACCTTCGCCCCCAACGCCTTCGTGCGTGTGGCTCCCGACAACACCGTGACCTTCATCTGCAAGCATATCGAGTTCGGGCAGGGGCCCTATACGGGCCTTGCCACGCTCGTCGCCGAAGAGATGGATGCGAGCTGGGACCAGATGCGCGTCGAAAGCGCGCCTGCCAATAACGAGCTCTACAAGAACCTCTTCTTCGGTCTTCAGGGCACGGGTGGTTCGACCGCCATGGCCAATAGCTGGATGCAGATGCGCCAGGCGGGGGCCGCCGCGCGCGCCATGCTCGTCGCCGCCGCAGCCGAGGAATGGGGCGTCGATGCGTCGGGCATCACCGTGGCGCAGGGCGTTCTCAGCCACGAGGCATCGGGACAGACCGCGACCTTCGGCGATCTCGCCGAGGCTGCCGCGCGACAGGACGTGCCGGTGGAGCCTGCGGTCAAGAACCCCTCGGAATTCACCTACATCGGCACGGACATGCCCAAGGTCGACAGTCGGGCGAAATCGACCGGCACCGCGACCTTCACGATGGATGTCTATCGCGAGGGCATGGAATACGTCGTGGTGCGCCACCCGGACGTGATGGGGGCCAAGGTCGCCAGTTTCGATGCGACCGAGGCCGAGAAGGTGCGCGGTGTCACGGCCGTACGCCAGATCCCGCAAGGTGTGGCGGTCTACGCCACCTCCACCGCCGCGGCGATCAAGGGACGCAATGCGCTTTCCGTCGAATGGGACATGTCGGAGGCGGAGACGCGCAGTTCTGCCGAGATCCTGCAAACCTTTCGCGATGCCGCACAATCGCCGGGCCTCGTCGTCGAGGAGACGGGCGACAGCGCCTCAGCCATCGACGGCGCCGAGACGATGCACGAGGCGGAGTTCAGCTTCCCCTATCTCGCCCATGCCACGCTCGAGCCCATGGATGCCGTCCTGGAAGTCCGCGACGGCGCGGCGGAGATCTGGATGGGTGCGCAATTCCCGGGCTTCGACAAGGGCGCGGTGGTGCAGACGCTGGGCCTTGATGCCGAAAACGTCACGATGAACGTCATGTATGCCGGTGGCTCTTTCGGACGCCGTGCGCAGACCATCCCTCAGATCGGCTCCGAGATCGCCGAAATCGCAAAGGCAGCAGGCGGCGATGGCGCCTGGAAGCTGATCTGGACCCGCGAAGACGACATGACCGGCGGCTTCTACCGTCCGATGACCGTGCACAAGCTGCGCGGCGGGCTCGATGCCGAGGGCAATATCGTCGGCTGGGAAAACCGGATCGTGAACCAGTCGATCATCAACGGCACCATGCTCGATCAGGGCAACCCGGAGGATCCCACCTCCTATGAAGGATCGACCAAGATGCCCTATGACCTGCCCAACCTGACGGTCGATTGGGTGAAGATGGAAACCGGCGTGCCCGTTCTGTGGTGGCGCTCGGTCGGCCATACCCACACCGCCTACGCGACCGAGGTCTTCCTCGACGAGCTTCTCGAAAAGGCAGGCAAGGATGCCGTTCAGGGCCGTCTCGATCTTCTCAAGGACGATGCCGGTCGCGACCGCGCCGTGCTGGAGCGCGTGGCCGAGATGGCCGGTTGGGACGGTGAACGGGTGAAGGGCGACCGTGCCTACGGGGTCGCGCTGCACGAATCCTTCTCGACCTATTGCGCGATGATCGCGGAAGTCTCCGACGATCGCGGCGAGCCGCGCGTGCACAAGGTCTGGGTCGCGGTCGATTGCGGCATCGCGGTCAATCCGAACGTCATCCGCGCGCAAATCGAGGGCGGTCTGGGCTACGGCCTTGGCTCCGCGCTTTTCAACACGCTGACGCTGGGCGAAGGCGGGGTCGTAGAGGAGCGCAACTTCGACACATACCGGATGCTGCGGATCACCGAGATGCCGGAGGTCGAGGTGGCGATCATCGCCTCCGATGCCGATCCCACGGGTATCGGCGAGCCGGGCACCCCGCCCATCGCGCCTGCCGTGGCCAATGCCTGGCGCGCGCTCAAGGGTGAGGCGCCGCGGGATCTGCCGATGGTGTCGTGACGCGAAACTAACGCTGTTTCGGGAAACGCCGGTCCTCTTTCGGACCGGCGTTTTTCATTGGAGGGTCGGGCCACTCAATACGCCATCCGGCTGACCGGCTTCAGCGCCTGATAGAGCGCGCGATAGGCGTCGAGCCGGGGCGCGAGCCGCGCCGCACCGGCCTCGGACGGGGTGAACCGTGCGATCACCTCGGGACGGCGGACCAGTGTCTCCATCGCTCCCGCGCCCGCAGCCGAGGCACCGAGCAAGGCCGCGCCGTAGGCAGGACCGATCTCGGCCTTCTCACCCCGCTCCAGCGTCAGCCCGGTCGCATCGGCGATGGTCTGCAGGAGCAGATCGCTGCGCGCCCCGCCGCCCAGCGTCAGCATGGCGTCGGGCAGGGGCGTGGCGCTGGCGATGGCGTCCGTCGCATCTGCAAGGCTCATGGCGATCGCATCCAGCACGGCACGCATCATCTCGGCACGACCCGTGCCATTCGCGAGCCCGTAGAAGCCTGCGCGGATGTCGGTGTCGCCATGCGGCGTGCGCTCGCCCGTGAGATAGGGCAGAAACAGCGGCAGCCGGTCGACCGACACAGCGGCCGCCTCGTCCAAAAGCGTCGCGATGGGCGCCTGCGCGACATCGGCAAACCAGCTCATGGGCCGTGCACCGTTCAGGATGGCGGCCATCTGGAACCAGAGACCCGGCACCGTGTGGGCAAAGGAATGCACGCCTGCCTCGGGGGCCGCGCGGTAGGTGGTGGTCGGCAGGAAGACCTGGCCCGACGTGCCGAGCGAGATGAAGCCCATCCCTTCGCGGATCGCACCGATGGCGACCGCGCCTGCCGCAGCATCACCGGCCCCAGCTGCGACGGACACGCCTGCGGGCAGGCCAAGCGCCTGCGCCGCCTCGGGCGTCAACGCACCCGCGATCTCGTTGCCCGCGCGCAACTCCGGCAGCCAGCGAATATCGGTATCGGTCGCAGCACAAAGCGCCTTCGACCAGGTCCCCTTCGCCTGATCGAACCAGAACGTGCCGGCGGCATCAGAGGGATCCGTGACGAGCCCGCCATGCAGCCGCATCCCGATCCAGTCCTTCGGAAGCAGCACATGCGCGATGCGGGCATGGGCGGCGGGTTCGTGCTGCGCGAGCCATTTGAGTTTCGGCGCGGTAAACCCGGCCATCGGGCGCACGCCCGCGATTTCGGCAAGGCCCGCATCCTGGGCTGCGATCTCCGCGCATTGAGCCTCGGACCGGCCATCATTCCACAGGATTGCGGGGCGGATCACCTCGCGTGCGGAATCGAGAAGCACCGCGCCATGCATCTGCCCCGAAAGGCCGATGCCCTCGATCTTGTCCGCCGCACCGGGATGCGCCTCCAGAACCTCGCGCGTGGCGGAGACGACGGCACGCCACCAATCTTCGGGCGTCTGCTCGGACCAACCGGGCTGCGGATGGGAAATCGAAAGGGGCGCGGTCGCATCGCCCAGGACGCGGGTGCCCGCGTCGATCAGGCAGACCTTGACGCCGGATGTGCCGATATCGATCCCGAGAAACATCGCAAGCTCCCTTTGCCTGTGCCGGAACCTGCAACGGGGACGCTGGAAAGAAAAGGCCCTGACCGGTCAAACGCCGATCAGGGCCGAATATTGCGCGCCTTGGAGGGGCGGTTACCCCAGCAGGCGCCGCGCGATGACCTGCGCCTGAATTTCGCCCGCACCCTCGAAGATGTTGAGAATGCGCGCATCGCAGAGGATGCGGCTCACGGGATATTCCAGCGCGAAGCCGTTGCCGCCATGGATCTGCAGCGCGTTGTCCGCTGCGGCCCAAGCGACGCGGGCGCCCAGAAGCTTGGCCATGCCCGCCTCGATGTCGCAACGGCGGCCCTGATCCTTTTCGCGGGCGGAGAAATAGGTGAGCTGACGCGCCACCATGATCTCAACGGCCATCATGGCGAGCTTTGAGGCCACACGCGGGAACTCGACGATGGAGCGGCCGAATTGCTTGCGGTCCTCGGCATATTTCATGCCCACGTCGAGCGCGTTCTGCGCAACCCCGATGGCCCGTGCGGCGGTCTGGATGCGGGCGCTTTCAAAGGTCTCCATAAGCTGCTTGAAGCCCTTGCCCTCTTCGCCGCCCAGAAGGTTCTCGCCCTTCACTTTGAAGTCGTCGAAATTGACGGTGTATTCCTTCATCCCGCGATAGCCGAGCACTTCGATCTCACCACCCGAAATGCCGGGATCCTGCCAGGGCGCCTCGTCCGTGCCGGGCGTCTTCTCCGCCAGGAACATCGACAGGCCCTTGTAATTGTCCGTCCCCGGCACCGAGCGCGCGAGCACGGTCATCACATGAGTGCGCGCGGCATGGGTGATCCAGGTCTTGTTGCCGTTCAGGATCCAATCGCCATTCTCGTCCTTGGTGGCCTTCGTGCGCAGCGAACCCAGGTCAGAGCCGGTATTCGGTTCGGTGAAGACGGCGGTCGGCAGGATTTCACCCGAGGCGAGCCCAGGCAGCCACTTTTCCTTCTGCTCAGGCGTGCCGCCCGCGATCACCAGTTCCGCCGCGATCTCGGAGCGGGTGCCGAGTGATCCGACACCGATATAGCCGCGCGACAGCTCCTCGGAGACGACGCACATCGACGCTTTCGACATGCCAAGGCCGCCGAATTCCTCGGGGATGGTCAGGCCGAAGACGCCCATTTCGGACAGCTCCTCGATGATCTCCATCGGGATGAGCTCGTCCTTGAGGTGCCATTCATGGGCGTGAGGCGCGACCTTGTCGGCGGCGTAGCGCGCGAATTGTTCGCGGATCATCTCCAGTTCTTCATCGAGGCCCGAGCGGCCCACCGTAATTTCGGCGGAACGTTCGCGCATCAGCTCGACCAGACGCATCCGGGCAGCGGCGGTGTTGCCCTCGGCCATCAGGGACTGAATGGCGGGCTCCTGGAAGGAGGCGAGCGCGGTCCAGCCCAGGCCCAGCTCGGCCAGGCGGAAGACCTCGCCCTGGTTCATCGGGATGCCGCCCGCGATCTGGTGCAGGTACTCGCCGAAGGCGATCTGGTGCAGAAGCTGCTCGACCTCGCCGAAATTGCCTTCCGATTGCAGCGCTTCGGCCCAGCGCTGCATCTCGCGTAGCGCCTCCACGTAGGTGGCGAGCCAGGCAAAGCCGTGTGCGGCGGTCTGGTCGCGGTCGATCAGCGCGCCCGAAACGCGGCCGTCTTCGCTGACCCGTGCGGCCAGCGCTTCCTTCGCGAGGTCCCGAACCGCCTCGGCGGCGGGAACGGCAGCCTTGGTGAGCGCGAGGAGGTCGGGCAGTACCGCGCTGCCGGTGAGTGTCAGGTCCTGACCGTCATGTGCCATGAATCACGTCCTTTTTCCGCTTGACCTTCGCATAGCGTCTTCGCACCTGCAGCGCAACATTCATACGCAAGAATATGCGAAAAGATACGAATATTGCGCGACGCTTTGTGCTGGCCCTTCGCTAGGTGTTTGATATCAGGGCAGGCATGGAAATGCTCGTTGACCTTTTGACGCCCCTGCAATGGGCGGGCGCCATCGCGATCACGCTGCTTGCGGGTTTCGTGAAGGGCGTGGTGGGCTTCGCCATGCCGATGATCATGATTTCCGGGCTCGGCTCGGTCGTGACGCCGGAACTGGCGCTGGCAGCGCTGATCCTGCCGACGCTGGCCACCAACGGGATGCAGGCGCTGCGGCAGGGGCCGCAGGCGGCGCTGGGCTCGGCCCGGCGGTTCCGCACCTTCCTGATCGTGGGCGCTGTCATGCTGTTCCTGTCCGCCCAATTGGTCGCGATCCTGTCCGTGAACGCGATGTTCGCCCTCATCGGCGTGCCGATCGTGCTGTTCGCGGTGGCGCAGATCGCGGGCTGGAACGGCACGCTGCCTGCGGGGCCGTCTAAGCGGCTCGAGATCGGGATTGCCGCCTTTGCCGGGTTCATCGGCGGGCTGTCGGGGGTCTGGGGGCCGCCAGTCGTGGCGTATCTCACCGCACTCGGAACCGAAAAGCGCGAACAGATGCGCATTCAGGGCGTGATCTACGGGCTGGGCGCGCTGGCGTTGACCGTGGCGCATGTGGGGTCGGGCGTGCTGAACACGGCGACGGTCTGGCTGTCGCTCGCGATGATCCCGCCTGCCATCCTCGGCATGTGGCTGGGCGGGCAGGTGCAGGACCGGATCGACCAGCGGGCGTTCAAGCGCGCCACGCTCTGGGTGCTGCTGATCGCGGGATTGAACTTGGTGCGGCGGGCCTATTTCGCCTGAGTGTCAGGAGAGGGGCATGCCCTCGCAGGCCGCCGCGATATCGGGTGCCATGCTGCGCGGCACGACCGTGAAACGCGCCTCGTAAAGCACCTCATCGTCGCGAATGGCCCGGAAGATCCATTCGCCCGTGACCCGCTCCTCGGGCATGTCGAACGTGTAGGCGTTGATCGAGGTCGACACCCCGCCGAGATCGGTCACATAGGCCTGTTCCTCCACACCGCTGTCGAGGAAGGGCGGATGCGTCAGGGTCAGCAGCACATCATCATAAAGCTGCCCGTCCAGCGCGTTCGACTTGATGCCGAAGCTGACATTCGGAACCGCCGGGACGACATCGGTGCGCCATTGAAAGTCGGGGATGTCCTCGAAGAGCTCGATCTTGCCCGCAGCCGTGCCAGGGGCTTCGATTTCGCCGATGGAAGGCACGTCGCAGAACACGCCCTGTTCCAGAGCGAGCTTGCTCGGATCATAGGTCAGTGCGTCGGCAAAGGCGGGGCCGCAGGTGGCGAGGAGGGCAATGAGGCTACGCATGGCCCACAGGGTGCGCTCCGTGGCGGGGAAGTCAATTAAACGGTGAACGAAAGGTTAACGTGGGCGGGGATCGGCCGCGGTGCCTGATTGATCCGACCCATCGCGTGCAGGGGCGCTGCTCGGGATGCGGCGGGCTCATGAAAAAGCCCCGGACGTTTGACACGACCGGGGCCTTCCAAGTCTCGAAACGGATGCCTCAGCCGATTGCGACGGCTTTCACGTCCTCGTCGATGAAGGGCAGGTATTGCTCGAAATTGTCGGCGAACATCTTCACCAGCTTTTCGGCCTGCGCGTCATAGGCGTCCTTGTCGTCCCAGGTGCGGCGCGGGTTCAGCAGCAGCTCCGCCACGCCTTCGACATTCACCGGAACTTCGAAGCCGAAATTCGGATCCTTGCGGAATTCCGCGCCCGACAGACGCCCTTCGAGGGCCGCGGAGAGCAGCGAGCGCGTGGCGCGGATCGGCATGCGCGAACCCTGGCCGTAGGCGCCGCCGGTCCAGCCGGTATTCACGAGCCAGCAGGTCGCGCCGTGCTTGGCGATCTTGTCGCGCAGAAGGTTGCCGTAGACCTCGGGGCGGCGCGGCATGAAGGGGGCGCCGAAGCACGTGGAGAAGGTGGGCTGCGGTTCGGTCACGCCCCGCTCGGTGCCCGCGACCTTGGCGGTGAAGCCCGACAGGAAGTGATACATCGCCTGCGCGGGCGTCAGCCGTGCGATCGGCGGCAGGACACCAAAGGCGTCGCAGGTCAGCATGATGATGTTCTTCGGATGCCCGCCCAGCGCTGTCTTCGACGCGTTGGAGATATATTCCAGCGGGTAGGCGCAGCGCATGTTCGCCGTCAGGCTGTCATCGTCGAAATCGAGCTCCAGCGTCTCTTCGTCGAAGACCATGTTCTCGATCACCGTGCCGAATTTTTCGGTCGTGGCGTAGATCTCGGGCTCGGCCTCTTCGGAGAGGTTGATGGTCTTGGCGTAGCAGCCGCCTTCGAAGTTGAAGGTGCCGCGCTCGGACCAGCCATGTTCGTCGTCGCCGATCAGGACCCGGTCGGGATCGGCCGACAGCGTCGTCTTGCCGGTGCCCGACAGGCCGAAGAACACGGCGGTATCGACCGGGTTGCCCTTGGCGTGGTTGGCCGAGCAATGCATCGGCATGACGCCCTTTTCGGGCAGCATGAAGTTCAGCAGGGTGAAAACCGATTTCTTGTTCTCGCCCGCATATTCGGTGTTGGCGATCAGGATCAGCTTCTTGTCGAAGTTGAGTGCGATCACCGTCTCCGAGCGGCAGCCATGCTTGGCCGGGTCGGCCTTGAAGGTCGGGCAGTTGATGATGGTGAAATCGGCGGTGAAATCATCGAGGCTTTCGCGGTCGGGGCGACGCAGCATGTGGCGGATGAAGAGGCCATGCCAGGCCAGCTCCGTGATGACGCGCACGTTCAGCTGATGCGTCGGATCGGCGCCGCCGAAAAGGTCCTGCACGAAGTAATCGCCGCCCTTCATGTGCTCCAGCATGTCGGCATGCAGGGCATCGAAGGCGTCGGGCGTCATCTCGGCGTTGTTTTCCCACCAGATGTTGTCCGCGACCGACGGCGTTTTCACGACGTGCTTGTCCTTGGGGGAGCGGCCCGTGAAATTGCCGGTGGTCACGAGGAAGGCGCCGCCCTTGCCGAGCGTGCCTTCGTCGCGGCGCAGGGCCGCATCGATCAGCGCAGGCTCGATCTGGTTGTAATAGACATTGCCGAGCCCTTCGATCCCCTGGTCTTCAAGGCGGAAGTTTGGATTTACCCGTCCGGATGTCATATCTCTGGCTCCTCCGCGGATGCGCGGTCTGGTGCAAATAATAGGTCAGCGCGGTCCAAGTGCGGGCGCGGTGAGCCTGCGTCGACGACAGCAAGCCTATCGGGCATAGCATGCGTTTTTTGCGTCCGGCCAGTGCCCAAACTCGTCGTTAGCGCAATCAGGCGCAGGTTAGCGCAATCATATTGCGCGGTCGGCAAGGTCGCGCGGGCCGACCGTGACGATTAAGCCGCTGGTTACGAAAAATGCGGCTTATTAGAGGCGGTGTCCGAAGTGATTCGCAGATTGGAATTGTCGCAATCGCGAAAAACCCGCATATTGAGGAAAAAATTATAACATGAGCAGTATGAGGACACCTCCCATGAACAGAATCGCTCTTGTGGACGATGACCGGAACATTCTGACCTCGGTGTCGATGACACTGGAGGCGGAAGGTTTCGAGGTCGAGACATATAATGACGGGCAGGCCGCGCTCGACGCCTTCAACAAGAAGTTGCCGGATATGGCCGTGTTCGACATCAAGATGCCGCGGATGGATGGCATGGATCTGCTGCAGCGGGTGCGCCAGAAATCCAAGATGCCGGTGATTTTCCTGACCTCCAAGGATGATGAGATCGACGAGGTTCTGGGCCTGCGCATGGGCGCGGACGATTACGTCAAGAAGCCGTTCTCGCAGCGCCTGCTGGTCGAACGTATCCGCGCGCTTCTGCGCCGCCAGGAAGCGGTCGCCACCAACGAGGTGGGCGATACCGAAGAGACGAAGCTGATGACGCGCGGCTCGCTCACGATGGATCCGCTGCGCCACTCGGTGACCTGGAAGGGCCGGGATGTCTCGTTGACGGTGACGGAATTCCTGCTGCTCCAGGCGCTTGCGCAGCGGCCGGGCTTCGTGAAATCGCGCGACCAGCTGATGGACGTGGCGTATGACGATCAGGTCTATGTCGACGACCGCACGATCGACAGCCACATCAAGCGGCTGCGCAAGAAGATGCGCTCGGTCGATGATGATTTCTCGGCGATCGAGACGTTGTACGGCATCGGATATCGCTACAACGAAGAGTGATGCCGCGATGGCGATGGCCGAACGGATAGGGATGACCGGCAGAGAGCCGAATGACAGCCGCCAGGACGACGATGTCGTTCTGGGTGACGACTGGGTTGCGCCCGATTCCACGGTCGAGAAGGAGCTGCGCGAAAGTCGCGCGCGCCGCTCCATGTTCTCGCTCAACCGCTCGCCGCTGACGCGCAAGATCATCACCTTCAACCTGATCGCGCTGAATGTCCTCGTGGCGGGGATCCTCTACCTCAATTCCTCGCGGGATACGCTCGCCATTCAGCGCGCCTCCGCGATGGAGGCGGAGGTGGAGCTGGTGGCCGATGTCTTCGAGGCGCAATTGCCCGACATACCGGAAGCGCGGCTCGGCAGCGAAAGCGGCGTCGATGTTGCGGCCACGCTCGAAGGCCTGGATCTACGGGAGGGCACGCGCGTCCTCGTCTTCGACACGGAAAAATTCCTCGTCGGCGATCGCACCGGTGCCTTGTCCCTCAGCAACAGCTTCGCCGTGGATGCGGAGACCGAACAGCCCACCGTGATCTCGGATTTCCTGGGGCGTGTCTGGTCGGGGCTTTCGGGCGTCTTCACCATGCTGGCGGGTGATCCGCCGCTCTCCGAAGAGGACCGGCTGCGCCGCCTGATCGAAACGCTGGAGGCGGGCAGGACCCATGTGGTGCAATCCAGCGCCGCCACGGGTGAGACGCTGTTCACCGCGCTGACGCCGATCCAGCGCGCCGAGACCACGCATGGCACATTGGGCCTCGTGGCGGTCGCCTCCGAGATCGACATCGCCGTCCGCCTTGAGCGCGAGCGGGTGCTGCAGATGTTCGTCATTGCAACGCTCGTCTCCATCGGTCTGAGCCTGGTGCTGGCCTCGACCATCGCCAATCCCATCTCCGACCTCGCGGATGCCGCTGAAATCGGACGCGACCGCAACAAACGCTCCAGCCAGCCCGGACGCATCCGCATTCCCGATCTGACCGCACGACCCGACGAGATTGGCCGCTTGTCGGGCGCATTGCGCGGCATGGTGGGTGCGCTTTACGATCGGATCGACAGCAACGAACAATTCGCAGCCGACGTCGCCCACGAGATCAAGAACCCGCTTGCATCCCTGCGCTCTGCCATCGGCTCGCTCAGGATCGTCAAGAAGGACGAGCATCGCGGCAAGCTCTTGGACGTGATCGAACACGATGTGCGCCGGCTCGACCGCCTGGTCTCCGATATTTCCAACGCCTCGCGCCTCGATTCCGAGCTGGTCAAGGAGGAGGAGCAGGAATTCAACCTCCTGGAGATGCTCGATAACCTGACGCAGTATCTTGGCGAGGATGCGCGCAAGAAGGGCATCGAGTTCATCGCCGATCTTCCGACCCAGCCCATCGCGATCCAGGGCCTCGAGGCGCGGCTGGCGCAGGTCTTCGTCAACCTCATCACCAATGCCATTTCCTTCTGCGAGGATGGCGACGCGATCCGCGTCTGGGCGCGCAAGCGCGACAACAGGGTGCTCGTGGTGGTGGAGGATACTGGCCCCGGCATCCCCGATCAGGCCCTGACGAAGATCTTCAAGCGCTTCTATTCGCAGCGGCCGGAGAACGATTTCGGCAACAATTCCGGCCTTGGCCTCGCGATCTCGAAACAGATCGTGGAGGCGCATAACGGCGTCATCTGGGCCGAGAATATTCGCCCGACCGAAGCCGACATCTCGTCCGAACCGCTGGGCGCCCGCTTTGTCGTGGGCTTGCCGATCTGATCGCGGTGGGGCGCGGAGGCGAAGGCGTTGTCGCAGCGCCGGTCTTCGACACCAGTACCTTCACGCATGAAGCGGGCGCGTTGTCCCAAGGGCTTTCCTGATGGACCCTGATCCGCTTTCCGGCGCGGAGCAGATCGTCCCGCACGCCTCGACCGTCGCGCTGTTCGGGCAGGCCTGCCTGATCCGGGGCGCGTCGGGCTCGGGGAAGTCCGCGCTCGCGCTGCAATTGATGGCGATGGGCGCGGTGCTGGTCGCCGATGATCGCACGATCCTGCGCCGCGCGGGTGACGATGTCATTGCAAGCGCGCCCGAAGCGATCCGGGGGCTGATCGAGGCGCGCTTCGTCGGGCTGTTGCGCGCCGATATCGCGAACGATGTGCCGCTCGGGATGATCGTCGATCTAGATGTGCCGGAGACGGAACGTCTACCGCCCCTGCGAACGGATACGATCCTTGGCCGCGCAATCCCCGTTCTTTACCGCTGTCCCGATCCCGCCTTCCCGGCGGCGATCCGGCAATACCTGGCACATGGGCGCCAGGCATGAGCCGGGCAAACCCGGATTAACCTTTCGTTCACGATTGCGGAATTCGGTCTTCCGCGCGCGGTTGCGGTCTTTATATGAGGGCCAAACCTGACGGATTGCCTTTCCCATGACCGACGCGCGCCACACCATCATCCTCGTCACCGGGCCCTCGGGCGCCGGGCGAACCACGTCGATCAACGCGCTTGAGGATTTCGGATACGAGGCGATCGACAACATCCCCCTATCGCTCGTGCCCCGTCTTCTCGAGGGACCGGTGCCGCCCGGCGGCATGGCGCTGGGTATGGATGTGCGCAACCGTGATTTCTCGGTGCCGACGCTGCTCGATCTCGTGGCGGCTCTGCGCGACCGTGATGATATCGCGCTCAGCCTTCTCTATCTCGATTGTACTGAGGAGACGTTGCTCCGCCGGTTTTCCGAGACGCGGCGCCGTCACCCTCTCAGCCCCGAGGGGGAGCCTGCCGACGGCATAGCCCGCGAATTGGCGCTTCTGGCCCCCCTGCGCGACACGGCGGATTACCTGATCGACACGTCGGAGCTGTCGCCGCATGACCTTCGCGCGCGGCTCGCGCAGGATTTCACCGCTCCGGATGACGCGCAGCTTGTCGTCAGCCTCGTGTCCTTCTCCTACAAGCGCGGGCTGCCGCAAGGTGCGGACATGGTGTTCGACTGCCGCTTCCTGCTCAATCCGCATTGGGATCAGGCGCTGCGCAGCGAAACGGGGCTGTCGCAATCCGTGCAGGACTATATCGCGCAGGATGCGCGCTACGCGCCGTTTCTGGAAAAGATCACGGATCTGTTGCTGTTCCTGCTGCCCGGGCACCGCGCGGAGGGCAAGACGCATGTGACCATCGCCATCGGGTGTACCGGGGGGCAACACCGCTCCGTCGCCGTGACAGAAAGCGTGGCGGGCGCTCTTGCGCAGGCGGGCTGGCAAGTGTCAACTAGACATCGCGAGTTGGAGCGGCGGGGTCTGGTGCCCGGCAGCGCCCGTCTCGGACACGGCGGAAAGGACGGAAGTCGGCTTTGATCGGGATCGTCATCGTGGCGCATGGTGGATTGGCGCGGGAATACCTCGCGGCGATCGAGCATGTGATGGGCGAGCAGCCGGGCATCCGCGCCATAGCGATCGCCCCGGTGCATGACCGCGCCGCCAAGCAGGGCGAGATCTGCGAAGCCGCCGATGCCGTCGATGAGGGCCAAGGTGTGGTGATCGTCACCGACATGTTCGGTGGCTCGCCCTCGAACCTGTCGCTGCGCGCCTGTCAGCCCGAAAACCGCCGCATCCTCTACGGCGCGAACCTGCCCTTGTTGATCAAATTGGCGAAATCGCGTCATCTGGCCGTACCCGATGCCGTGCGCATCGCGCGGGAGGCTGGCCGGAAATACATCGACAGCCAGAATATCGAGCCCGGCAGCGTCGCCGTGTTGCAATCGGGATGAAGGCGGCGCCGGAGTGAACGAGACATGACCGAGTCCATTCGACGCGAATTGCAGATCGTCAACGAAAAGGGCCTGCACGCGCGGGCCTCGGCGAAATTCGTCGAAGTGGTCGAGGATTTCGATGCCGAGGCGGAGGTGTTCCGCGATGGCATGCAGGCCTCGGGCGACAGCATCATGGGGCTGTTGATGCTGGCCGCTGCCAAGGGCAATTCCATCGAGGTCGAGACGCGCGGTCGTGACGCCCTTCCGCTGGCCGATGCCATCGAAAAACTGGTGGCGGATCGCTTCGGAGAGGGCCGCTGACATGCGCCCGGAATCGCTTCCCTCCACCACCGGACCCTGTTCCACCTCGGAGGAGCCCGCGGAGGTCACCCCGGTTCAGGCTCCTTATGACAAACGCAAGCTGAGCTACGCCAACACCTTCGGGAACCCGTGGAAGGCCAACACCATCCGCGCGATGGAATGGATGACGGGCAAGCTGACGCTATTGCGCATGGTCCGCCGGTTCGAGCGGCGGGGCCTCGTCGAAGGGCAGGCCTTCTGGGCACGCGCGCTGGAGATCATGGGGATCGACATCGAAACCCCCATGCGCGAGATCGCCCGCATCCCCAAGACCGGCCCCGTCGTCGTGGTGGCCAACCATCCCCACGGTCTTGTCGATGGCATGGTTCTGGCGGAAATCATCGGACGGCAGCGGCAGGATTACCGCATTCTCACGCGCTCCTTGCTGACGGGCGTGGATGAGGTTGCGCATTTCATGATCCCGGTGCCGTTCCCGCACGAGCCCGATGCGCGGCAGCAGGGGCTCACGATGCGCGCCGAAGCGATGGCGCATCTGGCCCAGGGTGGTCTGATCGCGGTGTTTCCCTCGGGCGTGGTGGCGTCGTCGGATCGCGCTTTCGGCCCCGCCGTCGAGCGGGAATGGAATGCCTTCACCGCCAAGATGATCCAGCGCTCCGGCGCGACGGTGGTGCCCATCCATTTCCCGGGCCAGAATTCGCGCGCCTACCAGATTGCCAATCGGCTGTCGCCGACCTTGCGGCAGGGCCTCCTGATCCACGAGGTGGTCGCAGCCTGTGGCAAGCCGCAGGCCCCCATCGTCGGGCGCCCGCTCGATCCTGCCGCGCTCGAGGCGCTGGCGCCGAACGGCCGGGATCTGTGCGCCCGGTTGCGGGACCTCACGCTGTCTCTGGGACGCTAATCGGGGTCGGCCGGGCGGCCCGGCTAGCCTGCATCCACAGGCACCATCGTGCCCTGTAACGTGGCGACATGCGTCTCCCGTCCGTCCGCGATCGCATAGACATCCGAGGCCACCACGATCAGCCGCCGCCCGGGTTTGATGATCCGTCCGCGTGCGATCAGTCGGTCGCCGCGCGCGGGCGCCAGAAGATGGATGCCGATCTCGGAGGTGACGACCTCGCGACCCTCCGGCAGGATCGACAGCGCCGCATAACCCGCCGCGGAATCGCCCACGGAAAAGGTCAGGCCCGCATGGGCAAACCCGTGCTGCTGGAGATGCGCCGCCCCAATGGGCGCGCCGATTTCGACCGCGCCGGGGGCCACGGAAACCAGCGTCGCGCCAAGGCTCGTCATCATGCTCTGGCGCGCGAAACTGGCGCGGATACGGGCGTCGAGGTCACTCATGCGGACAGGAAGCCACGGGGCTGGCGCGGGCGCAAGCCCTCAGCGCGGCATCGGGATCGCCAGGGGGCGCGGACCGGTCAGGATCGCGCGGGCATCCTCCGCCATCAAGCGCCGGAAGGCGGCATGTGTCGAATGCAGTCCGCCGGTATAAGCGCCATAGGCGGGCAGGATCATGCGCCTGCGGTCGATCAGGAAACAGGCCCGCGTGATGGTTCGTCCCCGCAGCGCCAGCCGCGCCTTGGGGTGGTAATGCCCCGACACCTCCGCCTCTGCACCGGGGGTTGCGATATGGCGAAAGGTCAGCGGGCCAAGCTGGTGCTGTCGGGCATGAGCGCCGCCGATGCCGACGGGGCCGGGATCGTGATTGCCCTCGATCCAGATCCATCTGCGCCCGGCCTGCAAACGCGTGATCCAGAGGATTTCATCTTCGCTCAGGGCCGCGCCCGCCGCGACACTGTCGAAGGAATCCCCGAGGCAAATGACCACCCGCGCGCCGGTGGCTTCGAGGTCGCGATCCAGCCGCGACAGCGTCTCGACCGTGTCATAGGGCGGCAACAGCGCGCCGCCTCCCGATACGGGCCGCGCAGCCTTGCCGAGATGCAGGTCCGAGACAACGAGAAGCGCCTCGTCCGGCCAGTAGAGCGCGCCCGAGGGCAGGGCCTGCAACGCCGCATCACAGAAGGTGAAGTCGTGGGTGTTCATGGCTTGTTCTTAATGCGCCCGCGAAGCCGCCCGCAAGGGCGAATGCGCGGGGCGCCTCACCAGGGCACGCGCCAGACGGGGCGCGCGGGCGCGTCGACCTGCGCCAGACCGGACTCGTCCAGAAGCTGCGTGATCTCCTCCTCGATCAGGCGATCATCGGCATCGCCCCGAATGGGCACACGCCCCGGCTCGAGGAACAGCGGCGCGGCGAGCGGCGTCACACGGTCGAGCCGCAGAAGGTCGATCCGGTCGCCCACCCGCGCGCACATCTCGCGGATGCGGGCGAAGTCCACGAGGCCGCGCATCGCCTCCTCGCGCGTGATCTGCAACATCAGGTGGCCGGGGTCATACTTGACCAGCGTGTCATACAGAATATCCGACGACATCGTCGCCTGCCGTCCGGTCTTGCGCTGCCCGCCCACCTGCCGTTCGATCAGACCCGCAATCGTGGCCGAGGCCCGGAAGGTCCGCTTCATCACCGCATTGCCCTGCAACCAGCCCTCGAGCCCCGCCTCCAGCCGCTCCAGATCGAAGAGCGGCCGGGGATCGCGCGCCGCATCGAGCCCCCAGATCAACGTCGCGTAATCCGTGGCAACGAAGCCCATGGGGGCGAGGCCCTCCTCCTCCATCCGCTTGGTCAGCAAGAGCCCGAGCGTCTGCATCGCGTTGCGCCCCGCAAAGCCGTAGACCACCAGTTGTTCGCGCCCATCATGGGGAAAGCTTTCGATCAGAAGGCGCCCGGGCTCGGGCAGGCGCGAGACATCGCGCTGCAGCCGCAGCCAGTCGGCGGTGTGATCGGGCAGCTCCGGCCAGTCTTCCTGTTGGAACATGGTCACGATGCGACTCGACAGCTGCGTCGAGGTGGCGAATTTCGTACCCATGAAGGTCGCGATCTTGGGTTTGCGCGTGGCCTCCCGGCTGACCTCCACCACCATCTCGCGCAGGCCCTCGTAGCGGACGATCTTGCCACCAATCAGGAACGTATCCCCCTTGGTCAGCGAGGCGGCGAAGCCTTCCTCGACCTCGCCCAGGGGTTTGCCGCCGCGCCCGCGCATCTTGACCTTCAGCGTGTCCGTGTCCTGGATCGTGCCGATATTCTGCCGGATCCGCACGGCGGAGCGCGGATCGCGCAGTTCCCACTTGCCATCATCGCGCTGGCGGATGCGCTGCCACTGGTCGTAAGCGCGCAGCGCATAACCCCCCGTGGCGCAGAAATCGAGACAGGCATCGAACTCCGCCCGCGTCAGCCCGGCATAGGGCCCTGCCGCGTTCATCTCGGCAAAGAGCATGTCGGCATCGAAAGCGCCCGAGGCCGCCGCGATCAGGATATGCTGACAGAGCACGTCGCGCGGTCCCGGCCCGCGCGGCTCCCCATCGAGGTCGCGGGCCTTCACCGCCTCAAGTGCCGCGACGCATTCCACCACCTCAAAGCGGTTCGCGGGCACCAGAAGCGCCTTCGAAGGCGCGTTGTAGCGGTGGTTCGCCCGCCCGATCCGCTGCACCAGTCGTTTGACATTCTTGGGTGCGCCCACCTGGATCACCAGATCCACATCGCCCCAGTCGATCCCGAGATCGAGGCTGCCGGTGCAGACGATGGCGCGCAATTGCCCAGCGACCATTGCCGCCTCCACCTTTTCGCGCTGGGCGCGGTCGAGGCTGCCGTGATGGATGCCGATGGGCAGCCCGTCCTCGTTGGCGAGCCAGAGGTTGTGAAAGAAGATCTCCGCCTGCGCGCGGGTATTGTGGAAAATCAGCGTGGTCTTGTGCTGGCGCACGGCCTCCAGCACGGCCGGAATGGCGTATTTCGCGCCACCGCCGGACCAGGGCGGCGCCTCCTCGGTCACCAGCATGGAGATGTCAGGCTCGGGGCCGGGATCGGCCTCGATGATCTCGCAGGGGTCTGGGTGCCGCGCCATCAGGCGGGCGACCGCTTCGGGGTCGTCCACCGTCGCGGACAGGCCCACCCGGCGCAGTGTCGGACAAAGTGTCTGGAGACGTGCCAGCGCCAGCATCAGCTGATCGCCGCGCTTGCTTTCGGCCAGCGCGTGGATTTCGTCGATGATGACCCGCTGGAGGCCCGCGAACATGCGCGGCGCATCTTCGTAGGAGGTCAGAAGCGCCAGGCTTTCGGGCGTGGTCAGCAGGATATGCGGCGGGTCCGCGCGCTGGCGTTTCTTCCGGCTGGCGGGGGTGTCGCCGGTGCGGTCCTCGACCCGGATGTTCAGACCGGCCTCGGCAATGGGCGTCGAGAGGTTGCGCTTGATGTCCGAGGCGAGCGCCTTCAGCGGGCTCACATAGAGCGTGTGCAGCCCGGGTTCGGGCGCTTCTCCCAACTCCGCCAGCGTGGGCAGGAATCCCGCCAGCGTCTTGCCGCCGCCCGTGGGCGCGATCAGCATCAGCGCAGGCGCGTTCGCACGGTCGAGCATCGCGGCCTGATGCGGGTGCATCTGCCAGCCGCGTCGGTCGAACCAGGTCTGCAGGGAAGCGGGTAGGGTGTTCATGCGCGTCACATAATGCTCCGCGGGGCCAAGCAAAATAGCCCCGCGTGTCGCAGCGGCGTCGGCCGGTCGCGCTCCGGCCCCCGCCTTCTGCCCTTATTGCCCGTGGGCTCCGTCTTACCGGTAGGGATCTTTCGGGCTGCGATCATCGGACAGCGTCTGCTGACGCCGCTCCACGAGCAGTTCGATCGCATCGGCCAGATGCACCTCGGCGATGTTGTAATCGCCACGCGCCACGCGGATCCGGTGCGCCTCGATCATCACGTCCGCATGGCTGCAGCCCATCGGCGGCTCGAACCGGTAGCAGGCCAGCTCGATCAGGAAGCCCAGCGGATCCTTGAAATAGATCGAATCCATGAAGCCCCGATCCTTCGGCCCGGAATGCGGGATGCCGCGTTCGTCGAGGCGGCTGACGACCTGGCTCCACACCGCCTTCGAGACGTTGAGCGCCAGGTGATGCACGCAGCCCGGATCGGTGGGCGTCCGGTCATGCACGGGCTTGCGTTTTTCGTTGCTGAAGATGGTGATGAGCCGCCCGTCGCCCGGATCGAAATAAAGATGCCCTTCGTCCGGATCGTCGAGATTGGGCTGATCGAAGATGAACGGCATCCCCAGCAGCCCTTCCCAGAAATCGATCGAGGTTTGCCGATCCGCGCCGGTGATGGTGATGTGGTGCACGCCCTGCACTTGAAGCTTTTTCATGGGGGCTCTCCCGTTTCCTGTCTGTTGCCGGGAAGGATAGCGCGTCTTTGCGGCTTGGCGCGTTCAAGCCATGTTTTCTTTCTTGAAACGCAGCAGACGCTATACTTGTCGCAACGCCAACCTGCACGGTCCAAGCCGGAGAGATATCATGCCCAGACGCCTCACGCGCGCCGTGGCGCTTGCCGCCAGCCTCGGCTTGAGCATGCCCGGCTGGGCGAGCGAGCTTTGCACCGAGGATGCGATGATCGTCTTCGACGGGTCGGGCTCCATGGCCGAGACGGGCTTCAACCAGATCGGAAAGCCGCGCATCTTCGAGGCGCGCCGCGCCGTGCGAGAGGCGGTGCCCGGCATCGCCGAGGCCCGGCGTCTGGGCCTCGTGATCTACGGGCCGGGCCGCGCGGGCGAGCCGGGTATCTCCTGCAAGAGCGTGGATATCCGCTTCGGCCCGCAATGGCAGGCAGCCGCCCCCATCATCGACGCGGTCGACGGGCTGGCGCCTGCAGGCGATACGCCTCTGACCGCGGCCATCGCCACCGCAGCGGATGTGCTGGACTATCGCGACCGTCCTGGCGCCATCGTGCTTGTGACCGATGGGAAGGAGACCTGCGGCGGCACGCCCTGCCTGTTGGCGGCGGAACTGGCCGCCGATGCCGCGGACCTGACCGTGCATGTGATCGGCTACAAGGTGCGCGGCGATTTTTTCAGCTGGGAAAGCCAGAACAACCAATACGAGGACGCCGAGACCGTCGCGCGTTGCCTCGCCGACCGGACGGGCGGGAAATACGTCTCCGCCGAGACCGTGTCCGAACTGGTGGCGGCGTTGCGCGTGACGCTCGGCTGCAACGTCTACGGTGCGAGCGCAAGCGCTGGAATGCACCGTCCGGGCTGAAAATCGATAAAATTTCGCTCAAATTGCGATCAACTGCGCCTGTTTTGTGGGCGATCGGGCCTAGGCGCCTCAAGCGTGGGCCCCGACGCACGCCGCAACAAGGAATTGTTCACCGGTCTGTGCCATCTCTTGGGTCAGGGAGGATCACCCATGGAGGCATAGCCCATGTTTCGATCCTTGGTCTCGGGCGCACTCGCCCTGTCGATGATGACCACAAACGCCGCCGCTGGCTGTTACGAGGACGCCATGATCGTCTTCGATGCCTCCGGCTCCATGGCGCAGTCCGTTGGAGGCTCGGACTCGCCCACGCGCATCGCAGAAGCGCAAACAGCCCTTCGGCGGGTCTTGCCGATGGTCCCGGATGAACGCCCGGTGGGCCTTCTCACCTACGGGCCGGGTGCGCTGGGCTTCTGCGAAAACTTCGAGGTGCGCCTCGCGCCGGAACCGCATCAGCGCATGCTGATCCAGTCGGAGATCGACGCGCTGTCGCCCTTGGGTGACACACCGCTCGCCCGCGCGGTCGAACTCGCGGCCGAAGCGATGTCGTTTCGCGACAAGCCTGCGGTCGTGGTTCTTGTGACCGACGGGCGCGACACCTGCGGATCCTCGGTCTGCCGGGTTGCGCAACGCCTGGCCGATGAGAGCAACGATCTGACGGTGCATGTGATCGGGTTCCGGTTCGCAGGCTACGAGCCGGGGCAGGATATGTACCGCACATCGCCGGGCTGCCTCTCGGCCTATACCGGCGGGCATAACCTGAGCGCGCAATCGCTCGACGATCTGATCGGCGCCTTGCACCGCACGCTGACCTGTCCGCTGGTGGCCGGGCTGGCGCCTGACGCCGCTGCGCCCTCGCGCCTGCAATAGCGGCTTCAGGCGGGGCGACAGGCGGCACGAAAAAACGCGCGCCGGGATGGACGCGCGTTTCCGATAGATCAAACGGCGCGGGGCGGTTTGTCGCCGCGCCGCACCTTCACGTGACGATCAGTTCGGGATCTCGCCGGTCAGGCCTTCAACATAGAAGTCCATGCCGAGAAGTGTGCCGTCATCGGCGGTCTCGCCCTCTGCCAGCCAGACCGAGCCGTCCTGCTTGTTGATCGGGCCGGTGAAGGGGTGGTACTCGCCCGAGGCGATCGCCTCCTTCATGGCCAGCGCCTCTTCCTTCACATCCGCGGGCACGGCGTCGGAAATCTCGCCGATGCCGACCATGCCGGGGCCGATGCCGTCCCATGTGTCGGTCGATTCCCAGGTCCCGTCCATCACGGCCTTGGTGCGCTCGATGTAGTAGGGCGCCCAATCGTCGATGATCGAGGAAACGCGCGGCAGCGGGGCGAATTCCGACATGTCGGAGGCCTGACCGAAGGTGATGATGCCGCCCGCTTCCTGTGCCGCGGCCTGCGGCGCGGTGGAGTCGGTGTGCTGCAGGATCACGTCGGCGCCGTTCTCGATCAATGCGCGCGCGGCGTCCGCCTCTTTCGCGGGATCGAACCAGGTGTAGGCCCAGACGATGGAGAACTCGACATCCGGGTTCACCTTCTTGGCGTGCAGATAGGCCGAGTTGATGCCCCGGATCACTTCGGGGATCGGGAAGGAGGCGATGTAGCCGATCTTGTTCGTTTCGGTCATCTTGCCCGCGATGTGGCCCTGAATTGCGCGGCCTTCGTAGAAACGCGCGGAATAGGTCGAGACGTTGTCGGCGCGCTTGTAGCCGGTGGCGTGCTCGAACTTCACGTCCGGGAACTTCTCGGCCACGGCGATGGTGGGATCCATGTAGCCGAAGGACGTGGTGAAGATCAGGTCCGCGCCCGACAGCGCCATCTGGGTGATCGCGCGCTCGGCATCGGCGCCCTCGGGCACGCTTTCCTGGAACACGGTCTCGACGGCGTCGCCGAATTCTTCCTCGACCGCAAGGCGACCCTTGTTGTGCTCATAGGTCCAGCCGCCATCGCCGATGGGACCGACATAGATGAAGCCGACCTTCGTCTTCTCTTCGTGTTCCGCGGCAAAGCTGGTGGTGGCAAGTGCCGCCGCGGCGGCGGTGGCAAGCAGTGTTCTGCGCAGCATGTATCGTTCTCCCTGATGCTGATTCATGTTTGGCCGCGATCATCGTCACGGCGATGGCCTCTTAGCAAGGCCGAGGTGATCACACCGGCGGGAATCGCGATGATTCCCAGACCGATGAGTAAAATGAAGCCGGTGAAGATGCGGCCCCCCATGGTGATCGGATAGACATCTCCGTAGCCCACCGTGGTCAGGGTGGCCAGCGCCCACCACAAGGCGGCGGGGATCGACCCGAACTTCTCGGGCTGGGCTTCATGTTCGAAATGGTGGATGCCGACGGCCGCGATGAATAGCACGATCACGGCGGCGAAGGTGAAGAGGATCAGCTCATCGCGGCTTTCGGCGAAGGCGCGCTCGATCCGGGCCATGGCGCTGCTGAGACGCAGGAGTTTCAACAAGCGGACGGCGCGCAGAAGGCGCAGAAGCCGCAGGCTCTGCCAATCGGGCAGAAGCATCAGGATCGCGGGCAGGATCGCCAGAAGATCGAGGATGCCCCAGAAGCTCGTGGCATATTGCAGCCGGTTCGGCGCCGACCAGAGCCGCGCGGCATATTCCACGGTGAAGATCGCGAGGATGATGTATTCGCCGATCCACAATGCGCGATGCGCGGCCTCGGGCAGGCTTTCCATGCTTTGCAGCGTCAGCATCACGGCCGAGGCGAGGATCACGCCATGCAGCGCGAAGGCCAGCTTTCGGCCATGGACCGGATCGCTGCCGCGCAGCGCGAGGTTGAGCCGGTTTCTCGCAGCCTCGCTCATTGCGTCGCGTGGAACGGATGTCCGAGCGAGGCGGGCGCCCCGTGATTGCCCCGTGCCGAGATCGCGACCAGCACGAAGATCGTCATCAGGTAGGGCGAGGCCGACAAGAGCGCCACCGGCACCGCAGCCCCCGCGGCCTGCAGGTTCAGTTGCAGCACCGTCACCCCGCCAAAGAGGTAGGCGCCGATCAGCACCCGCTCCGCCCGCCAGGAGGCGAAGACCACGATGGCCAGCGCGATCCAGCCCGCGCCCGCGGTCATGCCTTCGGTCCATTGCGGCACGCGCACGAGGCTCAGATAGGCGCCGCCGAGGCCCGCGCAGGCCCCGCCGAAGAAGATCGCGGCCATGCGCACCCGCACCACCTTGTAGCCCAAGGCATGGGCCGCATCGTGGCTTTCACCGACCGCCCGGAGGATCAGGCCCGCGCGGGTATATTTCAGGAAGGCCCAGACCGCCGCCACGAGGGCGAGCGACAGGTAGACCATGATATCGTGCGAAAAGAGCATCCGCCCCAGCACGGGCAGGTCCGATAGCGGCCCGAGGTCCAGCTTGGGCAGGGTCGGGGTCTTCATCCCCTCATAGGGTTTGCCGATCAGCGATGAGAGGCCCAGACCCACGAGCGTCAGGCCAAGCCCGGTCGCCACCTGGTTCGACAGCAGAACCTGCGTCAGAAACCCGAAGGACAGCGACAGCACGGCCGAGGCCAGCGCCGCCGCGGCAAAGCCCAGGGCAGGCTGCCCGGTATTGATCGCGACGGCAAAGCCGACCACCGCGCCGGTGATCATCATGCCCTCGACGCCGAGGTTCAGCACGCCGGATTTCTCCACCACCATCTCGCCGATGGCCGCCAGCAGGATGGGCGTCGCCGAGACCATGATCGACGCGACAAGAAGGATCGGTGAGATCGAGGAGAGGTCCATTACGCCGCCACTCCCTGTCCGATGCGAATGCGGTAATTGGTGAAGACGTCGACGCCCAGAAGGAAGAACAGCAGCATCCCCTGGAACAGCTGGATCGACGCGCCGGGTACGCCCAGCATCAGCTGCGCCAACTCGCCGCCGATATAGGTCAGCGCCATCAGGAGGCCCGCCAGCAGAATGCCCACGGGGTGCAGCCGCCCGAGGAAGGCCACGATGATCGCGGTGAAGCCATAGCCCGAATTGAAGTCGATGGAGATCTGGCCCGCCGGTCCCGTGACCTCGAAAAGACCCGCAAGACCGGCCAGCGCGCCCGCGATGCCCAGACACAGGACCACGATCCGCGTGGGGTTCACGCCGGAAAAGCGCGCCGCGCGCGGCGCCTCGCCGGTCAGGCGGATGTTGAAGCCCTGGATGTGCCGCGCCATCAGCACGTAGGCGAGGATCACCGCGATGAAGGCCGCGACCACGCCCCAATGCAGGCCGGTGCCCGCGATCAGCTCCTCGTTGGCGGCAGCGTCCCATTGGCGGAAGTTGCGGCTGCCCGGAAAGCCCATGCCTTCGGGATTGCGCAACAGCCCCGAGGAGACGGAGGCGAGGATCGATTCCGCCACATAGACCAGCATCAGCGAGACGAGGATCTCGTTGGTGCCGAAGCGCGTCTTGAGGATTGCGGGGATCATAGCCCAGGCCCAGCCGCCCAGCGCACCTGCCAGCACCATGAGCGGGAAGATCAGCACGCTTTCGGACGGGTAGAGCGCGAGTCCCGCGCCAGCCCCCACCACGGCGCCCATGATGTATTGCCCCTCCGCCCCGATATTCCAGATGCCCGCGCGGAACCCCAGCGACAGCCCGATCGCGATCAGGATGAGCGGCCCGGCCTTCACCAGAAGCTGGGGACGCGAATAGGAGGCGAATTGCGGGTTGAAGAGCGGATCCCAGAAGATCGTGCGGATCGCCTCCAGCGGCGGCTTGCCCAGGACCGCGAACATGATGCCACCGACGATCATGGTCAGGATCACCGCGATCAGCGGTGCCGCTGCCGTCCAGAGGCGCGATGGCTGCGGGCGTTTCTCAAGCCGGATCATGGGGCCGTCCCTTCAGCGTTGCAGCTCGGCGCCCGGCGCGTGCCTGCCGCGGTCAAGGGGCGTCCATCCGCGCGGGGTCCGGGCATAGCCTCAGGCCGTGTCATGGGCGACCTCCATGTCATGCGCGCCGCCCATCATGAGGCCGATCCGTTCGACGGTCAGCTCCCCGACGGGCCGCATGGCCGACAGCCGTCCCTCGTTCAGGGCGGCGAAGCTGTCCGATATCTCCATCAGCTCGTCGAGGTCCTGCGAGATCACGAGAATGCCCGCGCCATCGGCGGCAAGATCCAGAAGCGCCTGCCGGATCGCGGCGGCCGCGGCGGCATCGACACCCCAGGTGGGCTGGTTCACCACAAAGACGTCCGGCGCCTGCACGATCTCGCGCCCGATCACGTATTTCTGCAGGTTGCCGCCCGAAAGCGCGCGTGCGGCGGTCTGGGCCGAGGGCGTGCGCACATCGAAGCGCTCGATCACCGTCTCGGCGAATTGGCCCGCCTTGCTCCAGTCGATGAAGCCGCGCCGAAGAAGGTGCGCGCGCCGCGACGCGGTCAGCACGCCGTTCTCGACAAGGCTCATATTGGGCGCGGCGGCATGGCCCAGCCGTTCCTCGGGCCCGGAGAGAAGCCCCATGTCCCGCCGCGCAATGGGACCCGTCCGGCTGATATCCTGCCCCTTGAGCATGATCGCGCCCTTGGCGGACCGCCGCTCGCCCGACAGGGCTGCCAGCAGCTCGTCCTGGCCATTGCCCGCGACGCCGCCGATCCCGAGGACCTCACCCGCGCGCAGCGACAGGCTGACATCGCGCAGGGGCGTCCCGAACGCGCCGGGGGCGGGCAGGGACAGGTTCTTGACCTCCAGAAGCACAGCGCCGGGCGTCGTGGGACGTGCTGCGGGCGCGGCAAAGCTCGCCCCGACCATCATCTCCGCCAGCTCGCGCGCGGTGGTCTCGGCGGGGGTGCAGGTCGCCACCTTCTTGCCCAGCCGCAGGATCGTCGCGGTGTCGCACAGCGTCCGGATCTCTTCGAGCTTGTGCGAGATATAGAGGATCGACGTGCCCTCGCTGCGCAGTTTGCGGAGCGTCTCGAAGAGGATCTGCACCTCCTGCGGGGTCAGCACGCTGGTGGGCTCGTCCATGATCAGAAGGCGCGGGTCCTGCAGCAGGCAGCGGATGATCTCCACGCGCTGGCGTTCCCCCGCCGAGAGCGTGCCCACCACACGGAAGGGATCGAGCGGCAGGCCGTACGCCTCCGAGACATCGCGGATACGCTTTGCGAGGTCCCGCGTTCTCGGTGGATTTTCCATGCCGAGGGCCACGTTCTCCGCGACGCTCAGCGCATCGAAGAGGGAGAAATGCTGGAAGACCATCGCCACGCCCGCGCGCCGCGCCTCGGCGGGTTCGGAGGGCGCGAAGGGCTGACCGCGCAGCGTCATTTCGCCGGTATCGGGTTTGACCAGCCCGTAGATCATCTTGACCAGCGTGGATTTGCCCGCGCCGTTCTCGCCCAGAAGCGCGTGGATTTCCCCTTCGCCGATCTCGAAGGAGACATCGTCATTGGCGACGACCCCCGGATAGGCCTTGGTCAGGCCCCGGAGGCTGAGGAGCGACTGTCCCAAAGCGCACCTTCCCTTGCGTTTTCCCACTGGAGTAGCTGGGCCGCGACACCCAGTGCAATGGCCTGCGGGTGCTTGCCGAGCGATTTCTGCCCAATTGGGCAGCAAATGCGACCGATTTCAGCGTCCAAATGGCCAAGGGCTGTCAGCCGTTTGCGAAAGCGCGCCCATTTCGTGTCCGATCCGATAAGGCCCGCGAAGGCGAAACCGCGCGTCAGAAGCGCGTGGCAGAGCGCGAGGTCGATCTCGTGGCTATAGGTCAGGATCAGATGTGCGGCCTCCGCAGGCGCATGCGCCGCAAGACGCGGCAGATCGGAAGCGGGCAGGGGCGTGACAGCGTCCGGCACCGCGTCGGGAAACCGCGTGGGCCCGGTATCGGCCCAGGTGATCGCAACATCCGGCAGCGGATGCAGCACATCCACGATGGCGCGCCCCACATGACCCGCCCCCCAGATCCAGAGCGGACGCTGCGCCCTGGTGACCGGCTCCACCATCCAGCCATCGATAAGCTGCGGGGCCCGGATCACACCCTGACCACGGGCCTCCGAGAGGTGACGCCGGACGGAGAGGGGCATCTCGCCCGGACCGCGTGCAAAAAGGCCGCCCTCTGGCACCGCCGCCACCGCCTCCGCATCGAAGATCTCGGTCAGCAGGGTCACGCGGCCCCCGCAGCATTGCCCCAGATCGGGGCCGAGCGCGTGGCGGCTGAGGCCAGCGCCGGTCAAGGCGCGGCGCGCGGCCTCGTATTCCAACGTCCCTCCGCCG
This sequence comes from Roseivivax sp. THAF197b, assembly GCF_009363255.1. NCBI lineage: Bacteria > Pseudomonadati > Pseudomonadota > Alphaproteobacteria > Rhodobacterales > Roseobacteraceae > Roseivivax > Roseivivax sp. THAF197b. The sequence continues at coordinate 3,156,608 of NZ_CP045318.1, read as the reverse complement.
ATCGTGCCTGCCTGTCCACCCGCCCAGACCAGCATCGCGGCACCCACCTCGCGCGGGGTGGAGCCTGCAACTTCGGCCACCACGACGCGCGCCACGCGGCCATGGGCGGCGACGGCGCGGGCCAGGGCGGCGCGATCGAAGCTCATCCGCGCACCCGCCGCACGGCGCGCAGCACCGCCTCGGGTGTCGCGGGGGCATCGAGCGCGGGATATCCCGGCCCGCAGGCCGCCACCGCATCCGACAGCGCGAAGAACACGGACATGCCCAGCATGAAGGGCGGCTCGCCCACGGCCTTGGAGCGATAGATCGTCTCCTCGCGGTTATCCGCGTCCCAGAGCGCCACGTTGAAGACGTCCGGGCGATCCGAACAGACGGGGATCTTGTAGGTCGCGGGCGCATGGGTGGTCAGCCGACCATCCGCGTCCCAGACGAGCTCCTCGCTGGTGAGCCAGCCCGCGCCCTGCACGAACCCGCCTTCGATCTGGCCCCGGTCGAGCGCGGGGTTCAGCGAGCGGCCGCAATCATGCAGGATATCGGTGCGCAGGATCCGGTGCTCGCCCGTGAGCGTGTCGATCACGACCTCCGAACAGGCCGCGCCATGGGCGAAGTAGAAGAACGGCCGCCCCTGACCCTTGATGCGATCCCAGTTGAGATTCGGCGTCTTGTAAAAGCCGGTCGAGGACAGGCTGACACGGGCCTCATAGCAGCGCTTGGCGGCCTCCGCGAAGGGCATCTCTGCGCCCCCGACCGTGACGGTGCCGCGTTCGAAGCGCACATCCGCCGGATCGGCCTGATGCTCCGCGGCGAGGAATTCCGCCATGCGGCCCCGGATTGTCTCTGCGGCGGTTTTCGCGGCCATGCCGTTGAGGTCCGATCCCGACGACGCCGCCGTGGCCGAAGTATTGGGCACCTTGGCGGTATCGGTTGCGGTGATCTTCACCGCGCTTGTCTCAAGGCCGAAAACCTCCGCCGTGACCTGCGCGACCTTCTGGAACAAGCCCTGGCCCATCTCGGTGCCGCCATGGTTCAGCACGAGGCTGCCATCCTGGTAGACATGCACAAGCGCACCCGCCTGGTTGAGATGCGTCAGCGTGAAGGAAATCCCGAACTTCACCGGTGTCAGTGCGAGCCCGCGCTTCAACAACGGATTTTCGGCGTTCCACGCGGCGATGGCGTCGCGCCGCGCGGCATAGGCGCAGCTTTCGGACAGCCGCTCGGTCATGGCGTGCAGCACGAAATCCTCGACCGCCATGCCGTAGGGTGTGGTCTGACCGGCAGGCACAGGCGGCGCGCCACCTTCGGGCACCGATCCCTGCGCCCCCCGCGAGGCCAGATCGACGTCGGGCTCCGGAGCGGCGTCCTTTGACGCATCGGACCCCGCAGATGCCGCCGCCGCCTCATCGGTGTGCGCAGCGCTGTCCCCCTGGTTCACCTTTCCAGAAAAACGCGACGCCGTCCCATCCGACCCGTCCGACGCCGGGGTATCGCCCGCCTCGGCGTAGTAATTCCGCCGCCGGATCTCCAGCGGATCGAGCCCGAGCTGATGCGCGGCGTGATCCATCACCCGCTCGATCCCCATCATGCCCTGCGGGCCGCCGAAGCCGCGAAAGGCCGTGGCGCTTTGGGTATTGGTCTTCAGCCGGTGGCTCTCGATCCGCGCGGCAGGCAGGTGGTAGGCGTTGTCCGCATGCAGCATGGCGCGGTCGGCCACGGGCAGGGACAGATCCTGCGCCCAGCCGCAGCGCATCAGGTGCACGAATTCGACGCCGGTCAGCCGCCCATCCGCGTCAAAACCGGCGCGGTATTCGACGCGGATATCGTGACGCTTGCCGGTGATGATCATGTCGTCATCGCGATCATAGCGCATCTTGGCAGGCCGGCCGGTCTTCGCCGCCACGATGGCGCAGGCGATGGCCAGCGCATTGCCCTGGCTTTCCTTGCCGCCGAAGCCCCCGCCCATGCGCCGCGTCTCGACACGCACCGCATGCATCGGCAGGCCCAGCGCATCCGCGACCTTGTGCTGGATCTCGGTCGGGTGCTGGGTCGAGGCATGGACGATCATGTCCCCGCCTTCCTGCGGCAGGGCGAGCGCGGCCTGACCCTCCAGATAGAAGTGCTCCTGCCCGCCCACATCGATCTCGCCCGTGACCACATGCGCGGCCTCGTCAATGGCCTCGCCCGCATCGCCCTTTTCCCAGATCCGCGGGCCGTCCTCGAAGCGGCTCCCCGCCTCGATGGCCTCCTCCACGGTCAGGATCGCGTCGCGCTTGCGGGTGTCGATCACTGCTTGCCGGACGGCCTTCCGGGCCTTGAGGTGACTGTCCGCCGCGACAAGAAACACCGGCTGGCCAAGATAGTGGATCGTATGGCCCGAGAGGAGCGGCTCGTCATGGGCCGAGGGCGAGCAATCGGCGGGCCGGTCGAGATCGGCGGCTTCCAGCACCAGGGCCACGCCCGGTGCCTCGCGCACCTTTCCAAGGTCGAGCTTGGTAATCCGGCCCGCGGCGATGGGGGCCATCCCGAAAGCCAGGTGCAGGCAGTCCGCCGGTGTGGGAATATCGTCCACATAGCGTGCGGTGCCGGTGACATGCAGCTTCGCGGCATCATGGGGCAGGGGTTTGGCGACGCTCATGGGCTCACCTCCAGGACCGAGATGGCCGCGCCCGTTGTCTCCGCAAGGCAGCGCCGCAACATGCCGCGCGCCGCGTCGAGGCGATACTCGGCGGAGGCGCGCATGTCGGACAGCGGATCGAAATCCGCCTCGAACGCCTCAAGCGCCGGCGCGATGCCTTTCTCGGACCAGTCCGCCCCGATGAGCGCCGCTTCGACCGCGGGGCTGCGTTTGGGCACGCCCGCCATGCCGCCGAACGCCACCCGTGCGTCGGTGACGCGACCCTCTTCGCGGGTGATGGAAAAGGCGCCGCACACGGCAGAGATATCCTGATCGAAGCGCTTCGACAGCTTGTAGACGCGCAGATCGGGCGCATTCGCCGGGATCGAGACATCGAGCACGAATTCACCGCGCGCGCGGTCCTGTTTGCCGTAGCTGATAAAGAATTCCTCAAGCGGCATTTCACGCACCGCGTCGCCCGCGCGGAGCCGGAGCGTCGCCCCCATCGCGATGAGTGCCGGTGGATTGTCCCCGATGGGGGAGCCATTGGCGATATTGCCGCCGATGGTCGCCGCGGCCCGCACCTGCGCGGAGCCGTAGCGGCGGATCATCTCGGCATAGGCCGGATGGCTTTCGCGGACCCTGTCCAGCACGCGGTCCATCGTCACGCCTGCGCCAAACCGGATGCGGTCCTCTTCGGTGGTGATCTCTTGCAGATCGGTGCAGCGGTTGAGGAATATGACGGTGCCCAGATCGCGCAGACCCTTGGTGACCCAAAGCCCGACATCCGTGGCGCCCGCCACGAGCGTGGCCTCCGGGTGCCGCGCATAAAGACGTGCCAGATCATCGGTGTCGCGCGGGGCGAATGGACCGGTCTCACCGGGCTCGGATAGCGGATCGGTCAGCTGGGAAAGATCATCCCGCATCCAGTCGGGGACCGGTGCCTCGGTCGCGGCTTCGGCCGCGCGCACGATGGGGGCATAGCCGGTGCAGCGACACAGATTGCCCGCGAGCGCGTCGTCATGGCCTCTATCGCCATTGAGATGCGCCACCGCCATCGACACGACGAAGCCCGGCGTGCAGAAGCCGCATTGGCTGCCGTGATGGTCGATCATCGCCTCCTGCACCGGATGCAGCGCGCCACCCGGGCCCGCGATGCCCTCGACCGTGCGCACGGCGCGGCCATGAAGCTGCGGCAGGAACAGGATGCAGGCATTGAGCGCACGCGCGCCGTGATCGTCCGTGACCATCACCGTGCAGGCGCCGCAATCGCCTTCGTTGCAGCCCTCCTTGGTGCCGGTCAGGCCGCGCGTCTCGCGCAGCCAGTCGAGCAGGGTGACGGTGGGGGCCACGTCCTTCAGCTCGACACTCTCTCCGTTGAGAAGAAAGCGGATATCCATGATGAAACCTTGCCGCCTTACCGTGGGCCCGTGACATGCGCGCCCTCGATGCGGCGTAGAAGGCGGCGGGCTGTCTTTGTGTCAGACAGGCTAGGAGCGGGACCCGGGGATATGCAAGGAAAAACGCGCGGGAGGCGGGCGTGACGTGGCCGCGCCGCCCGCGCGAGAGGCAGGTTCAGTTTCCGTCGCCCTGGATGGCCTCGCCGGTATTCTCGATCGCTTCGCCCACATTCTGCTGGGTGTTCTCGATCGCCGCCTCGCCCTCGGGGCTGAGGTCGAGGAAGCCGAAGAAGATCAGGATTGCGATGATGACGATCACCGCGATGATGAAGCCGATGAGTTTTGACATGTCGACATTTCCTTGCGCTGTAGACGTGGAAGAAGTGTCGGCGGGCGCGATCGGTTCCCGTCTCTTCGCGCAGTATGACGTATTCGTCGGGATGGCGCTTGCGGGCAGGATCAAACCCGTTGGCGGGCTTGGACATGCCGAAAACCCGCGACATCCAGGCTGGTCGGTCACCGGCCCGACCACCTTGTTCGTGCAGCCTCTGAAATGACGGCTGACGCTACGGATGGGGCTTTCGGAGGGAGAGAGCTCAGCATATCGTGTCCGCATGGCAGATCCCCGATTCATCCACCTCCGTCTTCACACCGAATATTCCCTGCTCGAAGGGGCGATGCGGCTGAAAAAGCTGCCCGGCCTCTGTGCAAAGGCGGGCATGCCCGCCGTGGCGGTGACGGATACGAACAACCTCTTTGCCGCGCTCGAATTTTCCGTGGGCGCTGCGGATGCGGGCATTCAGCCCATCATCGGCGCCTGTGTCGATCTGCGCTTCGTCGAGCCCGGTCCCGGCGAGCGGCCGCGCGACCCGGCGCCCGTGGTTCTGCTGGCGCAGACGGAGCGGGGCTACGAGCATCTGATGAAGCTCAATTCCTGTCTCTACCTGCGCGGCGACGGGGAATTGGCGCATGTCACGCTCGACGAGCTGGAGGCGCATTCGGAGGATCTGATCTGTCTCAGTGGTGGGCCGGATGGTCCGGTCGGCCGGCTGTTGCAAAGTGGCAGCCGGGGTGCGGCCGAGGCGCTGATGGTGCGGCTGCACGCGATCTTCGGCGACAGGCTTTACGTCGAGTTGCAGCGCCATCCGGGCGAGGACGGCGCACCCGAGGCCGAGCGGCAGACAGAGCGCGGATTCGTTGAGATGGCCTATGCGATGGGCATCCCACTTGTCGCGACAAACGATGTCTATTTCCCGCAGGCCAAGATGTACGAGGCGCATGACGCCCTGATCTGCATCTCCGAGGGCGCCTATGTGGACCAGCAGGAGCCGCGCCGCCGCCTGACCCCGCAGCATTACTTCAAGACGCCCGAGGAGATGGTGACGCTCTTCGCCGATCTGCCCGAAGCGGTGGAGAACACGATCGAGATCGCGCGTCGTTGCGCCTTCATGGCCTACAGGCGCGACCCGATCCTGCCGCGCTTTGCCGATGACGAGGTCGACGAATTGCGCCGCCAGGCGAAGGAAGGCCTTGCCGCGCGGCTGGCGGTCATTCCCCATGCAACGAGCGTGGAAGACTATGAAAAGCGGCTCGATTTCGAGCTGGGCATTATCGAGGGGATGGGCTTTCCGGGCTACTTCCTGATCGTGGCCGACTTCATCAAATGGGCCAAGGATCACGACATCCCGGTGGGTCCGGGGCGGGGCTCGGGTGCCGGCAGCCTCGTGGCTTACGCGCTGACGATCACCGACCTCGACCCCTTGCGCTATTCGCTGCTGTTCGAGCGGTTCCTGAACCCCGAACGGGTCTCGATGCCCGACTTCGATATCGACTTCTGCATGGATCGCCGCGAAGAGGTGATCCGCTACGTCCAGGAGAAGTATGGCCGCGACAAGGTGGGCCAGATCATCACCTTCGGCGCGCTGTTGTCGAAGGCCGCCGTGCGCGACGTGGGGCGGGTCCTGCAGATGCCTTACGGGCAGGTCGACCGGCTGTCGAAGATGATCCCCGTCGAGGGCGTGAAGCCCGTCTCTATCGAGAAGGCGCTCGCAGATGAGCCGCGCCTGCGCGAGGAGGCACGCAACGAGGAGGTCGTGGACCGACTGCTGACCTATGGCCAGCAGGTCGAGGGGCTCTTGCGGAACGCCTCCACCCACGCGGCGGGCGTGGTGATCGGGGACCGGCCCTTGGATGAGCTGGTGCCGCTCTACCAGGATCCGCGCTCGGACATGCCGGCGACGCAGTTCAACATGAAATGGGTCGAGCAGGCGGGCCTCGTGAAGTTCGACTTCCTGGGCCTGAAGACCCTGACCGTGATCCAGAACGCCATCGACCTCATCCACAAGGGCGGACGGCCCCTGCATGTGGCCGAGGACGGCAGCGAGATCTATGCGCCCTTTGAGGGGGCGGAGAACGATATCGGGCAGATCCCGCTCGATGACGAAAAGACCTACGCGCTTTATGCCCGTGCCAAGACGGTCGCGGTGTTCCAGGTGGAAAGCTCGGGCATGATGGATGCCCTGAAGCGCATGAAGCCCGACTGCATCGAGGACATCATCGCGCTTGTGGCGCTCTACCGGCCCGGCCCGATGGAAAACATCCCGAAATTCTGCGAGGTCAAGAACGGCCTGTCAGAACGCGACACGCTGCACCCGTCGATCGACCATATCCTCGACGAGACGCAGGGCATCATCGTCTACCAGGAACAGGTGATGCAGATCGCGCAGGAAATGGCGGGCTACTCGCTTGGCGGCGCGGACCTTCTGCGCCGCGCCATGGGCAAGAAGATCCAGGCGGCGATGGATGCCGAACGGCCCAAGTTCCTGGCGGGCGCCAAGGAAAACGGCGTCGACAAGGAGAAGGCCACCGAGGTCTGGAACCTCTTGGACAAGTTCGCCAATTACGGCTTCAACAAGTCCCACGCGGCGGCCTACGCGGTGGTCAGCTACCAGACCGCGTGGCTCAAGGCGAACCACCCGGTGGAGTTCATGGCGGGCGTCATGAACTGCGATATTCACCTGACGGACAAGCTCGCGGTCTATTTCGAAGAGGTGAAGAAGGGGCTCGGCCTGCCCTGGGTGCCGCCTTGCGTGAACCGCAGCCAGGCGACCTTCGACGTGCAGGACGGGGCGCTCGTCTATGCGCTGGGCGCGCTGAAGAATGTGGGCCTCGATGCGATGCGGCTGATCGTCGAGGGGCGCGGCGGCGCCGCTCATCCGCCCGGGCGGGCGTCTTCGCAGGACGGGGCGAGGACGCCGGAGACGGCGGAGGAGCGGCCCTTCGCCACGGTCTACGATCTGGCGCGGCGCGTCGATCTCAAGCGGATCGGCAAGCGGCCCCTCGAGATGCTGGCGCGCGCGGGCGCCTTCGACCAACTCGATCCGAACCGGCGTCGCGTGTTTGAAAGCCTCGATGCGCTGACCGCCTATTCCGCCGCGATCCACGAGCAGAAGGCCTCTGCGCAGGTGTCGCTTTTCGGGGAGGCGGGCGAGGATCTGCCCGAGCCGCGTCTCGCGCCGGTGAATGACTGGTTGCCCGCGGAACGGCTCGCCGAAGAATTCAAGGCCGTGGGCTTCTATCTCTCGGGCCATCCGCTCGACGATTACATGCCCGCCTTGAAGCGCGAGGGCGTGCTGACCCTCGACGAGGTGATGAAGAAGGCCGAGGCGGGGCCGTGTCTCGCCAAGCTCGCGGGCTCCGTCGCCGGGCGGCAGGAGCGCAAATCGGCGCGCGGCAACCGCTTTGCCTTCTGCCAGCTCTCCGACCCCACCGGCGCCTACGAGGTCACGCTGTTCTCCGAGACGCTGGAGAAAAGCCGGGAGCATCTGGAGACGGGCGCCAAGGTCGTCATTACCGTCGAGGCCACGATGGAGAGCGATCAGCTCAAGCTTCTGGGCCGTTCGGTCAGCTTGGCCGATCCGCTCATCGCCAAGGCCGGCGCGTCGGGCTTGCGGATCTACGTGGAGGACCGCGCGGCGATCCCGCAGATCGCGTCGGTTCTGAGCCGGGCCTCCGATCAATTGCCCAAGGCCAATCGCGGCCCGGTGCATCTGTGTCTCAGCGCGCAGGGCCTACCAGGCGACGTGGAGATCGACCTCGACGAGGCCTTCCCCGTCACGCCCGAGATCAAGGGCGCGATCAAGTCGCTGACGGGTATCATGGACGTGGTGGAGTTCTGAGGGTCACGGCATTGTGCGGGTCGGGCGCCGCCCCCAAAAGTCCGCCGTCTTGTCCCCGAGGCGCTCCGCGGGCTAGAGAGGCGGAACATCGAACAAAGAGGTCCGCCTTGCGCGCAGCCCCGATCCTGATCTGTCTTGCCGTCGCCCTGTCTGCCTGCGCCCCCCAGCCGGGAACGGGTCCCGAGGCGGAGGTGCCGACCTTGTCCCAGCTGGATATGGATAGTGCTGTGGGACAGGCCGAGATCGCCGCCACTCCCGCGGATACGGCCGATCAGCCATTGTCCGACGCGCCGGGCGTCGGCGGACGGCCCGTGGAGCCCGAGGCGGCACCGGAGGGCGGGCTTCTGGGCTTCTTCCGGCAACGCGCCGAGGCCGCGGCCCCGGCCGCCCCCGAAACCTCCGCCGACCGCGCGCGCGACAGCGTGCTGGCCAGTCTGCCCGCCGAGACCCGTGCCCAGCCCGCCGCGCCCGCGCCCGCAGCAACGGGCGGTGGCGGCTTCCTCGCCGGTCTCCTTGGCGGGGGCGGGGGCAACGCCCCGACGGCGCAATCCGAGGTCGGCCCCAACGAAGCGGTGGCCTTCGGCAGGATGGCGCGGCTCTGCGGCGTGGATGTCGGCCGATTGGCGACGGCCATCGAGACCCATCAGCGCTATCGCCTCTATGACACGGCGCCCGGGCAGACCAGCCCGCGCAACTGGTACATCACCGGCTTCGATGACGGCTGCGCGCGGCAATTCACGGCTGCGCTTGCGCTTTTCGGGACGGTGGAGACGCATGAGAGCCTGCGCTACGGCGCGGCCTCCAGCGATCTTCCGATGACCGCCACGGATAGCGCCTACAAGGATGTGAAATCGCGGGTCTGCCGCGTGGGTCGCAACGCGCCATGTGGCGCGCGCCTGGCGCGGCTCGACCGAACCAGCGTGTTCGTGACCGTCTATGAAAGCTTCGGAGGCGCCGCCCGCTGGATGAACGCCTTCCTGCATGACGGCGACGTGGCCGCGATCGACATCGCATCCAATTGAGCCCGCGTACCGCGGGCACATGTCTGGCCGTCTGATCCTGTGAGGATCAGTCGGCGTGACGGGGCGCTGCCCCGAACCCCGGCGGTTTTCGGGAAAGGTGAAGAGGGGCGAGGCGGCCTGCGCGTCACCCGCGCGCCCGGGCCTGCCTGCGGGACCCGCCCGGGTGGCAAAGGAGGGCTCGGACAGGGCCAGACGCGGCACCCGGACCTTCGGTAGGGTCGGGGTGTCTTCCGGCCAATGCTGCGCTTCAGGTGACATGCAAATGCATCAGGGATGCAGCGCAACGTCCAACCCGCTCGAAGGGAGCGTGGTCAGGCCGGAAGTCATCCAGGTCTTTGCATGGCGACTTCAGTAATGCGGGGGCCGTTCATCCGCATAGAGATGCGCGCCGGAATTGTCGGCCTCTCGCGTAGCCTCGCGCTGCATCAGCCGGGCCACCTGCGCGGTCAGCGTGTCGATGGTGCGGTCCTGCCGGGCGACGACGTCGGACAGGTCGTCGATCTGGGCGATGAGATGGGCGAGGCGTTCCTCGATCCGGTCGATCTGGTCGGTCATGATCACTCCGTGGCTTGGGTTGCTTGCCCCCGACATGCAGAGGGGCTAGGGAATGCCGCGCGGAAACACCCCCTGTCAGCCCGAGGCTTACACCATGGCCAAAGTGAAGAAACAGCCCCGTCCGAAGGCGGAGACGCCGAAAGGCTTCCGGGATTACTTCGGCGCCGAGGTGACCGAGCGGCAGGCCATGCTCGCCCGGATTGCCGAAGTCTACCACATGTACGGCTTCGATGCGCTGGAAAGCGCGGGCGTGGAGACCGTCGAGGCGCTGGGCAAGTTCCTTCCGGACGTCGACCGGCCCAATGCGGGCGTCTTCGCCTGGCAGGAAGGCGAAGAAGACGGCAAGGGCGATTGGCTCGCCCTGCGCTATGACCTGACCGCGCCGCTCGCCCGGGTCTACGCGCAGCACCGCAACGACCTTCCGACGCCGTACCGGCGCTACGCGATGGGGCCTGTTTGGCGCAACGAAAAGCCCGGCCCGGGCCGCTACCGGCAGTTCTATCAATGCGATGCGGATACGGTGGGCGCGCCTTCGGTCGCCGCTGATGCCGAGATCTGCGCCATGCTGTGTGACGCGCTGGAGGGGGTTGGCATTCCGCGCGGCGATTACGTGGTGCGGATCAACAATCGCAAGGTGCTGAACGGGGTGCTGGAGGCGATGGGTGTGGCGGAGGACGCCACCCGCGACGCCGTGCTGCGCACCATCGACAAGTTCGACAAGGTCGGCGAAGCGGGCGTGCGCGAGCTTCTGGGCAAGGGCCGTCTCGACGCGTCGGGCGCCTATATCGACGGTGTCGGGCTGGAGCCCGCGCAAGCCGAGCCGGTCATCGCCTTCCTGACCTCCCGTGGGGCGAGCGCGGAGGAGACGCTGGCGAACCTGCGCGGTGCCGTGGGCGAAAGCCCCGTCGGCGCCGAGGGCGTGCAGGAGCTGTCGCAGATCGCGGATCTGCTCGCCGCCCAGGGCTACGGCCCGGACCGCATCATCATCGATCCGTCCGTCGTGCGGGGCTTGGGCTACTACACCGGGCCCGTCTTCGAGGCGGAGCTTACCTTCGAGATCCTCGACGAGAAGGGCCGCAAGCGGCAATTCGGCTCGGTTGCGGGCGGCGGACGTTATGACGATCTGGTCAAGCGCTTCACCGGGCAGGCCGTGCCGGCAACGGGCGTCTCCATCGGGGTCGACCGGCTGCTCGCCGCGCTCCGCGAGAAGGGCCGCCTTGGCAGCGAGGCTGCGGGACCGGTCGTCGTGACCGTCATGGACCGCGCCCGCATGGCCGATTACCAGGCGATGGTGGCGGAGCTGCGCGCGTCAGGCATCCGCGCCGAGGTCTATCTCGGCAATCCGAAGAATTTCGGCAACCAGCTCAAATATGCGGACAAGCGCGCCTCTCCGGTGGCGATCATCGCGGGTTCGGATGAATTCGATCAGGCCAAGGTGCAGATCAAGGATCTGATCCTCGGGGCCAAGATCGCCGAGACCGCCACGCTCGAGGAATGGCAGGAACGGCCGTCGCAATTCGAAGTGCCGCGGGCCGAGATGGTCGCCAAGGTGCAAGAGATCCTGGACAGTCAGCGATGAGCCAGGACGTCGCAGGGGCCGCGCGCGACCGGGCCATGGCGCTCAGGGACGGGTTCGCCGCTGCCCGCGGCGCGGCTGTCATCGACTGCGCCATCCTGCAACCGGCCGAGACGCTGCTCGACCTTTACGGCGAGGATATCCGCGCGCGCGCCTATGTCACCCAGGACCCCGTACGGGGCGAGCAAATGCTGCGGCCCGATTTCACCGTGCCCGTCGTGCAGATGCATATGGCGGGTGGGGCGGAACCTGCGCGTTACACCTATGCCGGCGAGGTCTTCCGACGCCAGGAGGACCACCCCGAACGCGCATCGGAATACCAGCAGGTGGGCTACGAGGTCTTCGATCGGGCCGATCCCGAGGCCGCCGATGCGGAAGTGTTCGTCGCGATTGCCGAGGCGCTGGGCGATATCCCCGTGCGCGCGGTCACGGGCGATATCGGCATCCTGACCGCGGCCGTGGCGGGCCTGCGCACCTCCGAGGCACGCCGCGCCGCCCTGATGCGGCATATCTGGCGGCCCCGGCGCTTCCGGGCGCTCTTGAACCGTTACGCGGGCCGGACGCCCGTATCCGATGCGCGTGCCGCCCTTCTGGCCGCGGCAGATCCGATGGAGGGGGCGGGCCCGCTGATCGGGCTTCGGGGCGAGGCCGAGATCGCAGCCCGGATCGAGACGCTGCGGGCGGACGCCAAGGAGCCGCCGCTCTCCAAGTCCGAGCTCGGGATGATCGACGAATTGCTGTCGGTCTCCGAGACGTGCCCCTTCGCGCTCGAGCATCTCAAGCATATCGCGATGGATGCGCCGGAATTGCGCGCCGCGGTCGCCCGGTTCGAACGGCGCTGCGAAGCCCTCTCGGCGCGGGGCGTGGATGTGGACGCGCTCGGGTTCGAGGCCTCCTACGGGCGCACCTCGATGGAATATTACGACGGCTTCGTCTTCGGATTCGCGTCGGAGACACGGGTCGATCTGCCGCCTCTGGCCACCGGCGGGCGCTATGATGCGCTGACCGCCCGGCTGGGTGCCGGCCGGTCAATTCCGGCCGTGGGCGGCGTGATCCGGCCCGACCTGACCCTGCTTCTGGAGGGCGTGGCATGAGCCTGAAACTGGGCGTGCCCTCCAAGGGCCGGTTGATGGAAAAGACGTTCGAGTGGTTCGGCGCGCGCGGCATCACGCTGAGCCGGACAGGCTCCGAGCGGGAATATGCGGGTGCTGTCGAGGGCATCGACGGCGTGCAGCTGGTTCTTCTGTCTGCGGGCGAGATCCCGCGCGAACTGGCGGCGGGCCGCATTCATCTTGGCGTCACGGGCACCGATCTCGTCCGCGAAAAGCTGGTGCAGTGGGACCAGAAGGTCGAACCGCTGGCCGAGCTGGGATTCGGTCATGCGGACCTGATCCTGGCCGTGCCGCAGGCCTGGGTGGATGTCGAGACGCTGGACGATCTGGATGCGGCCGCGGCGGCCTTCCGGGCGCGGCATGGCTTCCGGCTGAGGATCGCCACCAAGTATCACCGGCTGGTGCGGGATCACCTGCGCGACGGCGGTGTCGCGGATTACGCGCTGGTCGACAGCCAGGGGGCGACCGAAGGCACGGTGAAGAACCTGACCGCCGAAGCCATCGCCGATATCACCTCGACGGGTGAGACGCTGCGCGCCAATCATCTGAAGGTTCTGAGCGAAGAGCCGATCCTGAAAAGCCAGGCGACGCTGTTCCGCGCGCGCAAGGCGGATCTGACCGATCAGGACCGCGCGACGCTGGCCGAAATGATCGCGCTCCTCGATCTGTGATCGCCTCTTTTTTACGAGATATCAGTCGCTTGCAGCCATGCGCGTCGTGATGCCGGAAACCTCTTTGACTCGCGAGTCAAAACCCGCATGATCTGCGCCATGACGGCTAACCCCGAAATTTGGGAGAGTATGACCATGAAAACGACCCTCACCTCCATCCTTGCCTTGGGCCTTGCTGCTGGTGCGGCGCAGGCCCAGGAGGCTTGCTCGGAGCTGACCTTCGCGGATGTGGGCTGGACCGACATCACCGCCACCACCGCCGCGACCACTGTCGTGCTGGAGGCGCTGGGCTACGAGACCGAAACCAAGGTCCTGTCCGTGCCGGTGACCTACACCTCGATGGCCGATGGCGACATCGACATCTTCCTCGGCAACTGGATGCCGACGATGGAAAACGATATCGCCCCTTACCGCGAGGCAGGCACCGTCGAGACCGTGCGCGCGAACCTCGAAGGTGCGAAATACACGCTGGCGACGAATGCCGCCGGTGCCGCCCTCGGCATCGACAGCTTCGAGGCGATCGCCGCCAATGCCGATGCGCTGGACGAGACGATCTACGGCATCGAGCCCGGCAATGACGGCAACCGCCTGATCCTCGACATGATCGAAGCCGATGCCTTCGGCCTGTCGGAGTTCTCGATCCGCGAAAGCTCCGAACAGGGCATGCTGGCGCAAGTGGGCCGTCTGTCCGATCGCGACGAGCCGATCGTCTTCCTCGGCTGGGAACCGCATCCGATGAACGCCAATTTCGACCTGACCTATCTCGAAGGCGGCGACGACTGGTTCGGCCCGAACTTGGGTGGTGCGACGGTCTACACCAACACCCGCGCGGGTCTGGTCGAAGAGTGCCCGAATGTGGGCACGCTTCTGCAGAACCTCGAATTCACGCTGGCGATGGAAAACGAGATCATGGGCGCGATCCTGAATGACGGGACCGACCCGGACGAGGCCGCGACCGCCTGGATGTCGGCCAATACCGGTGTCGTCGAAGGCTGGCTCGACGGTGTCACGACCCTCGATGGCGGCGACGCGGTTGAGGCGGTGATGGGCGCGCTTCAGTAAGGCGGGCCATCGTGCGTTTGAGAAGGGCCGGTTCTTCGGGACCGGCCTTTTTCTTGTGGCGGGGGCGGAGCGAGGGGCCAGCCCCTCGCGCTCTCCGGAGGTATTTATGGTCCGGTCGTAACATCGGGTTGGCGCAAGGACCGCAGGTGGGACGCGCGGGTGGCGCGGATCAGCGCGTTGCCGTCACGAGATTGATGCGGGCGGGAAGGCGCAGCCCGTCGGCTGTCAGGTAGCTGCTCCAGCGCGTGCGCATGTCCGAAAGGATCGCATCCAGGTCCTCGCCTGTGCCCGACCGTTCGCGCATGATACCCGCGATGGGGCCAATGGCGGGCAGAAGCCGCAGCGCCGCGTCCCAGCCTTCGGGGTGGTGCAGGACGATATCCTCGGGCGCCACGTCTATGTTCTGAAAGCCCGCATCGGTTAGTAGTTGGCGCACGCGGTCCGGGTCTTGCAGCGCCATCGGACCCGGTGCGTCGGGATCGCCGGGCGCAGGCGCGCCGAGGCGCGCCACCGCGGCTTTGCGTGCGGTCGAGAACCACGGGTTGTGCTGGGCGGCGGCCCAGGTGGCCGCGACGAAGCGTCCGCCCGGGGTCAGGGCGCGGCGCAGATTGGCGAAGGCCGCGACCGGATCGTCGAAGAACATCACGCCGAAGCGCGACAGGATCACGTCATAGCGCGCCGCGAAGGGGTAGGTCTGCGCGTCCGCATGGTGAAAGCTCACGTGATCGAGTGCGGCGGCCTTGCGCGCGGCCTCGGCCACGGAAAGCAGCGGCTGAGAGATGTCTATGCCGTCCACATGCCCCGTCGCGCTCACTTCGCGCGCAGCCGAAAGGGTGGTCGCGCCGCCGCCGCAGCCCACGTCGAGCACCTTCGCGCCGACCGAGAGGTTCGCGCGCGCGATCAGCCGCGCGCGCACCACGTCATGCAGGATATCGAGGTCGCGATGATGCGCGACCCAGCGCCGTCCGGGATCCCCGCCCCAGAAATCCTGCTGGGCCGCGTTGGCCGTTTCGCTCACTCGGTGCCGATCTTGTCCTGCGTCCGGGTCTCGAAATCCGACGCGTCGTGACGTTCGTGGAGCTGCTCGTGCGGCTCGCCCATGGTGCGGTTGACCATGCGGCCCCGCCGTGCCGCCGGACGCTCTTCGATCGCGTCGGCCCAGCGAATGACGTTCTTGTATTCATGCACCGACAGAAACTTGCCCGCATTATAGGCCTGTCCCTGCACCATGCGGCCATACCAGGGCCAGATCGCCATGTCGGCAATGGAATACTCATTGCCCAGCATGAAGTCCTTGTCGGCAAGATGCTTGTCGAGCACGTCGAGCTGGCGCTTGGTCTCCATCGCGTAGCGGTTGATCGGATATTCCATCGGCTCCGGCGCGTAAGCGTAGAAATGCCCGAACCCGCCGCCGAGGAAGGGGGCCGATCCCATCTGCCACATCAGCCAGGACAGCAATTCCGGCCGGTCCTCCGGGCGCCCCATGAACGCGCCGAACTTCTCGGCCAGGTGCATCATGATCGCGACGGATTCGAAAACCCGGATCGGTGTGTCGCCGGAGCGATCCACGAGGGCGGGGATCTTCGAGTTCGGATTGACCTCGACGAAGCCAGAGCCGAACTGATCGCCATCGCCGATGCGTATGAGCCAGGCGTCATATTCGGCCTCGCTTATGCCCGCTTCCAGCAGCTCCTCGAACAACACCGTGACCTTCACGCCGTTGGGCGTGCCCATCGAGTAGAGCTGGAAGGGGTGCTTGCCGACCGGCAGCTCCTTGTCATGCGTGGCGCCTGCGATGGGGCGGTTCAGACTGCCCCAAGTGCCGCCATTCTCGGCATCCCAGGTCCAGACTTCAGGGGGCGTGTAGCTCATGGTGATCCTCGCGTCTCGAAAGCGTTGCGTTGTGGCAAACCTATGCGCTGGGGCCCGAAAGACCAGACGCGCCGGTGTTCCCCTGCGCACAGACCTCTGGCCATGGGCACACCGCGATCCCACCGCCCGCGTGTCCCAGGTCGACATGACAGGACCACGCCCTGTCACGACCGGACCGGAAATACCTCTCGGGGGAGCGCGAGGGGGCAGACGGCCCCCTCGCCCCGGTCCGGTCCGGGCGCGTCGCAGGGCAGATGGCTCAGAGCACGCCGATTTCGGCCAGCGCGCCCGCGAGCTCCGGCGGCAGATCATCGTCCTCGGCGCGCGCGGGCGCCAGATCGCCCGGCGCATCCTCGGGATCGAGATAGCGCCAGCCTTGAAACGGGCGCCGTGGTGCTGGGGCCACGCGCACCAATTCCGGGTCGAGCACCAGCGCGCAGCGGCGTATGCCGTCCTCGCGCGTGACCTCGTCGAGGCGCAGGATGCGTTGGCGGCACTGGATGAAGCCCTTGATGACCCAGTAGATCGAGCCGCCAGCGAGGATCTCCGCCTCCTTCTTGGGCCACATCCGGGTGACGTGACGGGGCAACCCATCAGCCCCCTTGGCGCGCGCGGAAGCCTGCCACCGGCTCAGCGTCTCGACGCTTTCGGTCCCGGCGCTCAGCTTCATCAGATGTGTGACGTCCTGCCCCATGATCCCCCCGGAAAAGCGCGGCAATTCGTGATGGCAAATGCCATCTCCTTGGCCTATATTGTGGTCCCTCCGCGACGGTCTTCAAACCCTTGTGGATAACCCCTGTCCTGCCGCAGCCGTGAGAGAATCATCACCATGAGCCGTTTCGCCGCCCCCATCGCCGAGCAGATCTGGGACATGAAATACCGCCTGAAGGAGGCGGACGACACCCCCATCGATACCGATGTGGAAGCGACCTGGCGTCGGATCGCGCGTTCCTTGGCCGAGGTCGAGGACGATCCCAAGACTTGGGAAGACCGGTTCTATGCCGCACTCGAGGATTTCCAGTACCTGCCCGCGGGTCGCATCACGGCGGGTGCGGGTACGGGCCGTTCGGTGACGCTCTTCAACTGCTTCGTCATGGGCACCATTCCCGATTCGATGGGTGGTATCTTCGACATGCTGAAGGAGGCCGCGCTGACCATGCAGCAGGGCGGGGGCATCGGCTACGATTTCTCCACGATCCGGCCCAAGGGCGCGCTGGTGGAAGGCGTGGCCGCCGATGCCTCGGGACCGCTGTCCTTCATGGATGTCTGGGACGCGATGTGCCGCACGATCATGTCCGCGGGCTCGCGCCGCGGCGCGATGATGGCGACGATGCGCTGCGATCATCCGGATATCGAGGATTTCATCTCCGCCAAGGCCGATTCTGCGCGCCTGCGCATGTTCAACCTTTCGGTTCTCGTCACCGATCCCTTCATGGAGGCGGTGAAGGCCGATGCGCACTGGGATCTGGAATTCGGCGGCAAGGTCTACCGCACGCTCAAGGCGCGCGACCTGTGGAACCGGATCATGCGGGCGACCTATGATTACGCCGAGCCGGGCGTGATCTTCATCGATCGGATCAACGAGGCCAACAACCTCAACTACGTCGAGACCATCGCGGCCACCAATCCCTGCGGCGAGCAGCCGCTGCCGCCTTATGGCGCCTGCCTTCTGGGATCGGTGAACCTCGCGCGGCTGGTGACGGATCCGTTCGAGGCAAATGCCGAGCTGGATCCCGAACGCCTCGACACCATCGTGGCGACCGCCATTCGCATGATGGACAACGTGGTCGACGCCTCGCGCTTCCCGCTCGAGGCGCAGCGGCAGGAAGCGCAGAACAAGCGCCGTATCGGCCTCGGCGTCACGGGGCTGGCCGATGCTCTCCTGATGCTGGGGCTGCGCTATGGCTCGGACGAGGCGGCGGCCCAGACCGAAGCCTGGCTGAAGCAGATCGCGCGGGCCTCCTATCTCGCCTCGGTGGAGCTTGCCAAGGAGAAGGGGCCGTTCCCGCTCTTCGATGCCGACGCCTATCTCGCCTCGGGCAACATGATGAACATGGATGAGGATGTGCGCGACGCGATCCGCGAACACGGCATCCGCAACGCGCTTCTGACCTCCATCGCGCCCACCGGCACCATTTCCCTTTACGCGGGCAACGTGTCCTCGGGGATCGAGCCCGTCTTCGCTTATTCCTACACCCGCAAGGTGCTGCAGAAGGACGGGACCCGCACGGAAGAGGAGGTCGTGGATTACGCCGTGAACCTCTACCGCGAGAAGTTCGGCACGAACGCCGAGCTGCCCGCCCATTTCGTCAACGCGCAGACGCTCAGCCCGCTCGATCACGTCAAGATGCAGGCGGCGGCGCAGAAATGGGTCGACAGCTCCATATCGAAGACGATCAACTGCCCCGAGGATATCAGCTTCGAGGACTTCAAGGACGTCTACATGCAGGCCTACGAGACGGGCTGCAAAGGCTGCACCACCTACCGTCCGAACGATGTGACGGGCTCGGTCCTGTCCGTGTCGGATTCCGAGCCGAAAAGCGCCGAGAAGCCGGTGCTCGTCTCCGAGGGCGACGGCAGCGCGGAAGTCGTCTACATGTCCGAACCGCTGGAGCGGCCGCAGACGCTGGAGGGTGCAACCTACAAGCTGAAATGGCCCGACAGCGAGCACGCGATCTATCTGACCATCAACGACACGGTGATCGGCGGACGCCGTCGCCCCTTCGAGGTGTTCATCAACTCCAAGAACATGGAGCATTTCGCCTGGACCGTGGCGCTCACGCGGATGATCTCGGCGGTGTTCCGCCGCGGGGGCGACGTGTCCTTCGTGGTTGAGGAACTCAAGGCCGTCTTCGATCCGCGTGGCGGGGCCTGGGTGAAGGGCAAATACATCCCCTCGATCCTCGCCGCGATCGGCGGGGTGATCGAACAGCATCTCATTGCCATCGGCTTCCTCGAAGGCGAAGGCATGGGCCTCAAATCCGACCCGCAGGCGGCGGTGGTCAATCTCGATGCGCCGCGCGGCAAGGCCTGCCCCTCCTGCGGCCAATACGAGATGCGCATGGTCGAGGGCTGCATGACCTGCGCCTCCTGCGGGCACAGCAAATGCGGATGACGCGGGGCGGGCAAGGCGCAACGCGTTGGTTCTGACACGGGTCTGAGCGGCGCGCGGGGTGGATCTGCTGCGCTGGCCCGCGCGCTTGCCCCCGTCACGCCGTAGCCCGGCGGATCAGCCGCGCAGCCAGCCCGGCGAATATCGGATCTCGTCCGTCCCGGCCAAATGCGCGACCCGGTCCAGCTCCGACATCAAGCCGGATGTGCGCGCCTTGCCCATCCGCACGCCACGCTCCGGCCAAAAGGCGCGCAGGACGAGCGCTTGGCCTGCGCGTTTGACGTCGAGCCTGCCGATCAGGCGGTCGCCCTGCAGGACGGGAAAGACGTAATATCCGTATTGGCGTTTCGCCTCGGGCACAAAGATCTCGATCCGGTAATGGAAGTCGAACAGACGCTCGGCCCGCGCGCGGTCGCGCAAGGCCGGATCGAAGGGTGACAGCAGCCGCACTCGTGTGCTCGGCGCGGGCAGGGTATGTACATGCTCCAGGAGCGCTTCCGTGGTGAAGCTGCGGCGCCGAGATCCATCGGCCATCTCGATATCCGCCTCGATGATGCGCCCGCAGCCAAGCGCCTCTGCGCACCAGGCCTGCGCCTCGCTTCGGGTCACGATGTCGAAAAAGGCCGCCAGCTCCCCGCTGGTGCCGAAGCCCAGCCGCGCGAGAGCCTCCGACATGGCCCAATCGACGATCTCCGCATCGTCCATGCGGCGCGCGCGGTAATCTTCGGGGATGACCCGTTCCGCGAGATCGTAGAACTTCCGAAATCCGCGGCGATGGCACACGGCCAGCCGTCCGGAGCGCCACAGGAATTCCAGCGCGGTCTTCGACGGATGCCAGTCCCACCAACCCGAGGAGGCGCGTTTCTCAACGTCGCCGACATCGAGCGAGCAGGCCGCGCCGTGATTGTCGATATGCTTCAGGACCGCGTCGATCTCCGCCTCCCATCCCGGACGGCGCGCATCCGACCACCGGGCCCGCATCCGCGCCTCATCCCGGGCGAATTTCAGCCGCCAGACGGGGTAGAACGGCATCGGGATCACCGCCGCATCATGTGTCCAGTGTTCGAAGGCGGAACGATGCCGCGCGACCGCTTTTTCGAGCGCGGCGGGCCTGTATTGTCCGCGCCGCGACCACAGGATCAGGTCATGGGCGCGCGCCAGCGTATTGACGCTGTCGAGCTGCACGAAGCCGAGGCTGTGCAGCACCCCGTCCAGATCCTTGTCCCGGCCGGACCCGGAACCCGGCCGCAACAGCATGTGAAGATCGAGGAACAGATGACGGGCGCGGGTATTGTCCAGAAAGGGTCGGGTCATCCGGTCACGCTATCACCAATGTCGCCGTGTGTGGGCCAAAGACTGCCGGGCGGGGTGGCGACAGCGCGAAAATCCCTGCGTGACAGCGGGGGCAATGCGCCTCTCGGACAGCGCTGCCGCTCCTCCGAACGCGACGGAGAGACCTTGCATTACCGCGCAGGCTCCGCAACAGCATCGGCCCAGGGGGCCATGACCTCGGATGTACCAGCCTGGCGCCCGTCCCGCGTCGAGACGGCGGACGGGATCGCAAACGGGTAGGGCAGGACCGACCGGCGCACGGTCGAGGTGGGCGCAACTGCGCGCAGGGCCTCGATCACCGCGTCCGGCAGCGCGTCATCGGCCACGATCCGCTCCGGGCCGGAGACGTCGATGCGGGGCGTGGCGAAGGCCGCCCCGAGGTCCATGCCGAAATCGGCGAAGAGCGCGGCAAGCTGGGCCACGGCGGAGACGATCTTGCGCCCGCCCGCCGCCCCGAAGGCCACGCGCATGCCGCCCGCATGGCCAAGGGCCGGGCAGATATTCATGAGGCAGGGCGCACCCGGTTGCAGCGAATTGGGGCGCCCCTGCACCGGATCGAACCACATGATCCCGTTGTTCAAGAGCAGCCCCGTCGAGGGCGAGACAACCCGCGCGCCGAAGACCGACAGCAAGGTCTGGGTATGGGCGACCATGTTGCCCTCCCGGTCCACGACGGAGAAATGCGTCGTCGATCCCGGTGCTGCGTGAATTTCGCCGTCGTGCCCCATGTTTGTCAGGCGATCCCGGTAGGCCGAAAGAAGTGCGCGCGCATGGGCGGGACGCGCCTCATCCAGCGTGGAGGGCGCAACGTCCGACAGATGCGCCAGCGCATGGGCGAAGGTCGGCCCGGCTGTCAGACCGGGCAGCACCTCGAACCGGGCATCGCGGTAGTCTACCCTAAGCGGGGTCTCGAAGCGCGGTGTCGCGGCGGCCAGATCCTCACGGCTGAGGTAGCCGCCCTTGGCCGCGACATCAGCGGCGAGTGCGGCCCCCAGATCGCCCCCGTGCAAGGCCCCGGCACCCTCGCGCGCGAGGATGTCGAGGCTGTCGGCCATGCGCGATTGATCGATCCGGTCAGAGCCTTGCGCCGTCCAGGAAAAGGACCGCGGGAACCTGTCCTCGACCAGGAATTGCGCTGCGGCATCCGGGTCTTGCGCCAGATCGCGCGCGGCGCTTGCGATGATGAGGGCGGCGAACCAATCGACCTCCATGCCGCGCCGCGCATGGGTGATGGCGGGCTGCAAAAGCTCTGCCCAGGGCATGCGCCCCCATCTTTCATGCGCCGCTTCAAGCCCGGCCACCACGCACGGAACCGCAACCGCCCGCGCGCCCTGCACGTTGCGATCCTCCACCACGCGCTCCCACGGGAAGAGATCACCCGCGAGCCCGTCGCCCGAGAGCGGGAAGTCCGCGACGTCCAGCGCCGCAGGGGCCGACATTCCGAAATTCAGCGCATGCGCTGTGCTGGTATCGGCGCGCCAATGCATCGCCCCGCCACCGCCCGCGGGTCCCGACATCCACGGCTCGAGCACGCCGCAGACAAAGGAACAGGCCACCGCCGCATCGACCGCATCGCCGCCTGCGGCCAGCACGTTGGCGCCCGCTTCAGCGGCCTGACGGTGCTGTGCGGCGACGACGCCGCGATCGGTCTCGACCACGTGTTTCGTGATTTCCATCGACCGCGACAGCGCCTCCGACATCAGGTGCCCAACCGCGTGAAGAGCCCCGCGGCCAAGCGCGCGCGTTCAACGAGGCTGTCGACCTCGATATGCTCCGTCAGCGTGTGCAGCCCCTTGCCGCGCACCCCGATGGAATCGAGCGTCGGCAGGCCCAGAAAGCCGGTGAAATTCCCGTCAGACCCGCCGCCCGCGGATTGGCCGGTCATCTGGAAGCCGATCTCACCGGCGATGTCGTTCGCCAGATCCAGCATCGCCATGGTACCGGGCTGATCCGGCTCCCAGACGGGGCGGGTGACGCCGCGCCGAACCTCCATGATGACGTCGCCGCTGTCGTCGTTCAGCGCGAGCATCTTCTCGACGCCTTCATCGAGCAGCTCCTGCGTCTTGGCCATGCTCAGCACCTCGGCGTCGCAGACGCTGGAGACGCAATTCACCCATTGCCCGGCATGGATAACCCCGAGCGAGAAGGTGCAATCCTCGGTCGTCATGCCCTCGATGATCGCCACATGGCGCGCCATCTCGGCAATGGCGGAGCGTCCGTCCGCCAGCGCCCAACCCGCATGGCTGGGGCGCCCGCGGGTTTGCAGGTTGAACCGGGCAATGGCGTAGCGCCCGATCACCGCACCGCCATCGGGACGCGCCGGTTCCGGCACGAGGATGAACCGGTGGCGCTTGGCCTCCGCCTCGATCAGCGCGCGGGTCGAGGGCGTGCCGATCTCCTCATCGGGGGTGAAGAGCACCGTGACCGGCAGCGACGTGTCGATCCCGGCGGCCAGCAATTTGCGCAGCGCGTCGAGATAGACGTAATTGCCGCCCTTCATGTCCATCAGGCCCGGCCCGGTGCAGATCGCGCCCTCGCGCTTGAAGGGAAGGGTCTTCAGGGTGCCCAGCGGATGCACGGTGTCCATATGCCCCAAAAGCAGGATGCCGCCTTCGCCCGCGCGGGGATGGGGCATGGTCGCGCGAACGCTGTCGCCGAGCCCCATGCGCCCCGGGATACGCTCCACGCGCGCGCCCAGCGCCGCCATCTCGTGCTGCACGAGGTCCATCATCCGGTTCACTGCCGCCGCATCGAAGGTCGGGCTTTCGGTTTCGATCCAGGGACGCAGGCCGTCCAGCATTTCGTCGGTGTCAAACGGCAGGTCGAGTGGGGCGGTCATCGGAATGGCTCCTTGGCGCCGCGCCCTTTCGGGCGACGGCGTTGGGCAAAGGGATCAGGCGTCGTGCTTCAGGCGGGTCTCGACGATCCGCGCATAGACCGAGGCGCCGATGGGCAGGATCTCGTCATCGAGCACGAAGGACGGGTTGTGCAGCGGCACGTTGCCCGCATGGCCGACCCGGCAATAGGCTCCGGGCACGACGTGCAGCATGTCGGCGAAATCCTCCGAGCCGGTCATCTGGTCGTCGATCTCGAAGGAATTGTCCTGGCCCACGATATCCTGAGCCGCGGCCACATAGGCTTTCGACAGGTCCGGATCGTTCATCAGTACGTCGAAGACGTTGCGCAGATCGGCCGTGATTTCGACGCCGTAGGCCTGCGAGAGGCCCGCGCACAGCTCGCGGATACGCGTCTCGGCAAGGTCCGCGACCTCCTGGTGAAAATAGCGGATCGTGCCCGCGATGGTCGCGTCATCCGGGACGACGTTATAGGCCGAGCCCGCGTTGAACTTCGTCACCGACAGGACGATGGGTTTTGTCGGTGGAGTATTGCGGCTGACCACGCTTTGCAGCTGCTGGATCAGCGCGGTGCCGATCACGATGGGATCGCGGGACTGGTGCGGCATCGCGGCGTGGCTGCCGGTGCCTTTCACCTTGATGTCAAAAAAGGTGGCCCCCGCCATGGCGGGGCCGGGCGTCACGGTCACGATGCCCGGATCGGTGTTGGGATCGTTGTGCATCCCGTAGATCTCGTCGCAGGGGAATTTCTCGAAGAGGCCTTCGGCGATCATGCGCCGCGCGCCGCCAAGGCCTTCTTCCGCGGGTTGGAAGATCAGCACGACGGAGCCCGCGAAATCGCGCGTGGCAGCCAGATAGCGCGCGGCCCCCAGCAGCATGGTCGTATGCCCG